>NZ_DYXM01000224.1 GCF_020742175.1 Dietzia timorensis
ACCTGTGGAACTTCTTCCTCAACAAGCGGTTCACGTTCTCCAAGAAGGAACTCGATCATCTCGAGGGCGTGAAGACCCGGTACGCGCCGTTCCTGGTCGTCGGGCTCTTCGGGCTCGCGGTGACTGCCGCCGTGACGACGCTGCTTATGAACCCGACCTCTCCTCTTCACCTGCCCGATAGCGTCTTCGACGACTCCTCGTTCCTTCGCGACAAGCTGTACTGGGCCAACGGCGTCGGGATTATCGTCTCGACCCCGGTCACGTTCCTCGTGAACAAGTACTGGACATTTACGCACCGGCCAAAGCCGCGGGACGCGGTAAAGGATGAGAGCCCGGTCGAGTTGCCGTAGCGGCGGGCGATGGATCCGTGCGGCGCGATTTGGCGGCCGGCCGGCGATGCCTTGGGCCAAAAAAGTACCGACCGCAGGCGCAGTCACCTTTCACCGATGTAATGACGCGGTGAAACGTGACTGGTCCTGCGGTCTGTGCGTGGGACGCGGTTTTACCGCGGCACGGAAGCCACAGCAGCCCCGGCAGCATCCCTGGCCACGGCCACGGCGAGGCTGCCGGGCAAGGCGGGGTCTCTGGCGCCGCCGGCTAGTCCGCGGTCAGGGCATTCCGGATGGCCTGGACATCGACGTCGGCGAACGAGGAAGGCTGCCATGCGGCATCGCGCGATTTGTCGACGAGGACCGCGCGTACGCCTTCGGGGAAGTCCGGACCCTGGCACACGAGCGCGCCGAGCTTGAGTTCATTGCGCAGTGCCTGCTCGACGGTGGAGACCTGCGATCCGGCACGCATCAATTCCAGCGTGGCCACGACCGATGTCGGCGAGTGGGACTGCAATGCCTCGCGGGCAGAGCTCGCCCAGTCTGCGGCCTCACCGGACTCGGACGCCATCGAATCGAGCTCGCCGAGGATTTCTTCGATCGTGTCGCCGGCAAAGGCGCGGGCGATGAACTCCTCTTGGGCGCGGAGCGGCGAATCCCCCGCCTCGGCAGGATCGCTGCAATGCTCGTCGAGTGCCTGGTCCAAGCCGGATTCGAGAACGGTGGCCTGGAAATCGGGACGTACGGCGTCATAGATGAAGTGGGTGCCAAAGCCGAGATAAAGGGCGTCGGCGGCACCCATGCGCGCACCGGTTGTGCCGAGGTACTTGGCCATGGCGAGGCCGAGGTCGCCGCCGCCGGCGAAGCGCGGCAAGAGCCAGGAGGCGCCGACATCGGGGATGAAGCCGATGGCAGTTTCCGGCATAGACGACATGAGGGTTTCGGTGACAATGCGGTGCGAGCCGTGGCCGGAGACGCCGATGCCGCCGCCCATTGTCGCGCCGAACAGGACGGAGGCGTAGGGCACGGGGAAGTTCGCGATACGCGCGTTCATCGCGTACTCGACCTCGAAGAACTTGCGGCCCTCCGCGGGATCGCCGGAGACGACCGCCTCGCGGACCGCCTTGATATCGCCGCCGGCGCAAAAGGCCTTCGGAGAGGTCGAGGTAAGCAGGACGGAGTCGACCGCCCCGGCGTCGGACCATTCGACTAGCGCGGCGTCGATCGCCTCGATCATCTCCACAGTGAGCGCGTTGAGCGCCTTGGGCCGATCGAGCTGGATGTGGCCAACACGGCCCGAGCGGGAAGAAATTATCGATTCACTCATGCGCCCAAGCTTACGGATTCCGCCCACTGCGTGAGGCGCGATTCACTCGAACCGCGGCAGCCGATCCCGCTACTTGAGCACCGGGATCATTGAGTCGAACGCGGCGTTCATACCCGGACCGAAGGCGGTCCAGTTGTGGATCCCGGTCGGCATGAAGAACGTGTCGTTCTTGACGCCCGCGCGGTCCAGGGCCCGAGACATTTGGTTCGTGCACTCGCGTGCGCCCGCTTCGAGGATGTATCCGGAGAAGAGCACGCCCGGCTCGGTGCCGTATTTCTTGATGTCCTCGGCACCGAGCGCGCCGGTCGCCGCGGACATGAACACGTGCGTCCCGGCGAGCTTGTCGGCATGTGCCGGGAGGTGGTTCTGCTGCCACAGCTCGCTGCCGCGCGGCCCCCACATATTGTCGAGGTTTCCGCCGCGCGTCTCCACGTTGAGGCGGATGGTTTCGTAACCGAGATCGTCGGTCGCGTTGTAGCAGCCGGACACACCGCCGGCGGCGGCGAAGTGGCCGGGATGGTTCGCGGCGAGGCGAAGCGCGGAACCGGCACCCATGGAGAGCCCCAGCACGCCGCTTTTACCGTTGAGCTCGATATTGTCCTGCGCACCGATAATCGACGGGAATTCTTCGGTGATGAAGGTGTCCCATTTATTGCGCCCGAGTCGGGGGTCGTCCTTGATCCATTCGGCCCAGTTGGATCCCGGCGCGCCGGACGGGGCGACTGCGATGATATTTTCGTCCTCGACACGTTGCGCGACGTTCGTGCGCGTGCGGAACGGGGTCGGGAGAACGGTGTCCACGCCTTCGAGCAGGTAGAGCACCGGGGCAGGCCCCTTGTCCTCGGAAGGCAGGAAAACCTCGAGAACGACCTCGCGCTGCATCTTCGCGGAAGACACGGTCCAGTGCTCGAGTCGACCCGGCCCTTTGTGATCCTCCTGCACGTCGCGGTCGAGCAATTTCGTCTCGGTGATCTCCGGATTCGGCTGTGGCGCCTCGTAGCCCCCACCGGTGAACGATCCGGCTGCCTTCGTCAACGTGTCTGCCCCGAGGGAGAGCGCCGCCAACTGGCCGCCGTTGGCAAGAGAACCTACCGGGATCATCGACATGAGGAACGTCGCTCCGACGAGCGCAGGAACGGTCGCCGATCCTCCGCCGTCGGCCGCGGGCGTGGCGCTCAGCGGGTCGAAGCCCGCCGAAAGTGGTGCGAGCGTCGGCGCATTGCTATTGAATGCGGAGCCGTTGGCGATGAGTCCGAGGCTCGAACGGATGCCGTCCTCGATGGCGTCGGCCGAGCCCG
>NZ_DYXM01000225.1 GCF_020742175.1 Dietzia timorensis
CTTGCTCGCGGCGGGCTGCTCGACATGGATACCCATTCGGTGCACTCCGATTCCATGGAGTCCTACCTCGCCGACTGGGATCTTCGCGCAGATAACCCCAGCGAAGAGGCGCGCGAGCTGTTCTACGCCGCCCCGGGTGGCGTCCGCACCACCGAGCCGTTCTCCACGGATAACCGCTGGGTCTCGCTCGATGTCGACGCCGAGAACGGCTGCATCCACTCGATGGAACATCCGTGCACCGAGGAGGGCGGCCTGGTCGTGCTTCGCGGCAATATCGCCCCGAACGGTTCGGTGTTCAAGACCGCGGGCGTGGATGAGGAAAGCTTCCGGTTCACCGGTCCGGCGCGCGTGGTCGAGTCGCAAGAGGAAGCCGTGTCGGTGATTCTCAAGAAGGTCATCCAACCCGGCGATGTGCTCGTCGTCCGTTACGAGGGACCGGCGGGCGGGCCGGGCATGCAGGAAATGCTCCACCCCACGGCATTCCTCAAGGGCGCCGGCCTGGGTAAAAAGTGCGCACTCATCACCGATGGCCGTTTCTCCGGCGGCTCGTCAGGGTTGTCCATCGGCCACATCGCACCGGAGGCCGCAGCCGGCGGACCGATCGGGCTGATCCAGGACGGCGACATCGTCACGATCGACGTGTACGAGCGGAAGCTTCACGCGGAGATCTCTTCGGACGAGCTCGAGCGTCGCCGCGCCGAGATGGAAGCCAAGGACAAGCCGTGGCGGCCCGCGACGCGCGAACGCCATGTCTCGCAGGCTCTGCGCGCATACGCGTGGATGGCCTCCTCCGCAGACAAGGGTGCCGTGCGAATCGTTCCGGACTAAGCCGGGAGGCTCGTTCGCACCGCCTACGACAACGTGCCCACTACTTGCGAGCAAGTAGTGGGCACGTTGCCTGTGTCCGAGCTGCCGAAATATCAGGACGACAGCGGGTTGCTTCCGTTGAGCGCGTACCAGACAACCGCCACCGCCGCGACGGCGACGATGATCCCGAGAAAGCCCGACCACTTCGGTGCCGACGCCCACTTGCGGCCGGCATCGAGCCCCCAGCGGCCGCCGCCGGCGAACAGGATCGTAAGCAGTGCGGCTGCGTAGAGAATATGCAGTTCGAGGCCGCCGCCCGGTGCGCCGGACAGATCGCTCCCGCCGAGGATCGTCGCGCCGCCCGCCGCGGCCAACGTGAGTGCCGCGCTCAACCCGACGAGGGCGAGGAGGACGGTCGCACCGATGGGCGTGAGGATCCCGAGTAGGAGAATGACCGCGGCGACGAGCCCGGCAATGCCGAACCCATAGGAAAGCGCCTGCGCCTGATCGAACCCGGCGCTGGAGAATACGTCGGTCATGCCGTCGAAGCCGGGACCACCGAACAGCCCGAATACGATGCGCAGCGAGTGCAGCCCGAGCAGTGCGGCCACGACGACACGAAGGATGAACAGGCCGAAGTCCGCGGTGCCGCGAACCGGCTTGGGCGCCGGCTCCCTCGCAGCGACGGGAGCAACCTGCCCGTCCGTTCCGTCGTAGTCGTAGCCCTGGCCGTTCTCGTCGAAGTCGGCGTAGTTGTATCCGGCCGTCGGGAACGCGGTGGTCTGATTATGAGCGTTGTCGGTGGTCATACCTGTATGTCCTTCGCCCGTCGCACCGACTGGCTGGGCCTGGGCCTGGGGCTCGCTTGCGTTCTGAGGCTGACCGAAGGCCTGCGTCCGTGCGTCGGGATCGCCCCCGTCTCCGGACTTCTTCGACTTCGCTCCGATGAGCGCTCCGATACCGACGCCGCCCGCTCCGGCCGCACCTGCAGCCGCAGCCTTTCCGGCAGTCCCGCCGGAACCGGAGCTCTCGGCGTCCTTTGCCGTCTGCCCCGTGGACTTCGGCTCGAACTCCTGGGTCTGGGCATCCGGGGATACCTGCCCGGTCGCCGAGCTCGATTCGGTGCGCGGCGATTGGGGCATCTCCTCCACCGGGATCGCCGCGGTTGCCGAGTCGTCCGGCGACTGGGAGCCGCTCGCGGCCGTTGCCGCAGTTGCGCCTGCAGCAGCGCCCCCGGCGCCCGCCGGTGCCGCCTGCCCGGCCGCCGAGCTCGCGGTGGAAGGCGAATCCGTAGCCGCCTGACCGGTCCCCGAATCGCCGCCGAGCGAGATCGGCTTCTCCGCGATGGGTGCGCCGCGGTCCTTGCCCGCGCCAGCCGCATCCTGCTTTTCGGAGTCCTTACCCAGCGGCCACCGGGACTTGCTCTTGGGGGCGCCCACGGTCTGGGGTGCTGCCCGCTCGCCCGGATTCGGGGCAGAGGTCGATGCCTGCGCGGGTGACTGCCCCTGGCGGGGCGCCGAGGTGCTGCTGCCCGCCGCCGGCATCCGGGTCGTGTCGTTCCCCGCACCTGCCGCCTGGTTCGGATCCACGTTCGGATCCACGCGGCCGGGTTCGGAGTCGCGAGAATTCTTGCCTAAGCCGAATGGAAGTTTCACGTATACGAGATTATGCGGAATCGGCGCGCCGCGCGGGGACGTGAGGGCGTGTGGCCACGTATTGTCGCCAGTTCTTTATATTCGGGCAGGATGCGGCGGGCGTGCGAGCGTGGCGTCCGACGTCATTGGCGGGTGGTGGTCCTCCGCGGACCTGGTCGCCACGGCACGTAAGCTGGGCCCATGCATGCGCAGTTCCCCCGCACCGAGCCTCCGCGCCTGCGGGACACGTCCCGCTCTTTTCGCTGGATGACGGCGGCGGCTGCGCTCTCGTTGGCACCGATGCTCGCGGCGGGCTGTGCACAATTCGATGATTCGCAGTCCGCACCCTTTTCGCCGGTCGCCGGTGCGGGCGAGAACTTCGGCGAGGCTCCTGAGCCCAATAAGCCGCCGGACATGGGACAGCGCGAGCCCTCCCCCGGCCAGGGGGAACAGCCTGATCTTCCGCCGCAGACTCCCGACGGAAGGACCGAGTGCGAGGACCCGGACCCTGCGGTCATCGCGACGTGCCTGGAGCCGACGAGCGCCGTCGTCGGCCTTCCGGACAGTGCTGAGGCGATCCTCGCCGAACGCGACACCGGCCAGATGTTTGTGGTGAGCGACGCCGAGGCGCCCAAGCCCTTTGCCCGCATCGACCCGAGTGAGGGCGCCGTGGTGTCGCTCGCGCTCTCGCCAAGCTACGCGCAGGATCGGCTCGTCTATGCAGTGCTCGTTTCCGGCGGTGAGACGAAGGTCGCGCGGATCGCGGAAGGGGACGAGGCGAAGATCGTCGCCGATGGGCTACCCGGCAGCGAGAACGGACGCGCCGGTATCGCCTTCAATGACGACGAGATGCTTGTCGGCGTCGGACGCGAAGTCATTGGTTTCCCCGAGTTCGAGGGAATCGGCGAGGCGGGCCGGACAGAGACCGTGGCGAGCACCGATTCGCCTATCAGCGGCTTGTGCGCAGGTGCGGGAATCTTTCCGGGCGTGTACGCCACCACGGGCGGAACCGCCGGCGGGGCGCTCATGCGGGTCGACGAGGGCGCTGCGCTACGCGTGTGGTCGTGGCCGGATCAGCCGAGCGTGCACGGCTGCGCGGTGACAACGACAGGTCCCGCGGTCGCCATTCCCGACGCCGAGCGCGTAGACATGGTGGTCGTCGATCCTGCGAGCGGGACCGCCCCGGCTCCGCCGACCGCCGTAGCCGAAGGACAGTACGGCAGGCTCAGCGGGGTCGGCCTCATGGCCGGGAACGCGCTGGTCGGCACGACGACCAACAAGGCGGGCGGCTCGCCGGTACAGACCGACGACCGCGCGATCATCCTCCCGATTTCCGGGTCCAGCGCGGACGAACGAACCTAGCGCGCAGGGATTAGCTGGCGCCGCAGGCTGCGAGGACGAGTTCCTTGACCCTCGCCGGATCGGCCTGGCCGCGGGTGGCCTTCATGACCGCACCGACGATGGCGCCGGCGGCCTGGACCTTGCCGTCCTTGATCTTCGCGACCACGTCGGGCTGGGCCTCCAGGGCCTCGTCGACGGCCTTCTGCAGCGCGGAATCGTCGCGCACGACCTCGAGACCGCGGTCGGCGACGATCTGGTCCGGTTCGCCCTCGCCGTCGAGCACGCCGTCGACGACCTGGCGGGCGAGCTTGTTGGTGAGCTTGCCCTCGCCCACGAGCGCGATAACCCGTGCCACCTGTGAGGGCGTGATCTGAAGTCCGGACAGGTCGACCCCGCGAGCATTGGCCTGCTGAGACAGGTACGCGACCCACCACGACCGCGCCTCGGCGGGTGTGGCGCCTTCGTCGACGGTCGAGATGATCAGGTCAAGAGCACCGGCGTTGACGAGGTCACGCATTTCCTCGTCCGACACTCCCCATTCGGCCTGCACGCGGGCGCGGCGCACCCACGGCAGTTCGGGCAGCGTCGCCCGAATGGACTCGATGAGCTCCTCGCTGGGCTCGACCGGAGCGAGGTCGGGCTCGGGGAAGTAACGGTAATCCTCGGCCGATTCCTTCGGCCGGCCGGCGGAGGTCGTGCCGTCGTCCTCCTGGTAGTGCCGGGTTTCCAGCGCGATCTCCCCGCCGGCCTCCAGCACCGCGGCCTGCCGGCACATCTCGTAGCGCACAGCGGTTTCGACGCTGCGCAGGGAGTTGACGTTCTTCGTCTCGGTGCGCGTGCCGAACTCGGTGGTGCCCTTGGGCATGAGTGAAACGTTCGCATCACAGCGGATGGAGCCCTGGTCCATGCGCGCGTCGGAGACGTCGAGGCTCTTGATCAGATCGCGCAGCGCGGTAACGTACGAGCGCGCGATTTCAGGCGCCCGCTCCCCCGCGCCGATGATCGGCTTCGTGACGATCTCGATGAGCGGCACGCCGGCGCGGTTGAAGTCGAGCAGCGAGTGGGTCGCGCCGTGGATGCGTCCCGAGGAGGAACCGATGTGGGTGGACTTGCCGGTGTCCTCCTCCATGTGCGCGCGCTCGATCTCCACGCGCCACGTGGTGCCGTCTTCGAGCTCGACGTCGAGTGCGCCGTCGAACGCGATGGGCTCGTCGTACTGCGAGATCTGGTAGTTCTTCGGCTGGTCCGGGTAGAAGTAGTTCTTCCGCGCGAAGCGGCTCGAGGGCGCGATCTCGCACCCGAGCGCGAGGCCGATCTTGATGGCCCATTCGACGCCGAGACGGTTGACGACCGGCAGCGCGCCAGGCAGGCCGATGCACACCGGGCAGACCTGCGAGTTGGGTTCGGCGCCGAAGGCGGTCGGGCAACCGCAGAACATCTTGGTCTCGGTATGCAGCTCGACGTGCACTTCCATACCCATGACCGGATCGAATTTCGCGATCACATCGTCGTAATCGAGGGGTTCGATATTGCTTGTGTCCACCGGTGCAGTCATGCCAGCGATCTTACCTTTCGTGTTTTCCGGCTCAGCCGAAGAGGCTCGCGGCCTCGTCATACATTTCCACCGGCACCGTCTTGAGCCGGCTGATCGCGTCCGCGATCGGCAGCGGCACGATGTCCTCACCACGCAGCGCGACGAACACGCCGTGCTTACCGGAGTTCGCCAGGTGCGCAGCGTGCACCCCGTACCTCGTCGCGAGAACCCGGTCTCGTGACGTCGGAGTTCCGCCCCGCTGGGTGTGTCCGAGCACGGTGGTCCTCACGTCGCGGTCCAGCCGCTCCTTGATCTCCACCGCCATCGCGTTCGCCACCCCGGTGAATACCTGGTGCCCGAACTGGTCGATCTCGCCCTCGTCGATCGTCATCGACGAGCCCTCGGCGGGCGTGGCGCCCTCGGCGACCACGCAGATGCCGTAGTTCTCGCCCATCTGGAAACGCCGCTTCATCACCTTGCACACGTAATCGATGTCGAAGGGAACCTCGGGGATCACGATCATATGCGCACCCGCCGCCAGACCGGCGTGCAGCGCGATCCATCCGGCGTGCCGGCCCATCACCTCGACGAGCATCACCCGCTCGTGGGATTCGGCGGTGGTGTGGAGGCGATCGATGGCGTCAGCGGCGACGGACACGGCGGTGTCGAATCCGAAGGTGAAGTCGGTGGCCGCGACATCGTTGTCGATGGTCTTGGGCACACCCACCACCGGGATTCCGTTGTCGTGGAGCCAGTTCGCTGCGGTGAGTGTCCCGTCCCCGCCGATTGCGATGAGCACGTCGATTGCGTGCCGTTCGAGCGTCCGCTTGATCTGTGGCAGCGAATTTCTCAGCGTGTCCGGGTTGAGTCGCCCCGTCCCGAGCACGGTGCCGCCGCGCAGGAGGAGGCGGTCGATCTCCTCGTCGTCATACAACGACACCGCGGAGTCCTCGACCAGGCCGGACCAGCCGTCCTTGAACCCGAGCACGGGCGTGTCGTATTCGGCCCGCGAGGTGCGGACGACCGCACGGATCACCGCGTTGAGACCGGGGCAATCGCCGCCGGCCGTGAGCATTCCGATTCGCACGTGGGTTGTTCTCCTTCACGCCTGGAGTTACGCGCGCTCGCGGGTCGAGCGCCTCTGGCTTGCTCGCGCCATCCACACTAGCGACGCGGGCGTCCGCCGCGCCGCGCTACGAAGCCTGCGGCGCCTCGCTGCTCCGGTCGACCTGCTCGCGGCGCCCGGGAGTGCGGAATAGGAGCGTGATCAGCGCGCCCACAAGGATGACCACGGCGGGCAGGAAGAACGCGTCCGACAACCCGCCCGCGAGAGCTGCGTGCGGATCCGCCCCCTCCCCGATATGGGTCGTCATGCGGGTCTGGAGCACAGCCGCGATCGCCGCCGATCCGATGACCGCGCCGACCTGTCGCGTGGTGTTGTAGACCCCGGAGCCCGCCCCGGCGATCTTCAGATCCAGGGTCCTCATCGTCGTAGATGACGTCGGAGCCCAGACGAATCCGTTGCCGATCCCCAGCAAGATCATCGGCCCGATCATCTGTGGGACCGAGGTTGTCGGGGACATCACGATCGCGAGCCAGAACGCGGCGCCGGCCATCGAGCCGTAGCCGATCACCGTGAGCACACGCGGATCGAGGCGGTCGGCGAGGCGACCGACGAACGGGGCGAGAATGCCGGAGGTCACCGCCATCGGGACGAGCACGAGCCCGGCCTTGATGGCGCTGAGCCCCATGACGAGCTGAAGGAACATCATGAGTGGAACCATTGTGCCGGCAACGACGAAGCCCATCGTCGAGATGGCGCCATTGCCGACGGCGAAGTTCCGGTTCTGGAACAGCCGCAGCGGCACCAGCGGCTCGGTGCGCACCTTGCTCTGCCACCAGACGAAGGCGGCCATGAGTACGACGCCCGCGACGATCATCACCACGTATTCGGCCCCCCAATCGCGTTCGGAACCCTGCTGGATGCCGAAGACGAACAGGAACATACCGATCGCCGAGAGAACGATTCCTACGACGTCATACTTGTGTGTGGAGGTGGGCAGCGAGGGCACCAGCCGCATGACGGCGAGCACCGCGATGACACCGATGGGCACGTTGATGAAGAAGATCCACTCCCACCCGACGGAGTCGACGAGCAGACCGCCGGCGATCGGCCCGACCATCGTCGCGATACCGGCGACGGCGCCCCATACGCCCATCGCGGCGCCGCGAGACTCCTGGCGGAACACGCGGGTGATGACCGACAGCGACTGCGGGCTGACCATTGCCGCGCCGAAGCCCTGGACGACGCGCGCCACGATGAGCATGCCGATGCTCCCCGACAGCCCGCACCAGAGCGAGGCACCGGTGAAGATGACCAGACCGATGATCGTCGCCTTCTTCGGCCCGATCTGGTCGCCGAGGCGGCCGGTGAACAGCAGCGGAACGGCGAACGCGAGTAGGTAGGCGCTGGTGACCCAGATGATCTCGTTGGGGCCGGCGCCGAGGCTCTGCTCGAGCGATTCGGTGGCGACGGCGACGATGGTCTGGTCCAACAGGATCATGAAGAACCCGATGACCATGGCGCTCAGGGCCAGCCACGCCTGCCTATCGGGGAGCGGTGCAAAAGATTGACCCACGTGACATGCACTCCTTCGTGGTGACTATGCGAGTAGTGCGCTGGGGTCGGGGCCCTCATTCGAGGTCGAAAGGCTCCAGCGATATCCATGACTTGGGCCCGCATCCCGATGTTCGGCGGAATGCGGGCCCGATCGTCTCGGTGCCTTGCCTCTTGCGCGGGGCAAAAGGCACGTCCGAAAGGCTACCGCTTCTGCGCAGCCTCGAACGCGGCGCCAACCTTGTAGAGGCGGTCATCTGCCTGCGGCGGGGCCATGATCTGCAGGCCGACCGGCAGTCCGGTGTCCGGTGCCAGACCCGCGGGCAGCGACATCCCGCAGTGGCCTGCGAGGTTGAGCGGAAGCGTGAACATGTCGAACAGGTACATCGACAGCGGATCGTCGATTTTCTCCCCGAGGCCGAATGCCGTGCTCGGTGTCGCGGGCGACACGAGGACGTCGACTTTCTCGTAGGCCGCGTCGAAGTCACGGGCGATCAGCGTGCGCACCTTCTGCGCCGAGCCGTAGTACGCGTCGTAGTACCCGGCTGACAGCGCATAGGTGCCGATGATGATGCGGCGCTTGACCTCGGGGCCGAATCCGGCGTCGCGTGTCGCTGCCATAACCTGCTCGGCCGAGTGCTCGCCGTCGTCATCCACGCGGAGCCCGTAGCGCATCGCATCGAAACGCGCGAGGTTGGACGAGACCTCCGACGGCAGGATCAGGTAGTAGGCCGAGGTGGCGTGCTGGAAGTTCGGGCACGACACGTTGACGATCTCGGCTCCGAGCTCCTCGAGCTGGGTGAGGGCGGCGTTGAACTGCTCGCGCACGCCGGGCTGCGCGCCCGTCCTCAGGTCGAATTCGTCGACGACGCCGATCCGGACGCCGCTGAGGTCGCCCCGTGCGCCTTCCCGGGCCGCGGCCACGACGCCGGGCACGGCCACGTCGAGCGAGGTCGAATCTCGCGGGTCGTGTCCGCCGATGGCCTCATGCAGCAGCGCGGTGTCGAGCACCGTGCGCCCACAGGGCCCGCCCTGGTCGAGGGAGGATGCGCATGCCACGAGCCCGTAGCGGGATACGCCGCCGTACGTCGGCTTCACGCCGACCGTGCCGGTGAGGGCGGCCGGCTGGCGGATCGAGCCGCCGGTGTCGGTGCCGATGGCCAACGGCGCCTGGAACGACGCGAGAGCCGCGGCGGAACCGCCTCCGGAGCCGCCCGGCGTCTTCGTGGTGTCGTACGGATTGTGGGTCGGTCCGTAGGCGGAGTTCTCGGTCGACGAACCCATGGCGAATTCGTCCATGTTTGTCTTGCCGAGGATCGGCATGCCGGCCTCGCGGAGCTTCTTAGTCACCGTCGAGTCGTACGGGGACATGTAGCCCTCGAGGATCTTCGAGCCGCACGTAGTAGGCGCGTCCGCGGTGGTGAAGACGTCCTTGAGCGCGACGGGCACGCCGGCGAGCGGCCCCGCCGAACCCTGTGCGATCGCCTTGTCCGCTGCGCGGGCGGCGTCGAGTGCCTGCTCGGTGCCCACATGGAGAAAGGCGTTGATGTCGCCGTCGATCTCGGCGATGCGGTTGAGATGGGCGCGGGTGACCTCCTCTGAGGTCACCTCCTTGGCGGCGATCTTCTCTGCCAGTTCGGCGGCGCCGAGCCCGAGGAGGGAGTCGCCGGCTACAGAGGTATAGGTGCTGTCTGCCATGCGTGCTAGTCCTCCCCGAGAATCTGCGGAACCTGGAAACGCTGCTCGGCGCTATTGGGCGCCTGGTCGAGCGCCTCGTCCGGGGTCAGCCCGGCGACTCGCTCGTCCTCCCGATTCACATTCACGATCGGGGTGGGGTGGCTCATGGCGGGAATGTCGTCGCCTGCGACATCACTCACCGTGGCGACGTGATCGAGGATTTTCTCGAGCTGGCCTGCGAACTCGTCGAGTTCGCTGTCGGTGAGGCCCAAGCGCGAGAGCTTGGCGAGGTGGGCGACATCGTCGCGTGAGATCGCGGACACGTTGTGGTGGTCCTTCCCTCTTCTTTGGGTTATATCCGTCGCGAGTCGGTGGCTCAGGCGCGGGCCCGGGCGGAGTACCGGCGACGTCAGATCTGGTGTTTTCGTGTGCTCTTCAGCCTAGCCGGTCGGTATCCGGCGCGTCCCACACGCTCGGGGTGTGAGAAACTTAACTGCCGAAAGTTCCTGCGATACGCCATGTGTCGTCCTTAGTTGGCAGAATGTGGGTCATGTCTTACCTGTTGCGCGTCACCGTTCCCGACCGTCCGGGTTCCCTCGGCGGCCTCGCGGTGGCGCTGGGCTCGGTGGAGGCCAATATCGTCAGCCTCGACGTCGTTGAACACTTCGACGGCGCGGCGATCGACGACATCGTCGTCGACGTCCCGACCGGCGCCCTCCCCGATACGCTCATCACTGCCGCCGAGAGCCTGGACGGCGTATCGGTCGTCTCGCTGCGCCCGTTCGATGGACGCATCGGCGCCCATCAGGAGCTGCAGCTCATCGATTCGGTGAGCTCCTCCGGGCGCGAAGCGCTCCGCGTGCTCTCCCAGGAATTGCCGGGAGTGCTCGGTGTCAGCTGGGCGCTTGTCGTCGAGAATGACGGCGCAGGCGCCCGCCTTCTCGCCCGCGGCGAATCGGCGCCGGGCGATGCGGATTCTCTCGACGTTCCGATGCCGGTCGGCGAACATGCCATCGAGGTCGATCCCGCCACCGAGGGTCTGCCGGACTCGTGGACGGTCATGGACACCGCGTTGGCCTCGGCCGGTCTGGGCGAGA
>NZ_DYXM01000226.1 GCF_020742175.1 Dietzia timorensis
TCGCTGCTGCATTCGAAGCTCATCTCCAACATCCAGGAGATCAAGGCTCGCGGCGCGCGCACCATCATCATCTCCGCCGAGGGGGACGAGGTCGTCAAGCCGTTCGCCGACTACCTCATCGAGATCCCGGAAACCACGACGCTGCTGCAGCCGCTGCTGTCGACGATCCCGTACCAGGCGTTCGCCGCCGAGGTCGCCGCCGCGCGCGGATACGACGTCGACAAGCCGCGTAACCTCGCGAAGTCCGTCACCGTCGAGTAGAACGCACGCCCCCGCAACGTAGGGGAGACGCTAGGAGCGCGAGGACCATGACCCACCGAGACGACTTCCGCGCGTACTACGCGGCCGACATCCGCAGCGCCGAGGCGCCCGTCATCGACGCAGCGCCCACCGACGCGGTGATGCGGAGGGCGGCGTGGGCAGTCGCGGACGTCGCGCGCACCGTCGTGCGTGCGCAGGAGGTTATCGGTGACGGCGCAGGCCACATCTACGGGGCGAGCGCGGCCGGCCTGATCGGCGCCGGCGATAACGGTGGGGACGGGCTCTACGCCCTCGCCGACCTCGCACACAGCGGGATGGCCGTCCACGCGATCCTCCTCGCCCCGGACCGCGCGCACTCACGCGCCCTCGCGGCGCTGCGTCGCGCCGGAGGGCGGGTGCACGAACCCGCAGGTGCCGAGGCGATCGAGGAGCGCCTGCGCCGGCTACGGCCCGACGTCGCGCTCGACGCAATCGTCGGCCTCGGCGCCAGCGGGCCGCCGAGAGAAATGGCCGGGCACGCTGCAGGAATCCTCGAGGAGCTGCGGACTCCGGTAGTCGCCGTCGACATCCCCTCTGGAATCGACCCCGACACCGGCGTGCGCCACCCCGGCGCCATCCGCCCGTCGGCGACCGTTACTTTCGGCCTCTTTCGCCGCGCCCACCTGCTTGCCTCCACCGACTGCGGCGCGCTCGAACTCGCCGACATCGGCATCGGCGCCCCGGCGGACGACCGCGGCCGGCCGGTCGAGACGCTCACGAGCATCGGCACTGCCACCGCCGGCGCGCTGTGGCCCGTCCCCGGCGTCTCGGACAACAAGTATTCGGGCGGCGTGGTCGCGATCCGCGCGGGTTCGCAGCGCTTCCCGGGCGCCGCCGTGCTCGCCTCCCACGCGGCCGTGATGTCCACGAGCGCCATGGTCCGCTACGTCGGCCCGTGCCGCGAACAGGTGCTCACCGACCGTCCCGAAATCGTCGCCTCCTCCGTCGTCACAAATGCGGGGCGCGCCCAGGCATGGGTGGCCGGGCCGGGCATGGGGACGGGGCCGGAGACCGCGCAGGAACTCGCGTGGATCCTCTCCCAGGACGTGCCGGTGGTGCTCGACGCCGACGCGCTGCGCGTGCTCGCCGAGCACCCGTCGATCCTGCGGCGACGGGAGGCGCCGCTCGTTCTCACGCCGCACGCCGGCGAGTTCGACGCCCTCGCGCAGACCTTCGCGCCGGCGCACGCGGGCCTTCTCGCCGGGGACCGTGCGGGGGCGGTGCGCGGGCTTGTCACCGAACTCGACTCGCGCGGGGTCAACGCGACGGTGCTCCTCAAGGGCAGAATCACGCTTATCGACGACGGACGAACCGCGTTCGCCCAGGACGCCGGCACCTCGTGGTCCGCGACCCCGGGGTCCGGCGACGTCCTCGCCGGCATGATCGGCGCGATTCTCGCAGCGCGGGAGGGACCGGGAGCGCTTTCGACGGCCGAGGTCCCGCGGGCCGTGGCGATCGCGCAGGTCGTCCATTCGGTTGCAGCGCGGCTCGCTGCGGAGGAATTCGGGCGCCCCGGATCGCCGATCGGCGCATCCGATCTGCTCGGCGCGATCGGTGAAGCTGTGGCGAAGGTGCGCGCAGTGGCAGGATAAGGGGTTATGACAACAATCGTGCCCGCCGCCGGTTCCACCGCCCCGATCCCCGCAGGGCCCGCGCGCGTGGACATCGACCTGCCTGCGATCGCGCACAACACCGAGATCCTCGCGGCCAAGGCGCCCGATGCCGAGGTGATGGCCGTGGTCAAGGCCGACGGCTACGGTCACGGCGCTCCCGCAGTCGCGCGTACGGCGTTGGAGGCCGGCGCGACCTCGCTCGGCGTCACCACCCTCGCCGAGGCCGTCGCGCTGCGGCAGGTCGGTATTTCCGCCCCGATACTCGCATGGCTGTACTCGGCGGGCGACGACGTTTCGGGCGCCATTCACGCAGGTATCGACATCGCCGTGCCCAGCCCCGAGCACCTCGACGCCGTCCTCGCGGGGGCACGCAAGTCGGGTGTGCGTGCGAGGGTCACCCCGAAACTCGACACCGGCCTCGGCCGCTCGGGCATCATGCCGCCGCACTGGGAGCAGACGTTCGCCCGCCTCGCGGACGCCGAGCGCGAGGGAATCGCCGAGGTCACAGGCCTGATGGCGCATTTCGCCAACGCCGATTCCCCGGGCGATCCGGTGATCGACTCGCAGGTCACCGCCCTGCACGAGGCCGTCGCGCAGGCGCGGTCGATGGGACTGGAATGCCCGCGCAACCACCATTCGAACTCCGCGGGCACGCTTACCCGCGGCTCGGACGGCTTCGAGATCGTGCGTCCGGGGATCGCGCTGTACGGGCTGAGCCCCATCGAGGGCGAGGACTTCGGGCTTCGTCCGGCGATGACGTTTTCCGCCGAGGTCCTCATGGTCAAGGACGTGCCCGCGGGGCAGGGGATCAGCTACGGACACTCGTGGATTGCGCCCCGGGACACCGTTGTCGCGCTCGTCGCGGCCGGCTACGCCGACGGTGTCTGGAGACTTTTATCCAACAATTTCGATGTGCAGCTGCGTGGGGAGCGTTACGCTCAGGTCGGGCGTGTGTGCATGGACCAATTCGTCGTCGAACTCGGTCCGCGAACGGCATCTGGAGCGGTGCCCGGCGGGGTCCGGGAAGGCGACAGGGCCGTGATGTTCGGGGATCCCGCCCGGGGAGCCCCGCATGCCGGTGACTGGGCGAACAAGCTCGGCACCATCCACTATGAGGTTGTGTGCGCGGCCCGCGGGCGAGCAGCCCGCTACGTACACACGAACTCGCTCCAGGGGGAGGAGTAACGCACATGGTGCGAATGGACGCTCCGCGACAGGCGCGGGCATCGACGATGGATGCGGGAACCGAGGGCGTGGGTTGTCGTCGTTTCTTCTCGCGAGGCTCGAAGGGGGCACGCGAAGAGAACCGAGGGAGAATGCCAATGGATCCGGAAAGCGACACATTGTGGGGATCCGTGCGTGCGAAGATGCCCAGCCTTCCGCGCATGCCCATCCCGCGGGGAATGCGCCCGCACCTGCCACGCACGGAAGTCGATCGCGCCGAGGCGGACAGCGATTTCCATCCGCCGATGTCCTCGGGCGTCGTCGCGGGGGTGAGCGCGCTGTTGGTGTCCGCGGCGAGCCAGCTGCCGGACCTACTTCCCCTGCGTTCCTACGATGCCCACGAGGGCGAGCCGGTGTGGGACATCGGCTCCGACCGCGGTGAGATCGTCGCCGCGTCCGACGGAAACCCGCTTGGCGTGCGCGAGGTCGGCCCCCTCGACGCCGAGCTCACCGTGATCTTCGTCCACGGATTCACCCTGTCCATGGACTCCTTCCATTTCCAGTCCACGGGACTGAAGGAAAAGTACGGCTCCGATATACGGATGGTGTTCTATGATCAGCGCGGGCACGGGCTTTCCGGCCGAGCCGATCGCCGGACCTACAAGATCTCCCAGCTCGCCGAGGACCTCTACAACGTCATCGGCTCCGTGGCGCGGACCGGGCCGGTCGTGCTCGTCGGCCACTCCATGGGCGGGATGACAGTTCTCAAATTCGCCGAAATGTACCCCGATTTCGTGCGGGAGCGGCTCGCCGGCGTAACCCTCCTCGCCGCGGCCGCGGAAAAGCTGCCCGACGCGGGGCTTGCCGCGATCCTCGACAACCCACTCATCACCTCGGTGGCGTGGTCGGCGGAGAAGACCCCAGGTATTTATCACAGCGGTCGCCGCGCCCTCGGCATGATCATCGAGCCACTCATCAAGGCCGGCGCGTTCGGCAATCCGACGATTGTCGGCAAGACGATCGTAGATTTCACCAACAACCTCATCGGGTGCGCCGACGTCGAGGTCATGGCCGGTTTCGTCGAGGCGCTGGTGACGCTCGAAGCGAAGGGCGCGTACCCGAACCTCGCGGATGTCCCCGTGTCCATCGTGTGCGGCGACGCCGACCTGCTGACCCCGGTGAATCGCTCGATCGAGATGTCGCGCGGCATGTCGAACGCCCGCTTCGTCGTCGTTCCCGGCTCCGGGCACATGGTGCAGCTCGAGGCCATCGAGATCACCAACGACGAGATCGCCTACGTGCTCGACAGCGCCTTCGAATCCGTCGGGATCGAGCGCGAGCACGCCAGCACGGTGTGGACGCGCACGGAGAACGGCACGGACAGCATTAACGACGTGCGCCGCAGCGAACATTGAGCGGGCAGGCACCAACAGAATCCTCGTCAGGCGAGCGAGGCTTCCCCGAGCAAGGCAGCCGGGAGTTGGCGGACCTCGACCAGACCCATGCGCTCGGCAGGGAACTCGGTGCCGCGCTCGGCGCAGGCGACGTGGTCATACTCACCGGCCCGCTGGGCGCGGGAAAGACCTCGCTGACCCAGGGACTCGCCGAGTCGCTGGCGGTGTCGGGGCGCGTGACCTCCCCGACGTTTCAGCTCGCCCGACGTCATAAACCGACCGAACCGGGCCGGCCGGGCCTCGTCCACGTCGACGCGTACCGGCTGCGCGCGGACGAGGACCTCGAAACGAGCACCGACGGCGTCGCGACGAAGCCGTCGAATCCGCACGCGCTGGCCGACGAACTCGAATCGCTCGACCTCGACCAGTTCCTCGATACGGACGTCGTTGTCATCGAATGGGGGGAGGGGCTCGGCGAGATGCTCACCGAGCGGCCGTGGCTCGTGCGCCTCGAGCGCAACGACGCCGCCGATACCCGCACCGCCCGGTGGGTTCGCGGCCCCGAGGGTTTCCCGCCCGGCCCCGCCGCCGAGTAGCCTGTGTACCCGTGATCGTCGTCGCCCTGGATACCGCCACCTCCGCCGTCACGAGCGGAGTCGTTCGACTCGACCCGTCGGGTGAGGACGGGGCACGGCCTGCCGAGCTCGCCGCGACGTACACGCTCGATCCGCGCGCGCATGCCGAGCTGCTCATCCCGCAGCTCGTCGGTTGCCTACACGCGGCCGGGCTCGACGCCGGGGACGTCGACGCGGTCGTCGTCGGCTGCGGGCCCGGCCCGTTCACCGGGCTGCGCGTGGGCATGGCGACCGCTGCCGGATACGCAGACGCGCTCGGGGTGCCGTGCCATCCCGTCGTCACGCTCGACGCCATCGCCACCACGGCACGCTGGGCGCTCACCGATGCCGGCGACGCAGCAGCCGCCGCGGCTCCGCTTCTCGTGGTCACCGACGCCCGCCGCCGGGAGGCCTACTACGCCGCCTATGACGCCGGAGGTGCCCGCACCCAAGGCCCCGCCGTGCTCGCGGCGCGCGACATTTCCTCGCCGGTCGCTGCGGATGGGACCGCGGCACTCGCCTGCGGGGACCCGGGACGTCTCGCAGAGCTGGCGCCGGGCCCGACGATCAGCGAGGACCTCCAGTCGTTCCCGGCCGTGTCGGCGCTCGTGGCTCGCGCAGCCGCGCCGCTGCTCTCCGGTGCCGCGCCGGCCCCGCTCGAGCCTCTCTACCTGCGGCGCCCCGACGCCGTGGAACCCAAGCCGCGCCCGATCTCCCCGGCGCTCACCGGCCGCGACGCCGACGCAGGTAACGGCACCGACTTGGGTGGGCGGCGATGAGCGAGCCCTCGATCGCCGCCTTCGCGCCCGGCGACTCCGGCGAAGCCGCCGCGCTCGAGCGCGTGCTGTTCCCACGCCAGGACCCGTGGAGTGAGGCCCAGTTTCGCGACACCCTCGGCCAGGAGCACGTGCGGATGTGGGCCGCGCGCGTCGGCGACCGTCTCGCCGGCTACGCCGCCCTCGGCGCCTTCGGCCCGGCCGGCGACCGCGAGTTCGAGGTGTTCAACATCGCCGTCGACC
>NZ_DYXM01000227.1 GCF_020742175.1 Dietzia timorensis
ACGGCCTCAATCAGATCGACATCTCGCCCGCAGCGAAGGCGGAGCGGGTCGCGGGCACCCTCGCCGAGGTCGGCCTCGGCGAGCACTCGGGCGCCTACCCCGGGGAGCTCTCCGGCGGCCAGGCGCAGCGCGCCTCGCTCGCCCGCGCCCTCGTCGGGGCGCCGGAGTTGTTGCTCCTCGACGAGCCGTTCAGCGCACTCGACGCGATCACGCGGCACACGATGCACGGGCTACTACTTTCGTTGTGGCGCCACCACGGCTTCGGCGTCCTGCTCGTCACCCACGATGTCGACGAGGCCGTCGCGCTCTCCGACCGCGTGGACGTACTCGTCGACGGGCGCGTCGCGCACTCCGAGCGCATCGAGTTCCCGCGCGCCGAGGAGCCCGACCCCCGCCACAAGGCCAGCCTCCTCGAGCACCTGGGCGTGCAGGCATGAACCATCCCCGCACTCATCCCCGCAGACGACACAGCTCCCGCACCCTGGCGCTTCTCGCGGCGTTGCTCGCCGGCGTCCTCGTATTCACCTCGGCGTGCGTCACGAGCGAGGCCGACCAGGCGAAGGCGGCCGCCGAACCCGAGCGCGTACCGCTCGATTCTCTCGGGGATCTCACGCTCCAGGTCGGCGACCAGAAGGGCGGCACGCAGTCGCTCCTGCAGGCCGCCGGCGAGCTCGACGATCTCCCGTACCAGATCGAGTGGTCGACCTTCACTTCCGGTCCGCCGCAGGTAGAGGCCCTCACGGCCGGCCAGATCGACTTTGCTGTCACCGGCAACACCCCGCCGATCTTCGGCGCCTCCTCGGGCGCGCGGATCAAGATCGTCTCGGCGACGAACATGGCCGGCGAGGGCGATCAGATCCTCGCGAAGGCCGATTCACAGATCGCCCAGGTCGCCGATCTCAAGGGCAAGAAGGTGGCCGTCGGCAAGGGCACCTCGGCGCACGGCAACCTGCTGCTGCAGCTGGATAAGGCCGGGCTCGGGATCGACGACGTCGAGCCCGTCTACCTGCAGCCGGCCGAGGCGTCGGCCGCGTTCAGCCGCGGCGATGTCGACTCCTGGGCCATCTGGGATCCATACACCGCGCTCACCGAGACCACCGAGGACGTGCGCGTGCTCGCGACGGCCGAATCGGTGTCCAACGGCGCGGAGTTCGGCCTGGCCTCGCTCGACGCGCTCGGCGATTCGCGGCGCAACACCGCGCTCGCCGACCTCGTCCAGCGGGTTGCGCGTGCCTCTGATTGGGCGGCCGCGAATCCCGACGAATGGGCCGAGAAATATTCGCAGGCCGTCGACGTGCCGCTCGAACCGGCGAAGATCGCTCAGCGGCGCCGTCAGGACAGGCAAGCTGTTCCCGCCGATGCGCTCAACGACTCCGAGCAGTCCATCGCCGACGCGTTCTTCGGCGCCGAGCTCATCGAGCCGTTCTCCTTCGCCGATTTCGTAGACACCCGCTACGCGCGCGACCTGGAGCCCTACTTCAACGAACCGTAGGGCCCCGGCCGCGCGGGTGGCGCGGTGCGTCCGGCGTCAGTAAGCGACGGTGAAGCGGGCCTTGCGGTGCGCCGGCGTCTCGATTTCGTCGACGATCGCCACCGCGAGGTCCGCGCCAGAGATGTCGGAGGTGCCGTTCGCGTCCGCGACGAGCACGTCGCCGCCGAGGCGGTATTCTCCGCGGGCCTCGCCCGGGTTGAAGGAACCGAAGTTCGCGGCGGGGCTCACGAAGAACCAGTCGAGCGCATCCTCACGCGCGCGGAGATCGTCGAGCACCTCGCCCATCTCGGCCGCCTCGGTCTTGAACGCGCCCGGGAAATCTGGCGTCTCGATAAGCTTCGGCCCTCCCTCGGACACGAGCAGCGAGCCCGCGCCGCCGACGGCGCCGTACCGCACGCCGCGGTCCCGGGCAAGATCGGCCAGCTTCGCGAGCGCCCCGCGCGTGTTCCCCGCGAGCGGGCCCCGCGGCGCAACAGCAGAAAGTATGACGTCGGACCCCGGAATCGCCCCGGCCACCGCGTCCGCGTCGAGCAGGTCGGCGGCCACGTATTTCGCGCCCTCGACCTTGTTCTCGCCCTCGGGAATCGACCGGCTCACCGACACCACCTCGTGTCCGCGCCTCGCGGCCTGGGCGACGATGTGTCCGCCCGCGTAGCCGGTTCCACCTATAACGACGATCTTTGCCATGTTCTTCTCCTTTTCGTTCCGGCTTCTTTGGCCTATAGTCACTATAAGTAACCCACTCCCTTGTGGGTAGAGAGCACTTTTCGGATACTGAGTTTCCGTTAGGTGACCATCGAGGTCGTGGCGCCGACGCGCGCGAAAGGACAACGAACATGGCTGGCGTGACCACCCCCTCCGGCACCACCGATACCGCCACCGAATGGGATCCCTTCGATCGCGCGTGCCCGTCACGGCTCCTCCTCGATCGCATCGGCGATAAATGGAGCGTCCTCGTCATCACGATTCTCGGCGAGGGGCCGCACCGCTTCTCCCAGCTGCGCACCCGGATAGACGGAATCTCGCAGAAGATGCTCACCCAGACACTTCGCGCACTCGAACGCGACGGAATGGTGAGCCGCACCGTCTACCCCGAGATCCCGCCGCGAGTCGAATACGAGCTCACCCCCAGCGGCCGCAGCCTCACGATCCCCCTGCAGGCACTCACCGAATGGGCCGTGGCGCACATGCCCGATGTCGTCCGTGCGCAGCGCCGATACGATGAGCACGCGGACGCCGCCCCTACCTCGGTCTCAAGTTAACTCGAACTTCAATCCCCAGCGTATGGTGTGGCGCATGGAGGACAAGCGCTACGAAATCACCATCGGCGAGCTCGCGACACGTGCGGGCGTGCGCACCTCCGCGCTGCGCTTCTACGAGGACAAGGGCCTCATCATCAGCCGCCGCACGAGCGGGAACCAGCGCCGCTACCACCGCGCCATGCTGCGACGAG
>NZ_DYXM01000228.1 GCF_020742175.1 Dietzia timorensis
GCATTCGGCCGCTCTGCCACACTTCCCCCGCACGTGAAAACCACGTGCGCATTGCCATCCTAACGGGAACGCGCGACGACGCACGAAATCCCGCCAAGCCCGCAGAGCCACACCATTGCCGCCCAATCATATATGTGACACGATATGTGAGATAGGTCATCATCAACTAGTCGCAGTGCCGCTGCCGCCAAGGGACGTGTGAGCAATGCCCGACGAACGATCGGCTCCCCCGCCGAGCAGATTCCGGCCGCAACCAGGCAGATCGAAGGGCTCCTTCAAGGCCATGTCGATGGTGTGGCGGGTGGACGAACCGACGCCGGAGGAATGGGACCTCATCGGAACCTCCATGAATTCGGGCGACCCCGAGTTCGATGCCCTGGCCGAGTGGATGGCGACGGAGGCCACCGGTCCGGAGCGAGGCGAGATCCACGGCGCCTTCGCGAGCGGGGACACCTCCGACGTCATACGCCACGAGGCGGTGCAGCGCGCGGTAGAGACCGTCGAGAACACCCCGCGCTGGGTCGATCGCGGGCTTCTCGCCGACGGTGCGCGGGCGTTGCGTCGCGGCGGGTGCGACGGGATGTACTTCGCTCGGGATGTCGCGCTCATGGGCGGCTACCAGTTCTCCGACCTCAACAAGACGCTCGTGCGGACGGGCGCGTTGGAGAAGGGCGCGAACCAGCGTTTCGCCGAGACGATGCGCTGGGCGCTCGATGTCACGGGCGACGGTGGGCTCGAGCCGTGGGCGGCAGGCTTCGCGTCGACGGTGCACGTGCGGCTCATCCATTCGCTCGTGCGGCGGCATGTGCGCGCCATGGACGATTGGGACGAATCGCGCTGGGGCGTGCCCATCAATCAGACGGATATGGGCGCGACGCTGGCCGGTGCGCTCATCGCGCCCGGAGCCGGAGCGCTGACGATGGGCGTGGTGTGCACCCCGCGCGAGCTCGATGCGATCGCACATCTGACCCGCTACGTCGGCTGGCTCATGGGCGTGCGCGATGAGTTTCTGCCACTCGATTTCCGCGATGCCATCCGCCTGCTGTGCCACCTGGTGTCCGCGCAGTCGGAACCGGACGAGACGAGCGCGCTGCTTGCCGCGCCTATGGCGAGCGATCCGCTGCGCTGGCGGTTTGGCGCTTTCGAGCCGTTGCGCCGACGCCTCGCGCGGCAGCAGCATCTTTCGGTGGCCGCCACGTTTCTCGGTCCGCGCACGATGCGCGCGCTCGGGCTGCCCACGCTCGTGTTGCCGTGGTATCCGGCGATGCGCCTGCCGATCAATCTCGCGCGCAGCGCATATGCGCTGTCCGGCGCGCGGCGCTACCGCCGTTGCGCCGACCGCGGAGGTGCCGCTCAGTGGGACTTCTACCGCCGGATCACCGGTGGGGGCGGCGCCAAGATCGGCGCCTCGGCCACCTCCGCGGCGAAGGACCGCTAACCCGGTGCGCGCGGCGTAGGTTGGGGCCATGCAGGCAATCACGCACGACGAATCTGTTGGCCCCTCCTCGCTCACGCTCGCCGAGGCTCCGGATCCGGTGCCCGGCCCGGACGAGGTCGTCATCGAGGTGGCGGCGTCCGCCGTCAACCGTGCCGATCTGATGCAGTCGCAGGGACTGTATCCGCCGCCGCCCGGCGCGTCGGAGACGATCGGCCTGGAGTGCTCCGGGCGGATCGTCGAGCTCGGCTCCGATGTGGAGGGCGGTCCCGAGTGGGCCGCCGAGCACCTGCGCCCGGGCGCCGAGGTGTGCGCACTGCTCGCCGGCGGCGGCTACGCCACGCGCGTCGCGGTGCCGGCCGCGCAGGTCATGCCGATTCCTGCGGGCGTCTCGCTGGCCGAGGCCGCGTCCCTGCCGGAGGTCGCCTGCACCGTGTGGTCAAACCTCTTTATGACGGCGGACCTGGGGAACCTTTACCGCCCAGGGCGGCGCCCCCGCCTCCTCGTCCATGGCGGCAGCGGCGGTATCGGGTCGTTCGCGATCCAGTTGGCCGCCGCCTTCGATATCGATGTGGCGACCACGGCGGGTTCGGCCGAAAAGGTCGCCGCGTGCCGCGACCTCGGCGCCGATTTGGCGATCAACTACCGCGAATCAGATTTCGTCGACGTGCTGCGCGAACGCACCGCCGAGTCCGGCGACTTCGGAGCAGACGTGATCCTTGACGTCATCGGCGCCAAGTACCTTGAGCGCAACGTGGCGGCGCTCGCCGAGGACGGTCGACTGGTGATCCTCGGCATGCAGGGCGGCGTCAAAGGCGAACTCAACATCGCCGAGCTGCTCGGCAAACGTGGCCATGTGATCGCGACGAACCTACGAAAGCGCCCCGTCGAAGGACCCGCGGGCAAGGGCGAGATTTGCCGACAGGTCGTCGAGCACGTGTGGCCGCTCATCGAATCCGGCCGGATCAAGACCCAGGTATCCGAGCGCTTCGCACTGGCGGATGCCGCGAAGGCGCTACAGCGTCTGCAGTCGGGCGAGTCGAGCGGGAAGCTGCTGCTCGAAGTCTAGCGCGTGCGGCCAAGTGCGAGCTCGGCGTTTCGTCCGCGGTGCGCGGTGACAGCTCCGGCAATCGCAACAAACGCGAACAACATTGCAACAAAGACAATCGAAGGCCAGATAGCTTCCCCGGTGGTCGCGGGCACAGCGATGGTGATCAGCGCGAACGGAGCGAGAAGAATGAAGGGCATAAAGCCCATGAGCTTGCTGTCGGCGAGATCGCGGAGTCCCTTTCGCCATTCGGGAGGCAAGGATTCGCCCTCTCCTACAGAAGTAGGGTCGAGCACGACACCATCGAATCCGAGTCGTTCATCGACATCGGGAATTTGCGCGCGATTCTTCCGCTCACCCCACCACACGAAAATCGCGGTCATCGCGCCAGCGGTGACCAGCGGAACGACCGGAAGCCCCGTCGAACCTGGCTCGTCTTCAGCCGCCGAGACGACCCCGAAGTAAACCGCCATGAAGAGGATGACCGCCAGCGCGACGAGCGCACTGTACGCGGGCACAGGCATTCGGTAGACGATGCTTCGTAGTCTCAGCTCCAAAGCGTTCAACGCCTTCACCTTGCACTCTCCGTCATCCGCGGGTTGCTCGCCGCATACAGCCTTTTGGCCTTCTTCGAACGCTGCACCTGCAAGAAGAGTCCGACTCCCAGGGCTGCACACAGCCCGACCGCTGCTAGCAGCAACGGCCACTCCCCGCCTCTAGCCATCATCGAGGCGGTCACCAATCCCATGGCAACCACGAGGATGACAGCGCTTAAGTAAGCCCGCGAACGCTCGGCAATTTCGGTGAGCATCCGCTCGCGCCAGTGCATGGGCGCACCGTCGTCAGGCAGGACTTCGTGGTCCACAGCGCGGTGGTACTCCGCCCTGTCCTGGGCGTCAACGAATTTCTTTCGACGAGAGTGCTCACCCACAATGCTTCCACCCGCCAAGACGGCGCCGACAATTACCGCATATACGAAACTCCCCCGCAACGAGAAGTCGATGCCCGGATCCCACTCCGTGAGTGCCGTGGCCGCGAGGAACCCCACTAACCAGAAGACCACAACTGCCAGCAACGCGAACGCGGGCAAGGGCAAGGCGTAGAGCCCCACGCGGTAGCTGTCGATCAGGCGAGCATCGGAGGTCATCGCCCGCGATGTTTCCACATTTCTGCATGACTTACACGGCTCGTTGCCAGATCGAAATGACTTGTGCGCCGAGGCTTTACCGCGGCATGATCGCGTCCGCGACGCTCGTCGCGCCGGCCGCCAAGCCACCGCCGATCGCGTTGCCGACGCTGAACATCGGCATCGGCAGGTTCGGCCCCACGGCCATATCGCCGGCGGCGTAGATACCGGGCACAGAGGTACGCCCACGCTCGTCGACGCGCACGAACCCGCCCTCGGAAATCTCCAACCCCAGGTCGCGTTCGAGGTCGGCGACGAACGCGGCGCGTTGGTGCATTTGCGGCATGACGAAGAGCCCGGACACCTCGACGTCTCGGCCACCCGCGCAACTGATCGTGAGCCCGCCGCCATTCTCGGCAACCCGTTCGACGTCTCCATCCACCAGCTCGATTCCCTCGCGGCGCAGCGAATCGGGCACGTCCTCCCCTTGCGTGAACACCACGAGCTCGGACGCGATCGGCCCGAGCATGAGCGCCTGGTGCGTCGCCAGCATGACCCCGAGAATCCCGACGCGCTGCCCCGAGAATTCGTGCCCGTGGCAGAACGGGCAGTTCGCGATGCGTCCGCCCCATGACTCGGCGATCCCGTCGACAGCCGGGAGCTCGTCGCGAATACCGGTGGCAAGTATGACGGCGGAGGTGCTCACCTCGTCACCGTCTGCGAGGCGCACGGCGAATCGTGGACGATCGTCGACCTCGGCCGCGCGCGCGATGGACTCTACGGATGTCCGGCGGCTGGTGATCGTGTCGTAACGCCCGAGCTCCTCAAGCGCCGCGGCGCGGAGATCCGACGGCGCCGTGCCATCCCGACCGATGAGGTTGTGCATCTCGGTGACGGTGGCGTTGCGGTATTCGCCGGAGTCCACCTGCAGCACAGTGCGATGCACGCGGCCTGCGGTGAGAGCGGCCTGCAAACCGGCGGGACCGCCGCCGATGACGACGGCGTCATAGTGGGGCGCGTTGTTGGCGGGCTTTTCTTGCTTCTGCTGTTCAGTCATACTCGAAGCATTCACCTTCAAGTCAACCTGAAGGCTAGCGTCGGGGAGAAAATTATGACGGAGAACACGGCGAACGACACTTCAATGAACGAGAACAGGTGGACCGTGGGCGAGATGGCCGCGCGCGTCGGCGTGGCGACACACGTACTGCGCCACTGGGAGGACGAGGGGCTCCTGCGACCCGAGCGGACGCCGGCCGGATACCGCCGCTACCGGCTCGACGATCTGATCCGGATCCTCGCGATCCAGCACAATCAGCGCGCGGGGATGGCGTTGCCGGAGATCAAGGCGATGCTCGACATGGACAACGCCGACCGGCACCGGATCCTCGAGGCCCACCTCGACAAGCTCGATAAGTTGTCACACGAAATCGAGCTGTCACGCGCGATGACCGAGCACGCGCTGCGCTGCCGGAATCACGACATCAGTCGCTGCCCCAGGTTCGCCGATATCGTCGGCCAAGTCGCCGAAGAACCCGGGCACGCGCCCGATTTCGAGCAGTTCGGCGCGCGCCCGAAGGCGGACGGCACGAAATGACCGGTGAGCCCGGCGTCGTCGACGGAATGCCGCGATGGTTGGGTGTTGTTTTCTCGTGTCTAGCTTTTTGTGATGTCCACGCTCGTCGTTGGAATTCCTCACGCCTCGCGACTACGCCCGGCGCGGCTCGGCGTAGTCGAGCCGCCGGTAAACGAATGCGCTCAACAGCGCGATCGGCTGCACGGCCAAGAACGTCGCGACGAACAGCGTGGCAAAGGTGGTGCCGAGGCGGAGAGCGATGTGCACCTCCGGCTGGGTCCACACCGCATGCAGGTCCACAGCGATAATCACCCAGGCGCCAATCGCGGCAAGCGCCAGGGCGGGCACAAAACACTCGAGTCCGAACACCACGCCATTTCGAGCGGTCTGCCACGCCTTTGCCGACGAGCGAATGACCCCTTGCTTGGTGTCGGTAGCTACGAGCACCACGAAGTAGGCCGCAGGAACCAACGGGATCAGAACTGCATAGACCAACGCCGAAGGTACGACTGAAGTGAGGAACACCAGAGCGGCGAACGCCGCAAGGACCGCGACAGCGGCGCAGATGAAGGCCTCGGCGAAGTACCTCACCGTCTGCTTCGTCTCGACGCCGGACACCTTTTCTTCCGAGGCGGACGCGAAAAGGGACGCGGCCGCGGAGAGCAGGGCATACGCGGTGACCTTGTGGAGGCAGACGACGATCAGCAGAAGCGCGAGCGCAACACCGATACTGAGCACGAACGAGCCCGAGTTCCCCGCGCCCGATGGACTTTCGGCCACGAACTCCGACAACGTCGCGAGCAGCGGAACCAAGGCGCTCAGCGCGGAAATCGCTGCGGCGAGCCCGCACCACGGCAGCGCGTTCCTCGCGTAGCTCCGTCCGACATCCCTCACCGTGCCAGTCGCGGACAGCTCGCGAACGCCTTCGAAATTCGAGGTCGTCATACCCGCACCCTACGTCGCGCCGGCATCTGCGGCCGAGAGTTCCGAACGCAGCGCATCGGCAACCGCCGGGTCGTCGCAGCGGTCGATCCGCACCTCCTCAGCACCCACCCACGTCGCGGCCGCGCGCAGCGCAGCGGCTGCCTGCGGCGCACTCCTGACATCGAACAACGAAAACTGCCGGGCCACGAGTGCCCCGCCGTCGCGGCCAGGATCGACCCGACCGATGAGCTTCCCGCCCGCGAGAATAGGCATCGCGAAGTACCCGTGAACCCGCTTCGGCCTGGGCACGTACGCCTCGAGGCGGTGGGTGAAGTCGAAGATGCGGTCGGTGCGCGGGCGATGCCAGATCAGCGAATCGAATGGCGAAAGCAGAGTGGTGCGGTGGCGGCCGCGCGGCAACTGTTCCAGCGCCGCGGGATCTGCCCAGGCCGGGTCTTTCCAGCCGGCGACGTCAACCCGAACCAGTCCGGTATCTCCGACGACGGCGTCGACGTCGGTGCCGCGGATGCGGTGGTAGTCGGCGAGATCGGAGCGCGTGGCCACGCCCATCGCGATGCCGGCCTGCCGGACGAGCCGGCGATGGCACTCGGCGTCGGCGAGATCCTGCTCCCGAAGCTCGGCGGGAACGGCTCGCTCGGCGAGGTCGTACACGCGCTTCCAGCCGCGGCGGGTCGTGCACACCACGTCCCCCTTGGCGAGCGCTGCCTCGACGGCGATCTTCGTCTCGCTCCAGTCCCACCAGTCTGCGGTCTTCTTCGCGCCGCCTAGCTCGGTCGAGGTGAGCGGTCCGCGATCGCGCAGCTGTGCGAGCATGTCTCGGTAGGTCTGCTCGGAAACTCCTTTGCCCCACATCGTCCGCTCGCGGTGCGCGCGGCGACGGAACGCGAACAGCGGCCACTCCTCAATCGGTAGGATGCACGCGGCGTGCGACCAATACTCAAACGAATGCGAGTCGGCCCAGTAGGCGCGGTCCACTCGCTCGCGACCCACCGCGCCGAGTCGCGCATAAGGCACCAGCTCGTGCGAACGGGCGAGCACGGAAATCGTGTCGAGCTGCACCGTCCCGAGGCTGCGCAGCACTCCACGCACTCCGGCCCGGCGGTCCGGGGCACCGATAAACCCCTGGGCGCGCAGCGCGATGCGTCTCGCCTCGTCGGCAGACAAACTCGCCTCCGGCGAGTGGCGATTTCCCATGCCCCACACCGTAGGCGACGCCTCCGACTATCCGCCGGCGATCTCCCTCACCGCCGACAGGTGCGTGGACAGCGCTGCGCGCCCGGCCTAATCGCGGGCCGTCAGCTCGTTGCGGACGCCCCCGCCCTCGCGACACGGCATTCTCATTCCCAGCGGGTAAGGTTTGCCCACGTGAGCAACGATTCAAGTACCGAAACCGCGCAGCCAGAGCCGCAGACCCGCTCGGCTCCGCTGGTCAGCGACTCACGCACGTTCAAGCGCGCCTTCGAAGATCTGAGCCGCGGCTTCGGCCAGCGCCAGCTGTGGCTGCAGCTCGGCTGGCAGGACATCAAGCAGCGCTACCGCCGGTCGACGCTCGGCCCGATCTGGATCACTGTCGCCACGGGCGTGATGGCACTGGCCCTGGGCCTGCTGTATTCGGTCCTGTTCCAGATGGACCTTGCCGAGTTCCTCCCCCACGTCGCCGTGGGCCTGATCATCTGGAACTTCATCTCCGGCTGTATCAAGGAAGGCTCCGAGGTCTTCATCTACAACGAGGGCCTCATCAAGCAGCTGCCGAGCGCCCTATCGGTACATATCTACCGGCTCGTATGGAAGCAGCTTCTCTTCCTCGCACACAACATCATCATCTGGGTCATCCTGATGATCGTGTTCCCCCGACCGCTCGGTTGGGAGCTTCTGCTCGCACTGCCCGCGCTCGCGCTGCTTGTGGTCAACGGTGTGTGGGTCACGCTGCTTTTCGGCATCATCGCCACTCGCTTCCGCGATGTTGCGCCGCTACTGGATTCGCTCGTGCAGCTCGCGTTCTACATGACCCCGATCGTCTGGACGACCGCCACCCTAGAACAGCAGGGCGGCGACGTCGCCGAACGCGCCAAACTCGCGCAGATCAACCCGCTTTACCACTACCTCGAGATCATACGCGCGCCCATGATCGGTGAGCCGATCGACGCCTACCACTGGTGGATCGTCCTCGGCTGCACCGCGGCGGGCCTGCTGCTCGCGCTCTTGATCATGCGCCAGTACCGCTCGCGCGTCCCGTATTGGGTATAGGAAAGGAACGCACTCACCATGGCTCGCTCCCAAGTCTCGATCACGTGCGAGAACGCCTGCGTCGACTTTCCGATCTTCGACGCCAAGTCCCGTTCGCTGAAGAAGGCAGTCCTCGGTTCGGCCGGCGGCGCGATCGGTAAGACCGACTCCAATGTGGTCGTCGTCGAGGCGCTCAAGAACATCAACCTCAACCTCAAGGAAGGCGACCGCATCGGCCTCGTCGGCCACAACGGCGCCGGCAAATCGACGCTACTGCGGCTGCTCTCGGGTATCTACGAACCCACGCGCGGGGCCGCGCAGATCCGTGGCCGCGTCGCCCCGGTCTTCGACCTCGGAGTCGGCATGGACCCGGAGATCTCCGGCTACGAGAACATCATCATCCGCGGGCTCTTCCTCGGCCAGACCCGCAAGCAGATGCAGCAGAAGATGGACGAGATCGCCGACTTCACCGAGCTCGGCGACTACCTGTCCATGCCGCTGCGCACCTACTCCACCGGCATGCGCGTGCGCCTGGCGATGGGCGTGGTCACCTCCATCGACCCCGAGATCCTCCTCCTCGACGAGGGCATCGGCGCCGTCGACGCCGAGTTCATGAAGAAGGCCCGCATCCGCCTCGAAAAACTCGTCGAGCGCTCGGGCATCCTCGTCTTCGCGTCCCACTCCAACGACTTCCTCGCCCAGCTCTGTGACTCGGCGATGTGGATCGATCACGGTGAGATCCGCCAGACCGGTGAGATCGAGGAGGTCGTCACCTCCTACGAGGGCCCGGACGCCGGCAAGGCCGTGCGCGAATCCCTCGACCGCCTCGCGAAGGATCGCGCGGCCGAGGCAAAAGAAGCCGCGAACGCCGCCGAAGGAGGCCAGGCCCGATGACCTCCGGAGCCCCGAGCACATCCGGCGAGAAGATCGTCGCGGTAGTCGTCACCCACAAGCGCCTCGAACCGCTGCGCCGCTCGCTCGAACTCGTGTGTTCGCAGACCCGCCCGGTGGACCACGTCATCGTCGTCGACAATGCCGACCAACCCGAGGTTCGCGAGCTCGTGGAATCGCTGCCGGCGCCGTCATCCTATGTGGGTAGTGGCCACAACCTGGGCGGGGCCGGCGGCTTCGCGCTCGGCATGCTGCAGGCCCTCGCGCTCGGCGCCGACCGCGTCTGGTGTGCCGATGACGACGGACGTCCCGAAGACACCTCCGTCCTGGAAACGCTGCTCGATTGCGCCTCGCGGCATGGCCTCGACGAGGTCTCCCCGGTGGTCGCCGACATCGACGATCCCGATCGCCTGGCGTTCCCGCTGCGCCGCGGGCTGGTGTGGAGGCGGCTGCGCTCGGAGCTGTTCGAGCCGGACACCGAGGGCAACGTCGATTCCTCCGACCTGCTTCCCGGCATCGCCTCGCTGTTCAACGGCGCGCTGTTCACCGCGGACTGCCTGTTCCGCGTGGGCGTGCCGGACCTGCGGCTGTTCATCCGCGGCGACGAGGTAGAGATCCACCGGCGCCTCGTGCGCTCCGGGGTCCGCTTCGGCACGTGTCTGACGGCGGCGTACCTGCACCCCAATGGCTCGGGCGAGTTCAAGCCGATCCTCGGCGGGCGGATGCACACGCAGTACCCGGACGACGAGGGCAAACGGTTCTTCACCTACCGCAATCGCGGCTACCTGCTCAGCCAGCCGGGGATGCGCAAGTTGCTGCCGCAGGAGATCGTGCGTTTCGGCTGGTATTTCCTCATCTCGCGCAAGGATCCGCAGGGCCTCGCCGAGTGGGCGCGGCTGCAGCGGCGCGGCGCGTCGGAGGACTTCCGCCGTTAAGGTGAGGGCATGACTCCGCCGCCGTCTCCTCAGTCGCCGCGCAACTATCCGAGCCGCGAAAAGTGGATACTCGGGCTCGCAGTCGGGTTGGCCATCGGCATCGCTGTAGGCGTCGCTCTCGACGAGATCCTCATGGGCATCGCCATCGGCGTCGGGCTCGGTATCGCCTTCGCCGTGGCGTTCTCCGCCGACAACGGTAACGAAAACTACGACGAGGTCGACGACGACGGCAACGACACGTCGGCCGACCCTGGCCCCTTGGCGGAGGACAAAGACAGCTGACGCACGCTCCGACGCGCGAAAGGCGCTACGGAACTAGACCCGCTCGTAGTGGCGCGCGCGGCCGCGGATGCCGGCGAAGCGGAACGGGCTCCCGGTCACCCGCGGGGTGTCGGTGTCGTCGGCGCTGGGCATCGAGTTCTCGTGCAGGCCCTCGTAGTCGGGGACGGAGAGGCGAACGCGACCGTCGAGCATGCCGAGAACCTTGTCGCGGACGCGGCGGCGGGAGTCCTCGTCGGCCTTGACGATGCCGGTGATCATCTCTGCAACGCTGCCCGAACCGTAAGAGACGAGACCGACGCGCTTGCCGGTGAGGTCGTCCTCGTGGTGCAGCAGCGAGGTGAGCGCGCTGTAGAGCGATGCCGTGTACGAGTTGCCCATGCGCCGGTTGTACACCGAGCCTGTGTCGAGCGCGCCGTCGTTGAGTTCGGCTCCGGTGACCTGCGCGAGATGTGCCTGCGCCTTGCGCGCCATCTTCGTGAACGGCTGGTGGTAGACGAACGCCTTAATGTCCGAGATCGACGGGCCGCCGTGCTGCTCGAGATCCTTCCACGCCTTCTCGACCGACTTGAGGTACGCGGTGATCGAGAGCCCACCGTCGACGACGGCGGTGGTGGAGTCGTTCGGGCGCCAGAAATCGTCGACGTCCTCGGAGTACACGCCCGAGGCCGGGTCGATCTCGACGAGCGCCGGGTCGGCCGCGATGAGCATCGCCACCGCGCCCGCGCCCTGCGTCGGCTCGCCCGGGGAGTTCATCTCGTACCGCGCGACATCGGCGGAGATAACGAGAACACGCTCCTCGGGGTTGCGGGCGACGATGCCGATGGCCGCCTGCAGCGCGCCGGTGCCCGAGTAGCAGGCCTGCTTGAGCTCGAAGGAGCGCACCTCGCCGGGCAGATCGAGGAGCTTGTGCACGTACACGGCGGTCGACTTCGACTGGTCCACACCGGTCTCGGTGGCGAACATCAGCGTGCGGATGCCCTCGGTGCCGGTGCGCTCGAGGAGGCGGTGCGCGGCGGTTGCGCCCATCGTCACCACATCTTCGTCGGGCGCCGGGAAGCTGAATTCGTCCTGCCCGAGGCCTTTCTGGAACTTGGCCGGATCCACGCCGCGCGCCTCGGCGAGATCCGCGAGGTCGACGACGTGATGAGCCGTGGCCAACTCGATGTCGTGAATGCCAATCGCCGTCATCAGTTCTGCCCCTTAGCGCGTTCGAATTGTCTGTGTGTGGCCATCAGCTCACCCTGATTCGTCTGGGCAGCCAACAACGAAAGCTCACCGCAAAGAACCGTGGCAGCCACCAACGACGCTAAACGACGCGCGTTGCCTCCGGGCTCGCGCTCCTCTCGGCAGCCGAGCCGCTGGAGCGCGTTCTCCACATCCGGGAGGTCCTTGCCATTGCCAACGGTACCGACGATCAGATGCGGGAGCGTACAGGAGAAGTATAGTCCTTCGTCCCGGGACTCCGCGTAGGCAAAACCCTGGGACCCCTCGACGATATTGGCCGCGTCCTGCCCGGTGGCCAGGTAGATGGCGAGCAGCATGTTCGCAAAGTGCGCGTTCGCCGAGCGAAGCGCCCCGGCGATCGTCGAGCCGACGTAATTCTTCCGCATCACCAGGTCGACGAACTCGTCGGCGTCGGTGCGCAGGTTGTTCCGGACGATCTCGTGCGGGACGACGATGTCGGCGACGACGTTGCGTCCGCGCCCTAGGATCCCGTTGACCCCGGTGGCCTTCTTATCCGTGCAGAAGTTGCCCGAGATCGAGCCGTATTCGAGGCCGAGGTTCCAGCCGAGAATCTCGGTCATCAGCTGGTCGGCCGCATGGGTCACCATGTTGTGGCCGGAGGCGTCGCCGGTCTGTAGGGCGAAACGGAGGTACAGGAGGTTGCCGACGATTTCCGGGTGCACATCGACGAGCTTCGCGTGCCGACTACCGGAACCGACAACCGCGTGCAGCTCGTCCAGCCGCGCGAGAATCTGCTGCGAGGCGGTGTGCGCAGCCGCGCCGTCGCGCGCGACGAACAGCACCGAGCGGGACATGCGCTCGCCGACCACGGTCGCGCAAATGCCACCTTCGACCATGCGAGAGATCTTCGCCCCGCGACCGACCGACGGCCAGAGCGGCGATTCGTAGGTCGCCAAGGGCACCTCGATTTCGCCCGTCACGGCGTTGCCGCTCACGCGGATAGGCCCGACCCATTGGGTGGGCACGCCGGTGACAGACACTTCTCGCTCAGTGCTCACTAACTACTCCTGCTCGGTTGTCGCTCTGATCCATAGTCCCACTGCGGTTAACCAATGAAAATTCAGGTAACTCATTTTCCCTCATGCGCGCCGTTCGTGCCCGCGCTTTGCCCCGGGCCGCCGCGCTACCCGCTGCGCCTCGCCAGCGCGGTCGCATCCACCCCGCGCAACTCGCAGTGTTCCCGAAGGCGCCCGCGCACGAGCACGTCCACCTCGCGCAGACCGGCGATGTCGGAGGCACCCAGCAGCCCGCACAGCTCCCGCAGCTGGGATTGCCACCGCTTTATGACGTCGGAGAGCGCATTCTCCCCGCCCTCCAAGATCGCGTCGAGGAAGACCCCGGCAACGCCGACGGCGCTCGCTCCCAGCGACAGCGCCTTCGCGACGTCCAGCGGGTTACGCACGCCCCCGGACGCGAGCACCGTCGCCGGCCGAGCGGGCTCTACGCCCGTAGCGGCGCCGGCCACCCCGGCGTCGAGGAGACAGGCGGCCGCCGACTGCCCGAAGCCCGTGAGGAAGGCGTAGTCGCGGGCGGATCGTCTGGCGTTCTCGATGGCGAGGAAGTCCGTGCCGCCGCGGCCTCCGACGTCAGCAATCTCCACGCCGACCTCGGCGAGCCGCGCCAACGCCCGGCGCGACAGCCCGAACCCGACCTCCTTGACCACGACGGGCACCTCGCTGCGCCGGACGATCTCGGCGACGCCGTCCAGCCACGTGGAGAAATCGCGCGAGCCCTCGGGCATGACGGTCTCCTGCACGGCGTTGACGTGCAGCTGCAGCGCGTCGGCGGAGATAAGGTCGACGACGCGCGCGGCATCGTCGGCGCTGCGCCCGGCGCCGATGTTCGCGAGCAGGAAGCCGTCCGGGTTTTCGCGGCGTAGCACCTCGAAACCGCGCGCGGCCTCCTCGTCCTCGAGCGCGATCGACATGGAACCGCACGCCATGGTGAGCCCGGTCTCGCGTGCCGCGATCGCGAGTTGGGTGTTGATCGTCGTCGAACGGTCGGTGCCGCCGGTCATGCCGTTGATATAGAACGGCGAGGCCCAGGTCCACGCGCCGACGAGGGCAGCGAGGTCCACATCCGAGGTGGAGACGCCGCCCAGGGCGTCATGGACGAATTCGAGGTCATCGAACTCGTTGCGCCGCGCGCCGCCGGAACCGGGGCCGGTCCACTGCTCGGCGGCGAGGCGCAGGTGATCGTCCTTGCGCTCGCGCCGCGGCTCGGGCCCGTCCACCTGATGCTTGCCGGAGGGTTGATCCGCCATCGCCTACACACCACCTGTCGTCGTCGGTTCTGCCGGCCGGAGGTCGAGGGGTCGCACCCCGGCGCGTTCCCATGCGGCGCGCATCGCGTCCGCGTCCACGCCGGAACCGGCGAGCGCGATCCCGCAGTCGCCGCCGCCAGCGCCCGCGAATTTGGCCGCCGCCCCATGCGCCTCGGCGACGTTGCACAGCTCCCCGAGCAGCGGGGTCTCGAGCTCTACGTCGGCGGCTTCGCCGAGCCGCCCCAACTGCCGACGCACCTCGCCGATCTCCGAGCGCACGCGGTCGGGGTCGTCGGTCCACGCGGCGGTCAGCCTGTCGACAGACGTAGAGTTCGCCGCGAGGAACCGTGCGTATCCGGCCGCCGCGTCTGTGTCTGCGTCGCCGCGGCGCACGCGGGCCACGAGTTCGTTGGTCGACGCGGGTGCGCCCGTCCAGCCGACATGCAGGTCCAGCCACGCGGGCGCGCCGAGTGGGCGCACCTCGCAGCTCCCCCAATCGCCATGGCGCAGCGTCCACGCCGCCCCGTGTTCGGCCGCTTGCTGACGTAGGGCGGTCCGATCCGGCGAGACGTACCGCACCCAGCCGCCGTACGTCGACGCGGCGATATCGCCGCCCGAGGCATTCGGGGACACCGCGATCGTCGCGAGCAGCGCGACCCGGAAGACGTCCCGGCGGTCCAGCTCCAGCCCGTACACCTGCGCCGCAACGTCTACCGTCGCAACCGCGACGGCGCCCGAGGAGCCGAGGCCAAACTTGCGGCCGTCGGCCTCGTCGAGCGTGCTGGAGATGCGGACATCGAACGCTCGGGGTTCCAGGCCGGCGGCCACGCGGAGTTCGTCGACCGTGGCCAGCGCGCTGATCACGTAGTCGAATTCGCCGTCGGCCGGGACGATGCGGCCGGACGCGCGCCGGAAGTCCCGCGCGCCGGAGGGGTAGCGGTCCGAGAAGATGCGACCTCCGACGTCATGCCCGGGTGTCGGTTGCCTCGCCGCGGGGGACACGGAGACCGTGACGAAGCGGTCGACGGCCACGAGGATCGCTGGGTGGCCGGGCTCGACGACGGCGTACTCGCCGGCGACGTAGAGCTTGCCGGGCGCGGAGACGGCGAAGGTGCTCATGTCCCGGTGCTCATGTCCCGCTTCGGGCGGCGTCGAAGGCTGCGCGAGCGGTCTCCTCGTCGACGCCATGCGCGCCGGGACCAGGGCCGACGACGCGGACCGTGCCGAGCTCGGCAAGCGCGCCGGCGACCGCGTCGGACTCGGCCGGGGTCGTGAGCACGGCGACATTGGGTCCGGCATCGGCGGTCGCCCACGCGGTGGTGCCAGAGTCGCGGAGCGCGGCGACGGCGTCGAAAATCTCGTGGCTACGCGGGGACAGGTACCGAATCGGCGGATCGCACGACTGGATCACCGCGTGCATGCGCAGGGCGTGGGTCTCGGCGATGCGGCCGATCTCGTCGATCTCGCCCGCGGCGCACGCGGCGACCATCTGCTCGAGGGTCTCCTCGGTGCACGTGACCCACTCGCCGTAGAACGGGGAGGTCGCGGCGGTGCGGCGCATCGCCTCGCGGCTCGATACCGCCTTCTGCGCGGCGTTCACCGTGACGATGACGAGCCGCATGTCGGGGGCGTCGATGGGTTCGGCGAAGGACTCGGCGTCGGTGTCGCCGGCGTGCCAGATGGCCATGCCGTCGACGACCGAGCGGGCGGCCGAACCCGAGCCGCGCCGCGCGAGGCGGCTCAGGGCTGCCTGGTCGAGGTCGAGGCCGAAGGCGCGCGAGGCAGCGACGGCCAGCGCGGAGAACCCGGATGCCGAGGACGCCAGCCCCGCCGCGGTCGGTGCCTCGTTGACGGTGACGGTATGAGCGCGGGCCGAGGACCCGGCCATCTCGCGGACGATGTCGAGGAACGCGGAGACGCGCGCCGCCGCGTCGCCGCTCGCGAGCTTCCCGTTGAGCTCGACCGTGTCCGAGTCCGCGGACGGGTCGAGCTCGACTCTCGTGGTGGTCGCGTAGGTGTCGAAGGTCATCGAAATGCTGCCTGCCGCGGGCAGCATCATCGCCTCATCGCGCTTTCCCCAGTACTTAACCAGGGCCATGTTCGGATATGCGCGAGCGATGCCGACGCCGTTACTCATCTACGGAACCACCTTCGTATGCCACGTGTGAACGGCGCCCGCCCGGTAGAGGGCATCGCGGATCTTCTCCGCATGGGCACCGGAGGGCGCGAGCGCCATGATGCAACCGCCGAGCCCGCCGCCGGTGAGCTTCGCCCCCAGCGCGCCGGCGGCGTTCGCCTCGGCGACGAGGGAATCGAGCAGCGGGGAGCTCACCCGGATCGACGCGAGGAGGCTGTGCACGGCGGACATCTTCTCCCCCAGCACCGTCTTCGCACCGGAGGTGAGATCGCCGACCGCGGCATCGGCGAGCTCGGCGAGCTCGGCGAGGATGCCCTCGACCCGCCCGGGCTCGGCCTCGCGCTGCACGCGGACCGACTCCACGGCCTCCGCGGTGCTGCCGGTGACCCCGGTATCGGCGATGACGAAATCGAACTCGCCGCCGACGGAGATCGCCGTTACCTCCCCGCGCTGGAAGCGGATCGGACTATCGGCGACCACGGTGCGCGCGTCGAGCCCGCTCGGCTTGCCATGCGCCACGGTCTCGGCGGCCTGGATGATCGTATTGAGCTGCTCCGGGTCTAGTTCGCGCCCGGCCATTGAGCCGATGGCTCGACCGATCGCCGCGCCGACGGCGGCGCTCGAACCGAGCCCACGGGCGAACGGGATGGTGCTATGCAGCCGCACGCTCACACCCGCCCCGGGCTGACCGGTAGCCTCGAGTGCCGCTGCGACGGCCGCACGCACGGGCCCGGTCTGGTGCTCCGTGTGGCACTGGTCGCCGGTGTATAGGTCGCTTTCGAGGTACAGCCCCTCGGCGCGCGGATTGACCCAGGCCTGCACACCGAGGACCTCGACCGGGATCGCGATCGCGGGGGCACCGTAAACGACGGAATGTTCCCCGAGCAGGATCGCCTTCGAATGGGCGTAGCCGGAACCGGCGTATTCGGTCTCCGTTGCGCCGTCCCCACCGCCGGTGGAGGCGGCGCGGGAACGAGCAGCGCTCAGCTGAACTTCGCTCATTCCACGTCCTCTCCCCCGTGGTGGATCGATGTGAACGCAAAATCCGGGGCGTTCGTATTCGATTCATTATGGCACGACGACTTTTGTCCCCGCGAAGTTCACCGGCTCGACGATGTATTCGCACGTTCGCGCCCTGCTCGACGGCGTGCGGCCTAGCCGTCACACCAAAGGAAACTCTTTTCCGATAAAATGTGACCTCACTCGTATGAGAGGACTCGATGTCGACCACAGTTTGGATCTTGACGGTCGCGCTGATCGTGGCGCTGCTCCTTTTCGACTACTTCTTCCACGTCCGCAAGGCGCACATTCCCACGATCAAGGAAGCGGCGGTGTGGTCGTCGATCTACGTCGGAATCGCCGTCTTGTTCGGCGTGGTCGTGTGGATCTTCGGCGGACAACAGATGGGCGTCGAATACTTCGCGGGCTATCTCACGGAGAAGGCGCTCAGCGTCGATAACCTGTTCGTATTCCTACTGGTCATCGCCAGTTTCAAGGTTCCACGGGCCGACCAGCAGAAGGTCTTGCTCTTCGGCATCGTGTTCTCCCTGATCGCGCGCACGGCGTTCATCTTCATCGGCGCCGCGGCACTCGAGCGCTTCGCGGTGCTCTTCTACATCTTCGGCCTCTTCCTCATCTGGACCGCGGGCCGGCTCATCACCGACGACAGCGACGACGACGCCGACAACATCGCGGTCCGCGTGGCGAAGAAGGTCATCCCCTCGACCGACCACTTCGACGGCGACAAGCTGTTCACCGTCGAAAATGGCAAGCGCGTCATGACGCCGATGTTGCTTGTCATGGTGGCCATCGGCGGCACCGACGTGATGTTCGCCTTCGACTCGATCCCGGCGATCTTCGGTATCACCCAGGACGTATTCATCGTCTTCACCGCGGTCACCTTCTCGCTCCTGGGTCTGCGCCAGCTGTACTTCCTCCTCGACGGTCTCCTCGATCGCCTCGTGTTCCTGTCCTACGGCCTGTCGGCGATCCTCGCGTTCATCGGCGTCAAGCTCGTGCTCCACGCGCTGCACGAGAACAACCTCCCATTCATCAACGACGGCGAACCGGTCAACGTGTGGGAGGTCCCGACCGAACTGTCGCTCGCGGTGATCGTCGTCGTCATCATCATTGTCGTGATCACCTCGCTCTACACCCCGGTCGGCCAGCGCAAGACGCGCCAGAACTCGGTGCTCAAGCACGCCAAGGAAGTCCTTCACGACGAGGACGACGAGGACGCCGCGCACAAGCACGAGTCGCTCATGAAGGAGGCCCACGCCAAGCTCCACCAGGGCGAGGAGACAGAGGAGATCCGCACGTACATGGATCACGTCGCGTACCGGATGAAGTACGGCGAAAACCCGAAGGAAGCCGAGGCGTAGGCCCGACTCAACTCAGAGCAGCACCGGCCCGGTTCATCCGAGCCAGAAGCTGGCCTCCAATGTTGTAGCGCGGCCGCCCAGGGCGGGTGCGAGGTGCGGGTCTTTCCCCACCATCGCCCCGCCGGCGCCCGTGGCGCGTCGCGGGTGCCTCGATGCCGAGGAGAGCACCTCGTCCACGCGCGCGACAATCGCCGCCGCTTCGCAGCGCACATAGCCCGGAGGCACCGAGATCACCCGCCATCCGGGCACGCGCGGCGCGGGCCCCTCGACGATCACCGCGCGCAGTGCCCTGTGCAGCAGAAGCGGCGACCACACGATCTGACTCCCACCTGGCGGCGACAAACGTATCTGCTCGCCGGGGCGAAACCCGTCGATCCCGGCCTGCACCAGCTGAGCCCGAAGCCACGACACTTCTCTCGTGGGGCTCGCCGCGTCGACACCCGCGATGACGCGCCGGATGAACCGCGCCCGAGGAAACTCCTCGACGCACTCGGCCAGTTCTTCGCGCGTGCCCGGCTGCACGCGCTCGAGTCCGTCGAGAGCGATGCTCGCCTCGACGAACGACGCCGTGCGGCATAGTTCCGCCGCGGTCGCCACCGGATCGGCGACGCGCATACCGTCCACCTCGCGAATTCGCTTTTCGGCGGGCACCAGCCGCGTGTGTCTGCGGCCGGGCAACGAACGCCGCGCCATCGCCGACGCCACGTGTGGCACGGCACCGCGCGGTATCCACGGGTGATGCCACAGCAGCGCGGCCGACCAACCGACCAGGACCGCGTCCGGATATTGGACGGCGACCGCACGCGTGCGCACCGCGAAGGTCGGCCGCACGTCGCGCCGCAGGTGCATGCCCGGCCATAACTGCCGGTAGTTTTTGTCGACCGCGGACCTGGGGATATGACGTCGTAGGTCCGTGCCCAGCACCGGACCGCGCGGATACTCGTAACCCATGCCCTGATCATCGCCCGTCAGGCGCCGCCCGTGGGGCCGCTACATTTCTCCGGCGCGGGCCACTCCTCTCCGCGTCTCGACGGTAAAATCACCGGGACCAGCTACCAGACGCACTGCAAGAACGGTCGCCGCCTTGGAACCCCTGATTCGCTCCGCCAGCCTGCGCGGCTTCGCGCCGCTCATCACGGCTCTCGGCGGGGACCCCGGCGCGTATCTCTCCCGGTTCGGCATCCCCCGCCGCGCCCTCGACCGCGACGACGGGCTCGTGTCCATCACCGCGCACGATCTCATGCTCGACGCGGCCGCGGCGGAACTCGGGTGCCCGGACCTCGGTCTGCGCCTCGCCGAACACCAGGATCTCGATATCCTCGGTCCCATCGCGGTCGCCGTCGCAGCATCCTCCAATGGCGCCGAGGCGCTTCGCTACGCCGCGCAGTTCATGTTCGTCCACAGCCCGGCGCTCGCGATCGAGATCTCCCCTGACCCGTGGGACGAGCGTGGGGTCGTCGCGCTCACCTATCGCAAGGACATCTTGCAATCGCCGTACTCGCCGCAGGCCATCGAACTCGGCCTCGGAGTCTTCTTCCACGTGGGTTCGTCGCTGCTCGCAGGCGCCCCGGGGTTCCGCTCCGTGGAGATCCCGCATTCGCCGATTGCGCCGGTATCGCGCTACACCGAGTTCTTCGGCACCGACGTGAAGTTCAACCGGCCGACCGCGGCACTGCGCGTTGATCGCAGGGTGCTGGAGAACTCCTTTGCCTCGGCCGACGACACCGTCCGAAGTGCCGCGGTCGACTTTCTCTCGGCGCGGTATTCGAACCCGAATCAGTCGTTCGCGCACCGCACGCGCCTGGCCATCGCCGAGCACCTGCACGCGGGTGCCCCGTCACTGTCCACGATCGCCGAGCTCCTCACCCAACATCCGAGGACCCTGCAGCGCCAGCTCGCCGAGGAGGACACGAGCTACGCTGTCATCCTCGACTCGGTTCGCCGGGACACCGCATACCGCTACCTCACGACAACCGACCTCCCACTCGGCCAGATCGCCTCGCTCGTCGGCTTCCGCGAACAGTCCGCGCTCAGCCACGCCGTCCGCCGCTGGTACGGAGTCTCCCCGCGGGAGCTTCGCGATGGAGGTCCTGGCGCCGGTCCCGGGTATACACCAGGCCACACCCGGGGGGACGCCACATAAACTTGTCGTCACAGAACAAGTTTTTCCCCGCAACCGGGAGCAATGTCGAGGTAAGCAACGAACTGCCAGATGAAGGAGCCGCCGCGTGTCCCAGGCAACCGAACCCACCACGACCGACGAGAAGACCACCGCCGCAACGAGTACCGATGACGCGCTCGCCGCGATCGGCGCCCGCACGATCCCCGAGTTCGAGGGGGTACACGACGTGTGGCCGCGCGGCAAGCGACTCGACGCCGTGCGTGAGGCGGCGGAGAAGTACAAGCGCCGCTTCAAGGAGCAGGGGCAGGTCACCGCGGTGAAGTCGGTGGATGTCGCCGGCGCCCCGTACCCGGTCAACTATGCATTCAACGATGCCGTGCGCCCGCCGTACATCCCGCTGATCACGATGATCAACCGCATGGTTGTCGTGCAGTACGAGGATTGGAACGGGACCGCCCGCACTCTCGTCTTCGAGCCGACGATGCCCGAGGGCTCCGCAGAGGCGCCGTTCTACGACAATCTGCAGAAGTGGGCGAACTCGATTCCGTTCGGCAAGCGGGTCACCGACTTTATTCTCAAGTACTACTACGAGCCGGACGAGGCACTTGCGAAGGTCGGTCTGACGCCCGAGGATGTCGATTTCTGCACCTTCGACCACCTGCACGTCCAGGATCCGCGGATGATCCTCGGCTCCTCCAGCGTGATCGAAGGCGAGTCCGAGCCTCGCAAGCCGCTGTTCGGGAACGCGAAGATGCTCGTGCACCGCAAGGAGCTTGCCACGCTCGAGTCGCTGCACCCCATGCAGTGGGCCTGGTACGTCGAAGACGGCCTCGAGGGCGTCGACATGTCCAAGTTCGCGCTGTTCGAGGGCGATATCGAGCTCGGCCCCGGCATCTCGCTCCTGTGGACGCCGGGGCACACCGACGGCAACCACTCGCTCGTGATCAACACTCCGGACGGGGTGTGGGTGTCCTCCGAGAATGGCATCTCGCTCGACAATTGGCAGCCGGAACAGTCGAAGATCCCGGGCGTGCGCAAGTACCACGAGGAGTTCGGCCGCGAGATCTGCCCGAATGCCAACACGCTCGAGGATTCCCTCGACCAGTACGACTCCATGATCAAGGAAAAGACCATGGCGGATCCGTGCAAGGACGACCCGCGCTGGCTTCAGATCCTGCCCTCGACCGAGCTCGCGCCGTGGAAGCGTTTCTGGCCGGTCGTACCCACGTATTGCCACGGCGGGATCTCGTACGGCACGATCACGCCGCGGAAGAAGTAGGGTCCAGCCGGCGACTAGCCTCCCGCGGTGCGGCCTCCCGCAGGCATCGGCGGGAGGCCGAGCTTGCGGTGGTCCCACGAGCGCGTCCGAGCGACGTCAACCCGCACGGCTATACGTTTGTGGAGCATCGCGGCGACCATGGGTTCGGCCTCGGCGTCGTAGTCGCCGTAGTAACGCTCCCAGATATCGATGCCGAGCCGCTGGAGCGCGTCGGGGTCGGTGGTGATCTCCGCGTGCCCCTCAAGGGCGACGCCGCGCAGGCTGTCGTAGGTGTCGCCGTCCTCGATGAGCACGCTGACACGCGAATCCCGACGCAGGTTAACGGCCTTCTGTGATTTTTCCTTCGTCTCGAACCACAGGTGCCCATCGAGGTAGCCGAACCACATGGCGACCAGGTGCGGCTGCCCGCCGGAGCCGACCGTGGCAAGTGTGGCGGTGCGCCGGGAGGCGATGAACTCGTCGATCTCACCCGGGCTCATCTCGATCTCGGATCTTCGGTTCGTGCCCATCGCCCGTCCTTCCCGGGTGCCGGCGCGGCGCCGCGCTCCCGCAGTGCTCAGCTGTTGTAGAGACGCTCCCAGTTCTCGCGCCCGGTGAGCTCGGGCTGCGCGGCGCGCCAACGCTCCGCGGCCGCGTCGAACTCGGAGTTCAGCCGGCGCAGCACCGCCTCGAGTTCCTTGGTGATCGCGATCGCCCGTTGCCTGTCGAAGGTGCGGTGGCGCACGCCGGTCTGGGAGGCGTCGGTGACGTAGGCCTCCGCGAACAGCGAGACGTGCCACCATTTAGCGTCCTCGAACGGGATCGACACCGGTCCCGGGCGTTTGCGGCCGAGCAGCGCCTGCACCGCGCGCTTGCCGAGGATCTTGTCGTCGGCGCTGTCGTCGGGAGTCCCCTCGCGGCGCGCGACGGTGACCCCGGCGGGCATGGCGTCGACCGGCAACTTCTTGGTTTCCGGGTACCGCTCGCGCTCGGCGCGGATGGACTGGAGGGCGCGCTGTCCGCCGTCATCCAGCGTGCTTGGCCCTTCGAGGAATGCCTCGATGCCGCGGATTCGCGTGATGGCGAGGCCGTAGCTCATCGAGGCGATGGTCTGGCCGATCGTGCGGCGCAGACGGGCGATGGCCTGCTTGCGGGTGATGCCGTGGCGGATCGTCGCCGTGATGAGCGAATTGCGCTGGTAGAAAAACTGGCCGAAGTCGTCGGCGTCCTTCCAGTAGAAGTCCGCGTGCCACACCGCGGCGCCCTGCAGGGTCGCGGTCGGGTAGCCGGCCTGGCGCGCGCGGATGCCGTACTCGATGTCGTCCCACTGAAAGAAGTACGGCATCGGCAGGCCGATGTCTTCTGTGACCTCGCTGGGCACGAGGCACGACCACCAGGCGTTGTACTCCGCGTCGATGCGGCGCTCCTGGATGTTGTCGATGACCGACTCGTCGCGGACCGCCCAGTCGTCCGAATCGAGGCCGGCCTTGAGCTGGGACATGTCCGTGCGCTCGCCGGAGACGAGAAGGTAGTCGGGGTTGAAAAGGTAGAGCATCTGCGCGCCGACGAGGATCGGCGAGCGCGTGAGCTGGGCGAAGGCGAACAGGCGCAGGACCGATTCTGGTTCGACGCGGACGTCGTCGTCCATGAGAAGGGTGTCGACCGGGCCCGAGGCGAGGGAGTCGGTGCTCGTCGCCTCGAACAGGCCGCGGGAGAAGCCGCCTGCGCCGCCGAGGTTGGCCTGGCGGATATAACGCAGCTTGTCGCCGAAAATGCCTTTTGCCTGCTGGAGGTTCTCGCGGGTCTCTACGAGATCGGTGCCCTGGTCGGTGAGGTAGACGGTGCCGACGAGGTCGACGACCTCGGAATCTTCGGCGAGCGCGGAGACGGTGGCGGCGCAGTCGTCGGCGCGGTTGAAGGTGCAGATGGCGATCGCGGTCTGGCGGCGTTCGCGAGTGGTGGTGGCGTACCAGCGGATGCTGGTGATCCGCGCGTCGTGGTCGAAGGCGCGCAGGTCGAGCCACATCCCTCCGCCGTCATAAAACGAGGTGACGGGAACGGTGAGCGAGGCGGTGCCGGAGCCGATATGGCGGGTGAAGTCGACGGTGCGGACGTGGGATCCGATATCGGAGGCGCGCACGAGAACGTCGACCTCGCCGCCGGATTCGGTCTCGATGGCGACCTCGACGCGGACGGAATCGAGCTCGGTCCAGCGCTGCCAGTAGCTTGCCTCGAAGCGGCCGAAGTAGGTGTTCGTGTCGACGCGTGCGCCGGCGCCGAGGTGCAGGGTGTCGCGGGTGCGGCGGACTCGGCCGGCGTGTTCGCGGGTGTAGAGCTGGTCGTTGACCCAGGAGCGCGTTCCGGCGAAGAACGTGCGCTGGATAAGCACGTCCCGCGGGCCGCGCTCGGCACCTGCCGCCGCGCCGGTCTCGTTCTGTGCCTTTGTGTCCTGCACCTTAAGTCGCTACTCCTCGTTCCGTGCCCGCCCGTGCCACGCCACGGGGGCCGAGAAGTGGCGCCGCGGCACGCGAAGCTCATGGTCTACGTGCACGAACAGGCTACTACGCAGGCCCGATCTAGCTGCGGAAGATGAACGCGCGCTGCACGATAAAGTTCGTGACCGTCGCGACGCCCTGACCGATGACGAAACCGATGGTGGACGCCCACCACAGCGAGAGTTCCTGGTCGAGAAGCACCTTGGTAATGAGGGTCGCCAGACCCCATTGAACGACGAACATGACGCCGTACACCGTCATGGTCACGGCGAACTTACGCCACGACGGTTCTGCCCGGAATGTGTACCGGCGATTGAGTGCGTACGCGGTGAGCGTGCCGAAGACAAACGAGATCGCCTTGGCCACTGGGTACGACAGGCCGGCGAGATGCATGAGTAACTGGAAAATTCCGTAGTCGACGACCGCTGAGACGCCACCGACGAGGACGAACCGGATGAGCTGGTCCTTGAGGCCGAGCGGCGCGGGAAGGTCCTCGGCGCGGATGTGCTCGCCTTCGCGCACCGGGATCTCGCGGATTTCCGAGTGGCGGCCTTCGGCGGGTGTGTCGTTCGTACTACTCACGCTGAATACAGTGCCACAGGTCGCCGCGCGGGTCCCCTCGGCGCGTCCGCTCCGGTGCGCTGCTCACGGATCTTTGCGAGGCGTGAGCTCACACATACGTACTTTTCAGGCTCAGCTCAGGTGCGTTAGCCTGTACTGGTCGTTCTTCGCGTTTCTTCGCCAGGGTTCTAGGGGCTTGTATGTCTGATCGGTTCGTCAATGCGTCCATCCGCGCCAGGAGGTGGGCGCGACCGGCGTTCTCGATCGGCGCCGCAGCGGTGCTCGCAGTCGGCGCGCTCGCCGTTCCGGCGACTGCGAATGCACAGTCACTGATCAACGCCCTGCCCGGGATGAGCAACCTGCCCGGTCAAGAGGGTTCCGTCGGGCATGGCTCGTCCGAAGAAGGCTCGCTCGAGGCGTTTACCCCGGCCGCCGAATCCGATCGCGTTGCGGAGCGATACCTTCCCGATCCGTCGGGCGACCCGTGGTACGACCGCGACCTGGACTTCGACAAGAGCGCAGCCCCCGGAACCATTCTCGATGCGCGCCCCGTCCAGCTGCCGTCGATGGGCCTACACCGCATCGAATCGTCGTGGCAGGTGCTCATCCGCAGCAACGACACCAACGAGAACGCACAGATCGCGGTGGCGACGATCGTGTTGCCGAAGGCCGAATGGTCCGGCGATGGGCCGCGGCCGCTGGTCGCGAGCAGCTACGCGACAGATTCGCTCGGCCTGGCCTGCCAGCCGAGCCGGACGCTGCCGAAGGGGATCGCGCCGACCGCCCCGAACGCCATGCTCGACCAGCGCTTCCTCGACCAGGGGTACGCCCTCGTCGTGCCGGACCACCAGGGCCCGAAGGCCGCGTATGCGGCCGGGCGGCAGGCCGGGCACGTCGTGCTCGACTCGATCCGCGCCGCCCGCTCCTTCGTGCCGCCGGGCAGCGAGGAGGCGCCGCTCGCCAAGTCGAAGGTCGCGCAGCTGGGCTTCTCCGGCGGAGCGATCGCCGCAGGCTGGGCCGCACAGATCCAGCCGACCTACGCGCCGGAGCTCGAGGACGTGTTCGTCGGCACGTCCATCGGCGGCGTACCGGCAGACTTCGGCGCACTCATGACGACGATGGACGGCTACTACGGGCCGGCCGGCATCTTCCGCGCCGCCGTTCTCGGCGTCGCCCGCGAGTACCCGGCCCTCTACAAGCACCTCAACCCCCTGGGCGACGTGTTCGCCTACACCTCGCGCAACGCGTGCTCGGAAGAGCTGCACTGGCAGGGGCTAGCGCAGCTGCCGATCGACAGCCTGACGACGGACAGGCACGTGCTCGCCGACCCGGAGGTGCGCCGCATCCTCGTGGAGAACACGCTCGGCCCGAACCCTGAACGCCCGAAGGAAATCCCCTCCCAGCCGATGCAGGTGTGGCAGGGCGACGACGATGCCCCGATCGTGCCGAACACCTCCATCGCCATCGGCGATTACTGGGTTCCGACCTGGGCGGTCAAGCGCATGGTGTCGAACTGGTGCAAGGCCGGGGTCCAGACCCAGTACCAGCCCGTGCCCGGAGAGCACCTGGTCTCGGCAGGCACCGGAGCGGACCCGGCCTTCGCGTGGATCGATGCACGGATGCGTGATCTACCTCTCGAGGCGAGCTGTAACTAGCGCGGGATCCGCGACCTGAGGGGCATTTCGGCGTAAAATCGCTCAGCGATGACTACGAACACGCCCCACCACTCGAACGCCCAGGCTCCGCAGGGTTCTTCCGACGGAGTTCTGCTCGGCGAACTCCGCAGGCTCACCGGCTGGGGGCGCACATCCCCGGCCCGCAGTGACGTAATCACGCCGCGCAGCACCGAAGAGATTGCTGCGGTCGTCGAGAGGGTCGCCGACGCGGTCTCGGGAAGCGAGACGGGGCTGAGCCACGCCCCGCGCGGCGTGCTCGCCCGTGGGCTCGGGCGCTCCTACGGCGACAGCGCCCAGAATTCCGGCGGCGTCGTGCTCGACCTCAGCCGCTTCAACAAGATCCATCTAATTGACGCCGAGCGCGCCGAGGTCGTCGTGGACGCGGGCGTGAACCTCGACCAGCTGATGCGCGCCGCGCTCCCTTCGGGCCTGTGGGTTCCGGTCCTTCCGGGCACCCGTCAGGTGACGGTCGGCGGCGCCATCGGCCACGATATCCACGGCAAGAACCACCACTCTGCGGGCTCCTTCGGCAACCATGTCACGCGCATGGAGCTGCTCACCGCGTCGGGCAAGGTGCTCACCCTCGAGCCGGAGGGCACCTCGGACGATCCGGACGGCTCGATTTTCTGGGCGACGGTCGGCGGCAACGGCCTCACCGGCATCGTGCTCAAGGCGACCATCGCGATGACGCGCACGGAGACGGCGTTCTTCCTCGCGGACGACGACCAGACGAACACGCTCGACGAGACCATCGCGCTGCATACCGACGGCTCCGAGGACCGCTACACCTACTCCTCGGCGTGGTTCGATGCGATCTCGGCCCCACCGAAGCTCGGTCGCGCCGCGATCTCCCGGGGCAACCTCGCCACGCTCGCGCAGCTCGAGGAGTTCGCCCCGAAGCTCGCGAAGGACCCGCTGGCGATGAATGCGAAGCCGCTCATCACCTTCCCCGATATCTTCCCCAACGGCCTGGCGAACAAATACACCTTCGGCCCGATTGGCGAGGTCTACTACCGCATGGGCGGGACCAGCAGAAACAAGATCAAAACGCTGCCGCAGTTCTACCACATGCTCGACCTGTTCTCGGAGTGGAACAGGGCCTACGGATCCAACGGGTTCCTGCAGTACCAATTCATCGTCCCGCCGGGCGAGGTCGACGGGTTCAAGGACATCATCCGCGACATCCAGTCCTCGGGGCACTACTCGTTCCTCAACGTGTTCAAGCTCTTCGGCAAGGGCAACAAGGCGCCGCTGTCCTTCCCGATGGAGGGCTGGAACGTGTGCGTCGACTTCCCCATCAACTCCCGGCTCAACGAGTTCGTCACCCACCTCGACCGCCGCGTCATGGACATGGGCGGACGCCTGTACACGGCGAAGGATTCGCGCGTCCCCGCCGCCACCTTCCACCAGATGTACCCCGAGGTCGACAACTGGATCTCGGTCCGTCGACGCGTGGACCCGAACGGCGTGTTCATGTCGGACATGGGCCGCCGACTCGAGCTCGTCTGACCGGCGGGCCCGTCCCGCACCGCCTGCACCCACGCCCGCACCCCATTCGAAAGGCACGTGAAGCTTCGTGATCAACGCCGTCGGAAACCCGCAAACCCTCCTCGTCCTCGGTGGCACCTCCGAGATCGGCCTCGCCATCTGCGAGGAATTCCTGCAGAAGGGCCCGATGAAGATCGTGCTCGCCGCTCTGCCGAACGACCCGCTGCGCGAGGACGCCGTCGCCCAGATGAAGGCGGCCGGCGCCACCGATGTCGAGCTCGTCGACTTCGACGCCCTGGATTTCGACAGCCACTCCGACGTCATCGATAAGTGCTTTGCCGCGGGCGTGGGCGGCGACATCGACGTCGCGATCGTCGCGTTCGGCATGCTCGGCGACGCCGAGACGCTGTGGCAGGACCAGAAGCTCGCAGTGACGGCGGCCGAGCTCAACTACACGGCGGCAGTGTCCGTCGGCGTGCTGCTCGGGCAGAAGTTCAAGGCGCAGGGGTACGGCCAGATCGTGGCCATGTCCTCGGCGGCCGGTGAGCGCGTGCGGCGCTCGAACTTCGTCTACGGCTCGACGAAGGCCGGTCTCGACGGCTTTTACCTCAAGCTCGGTGTGGCGCTCAAGGAGTACGGCGCGAAGGTGCTCGTCGTGCGTCCGGGGCAGGTGCGTACGCGCATGTCCGCCGGCGTCGACGAGGCCCCGCTGACGGTGAACAAGGAAGACGTCGGGCGGCTGGTCGTGCAGGCCGTCGACAAGGGCAAGGACCTGATTTGGGCGCCGCCGGCCTTCCAGCTCGTGATGATGGCGCTGCGCTCGATCCCCCGCCCGATTTTCGACAAGCTGCCGATTTAAGCTTCTCGCGTCCCACCGCACCCACCGTATTTCCCGCGCAGGGAACTTCGGTGGGTGTTGTCGTCTCCTAGCGGTGCAAGCCCATTGGGAAACGTGGAGGGGGCATGGAGACGCGCATGACGAATGGCCCGGTTGAGAACTTTGTGGTCGTATCCCAGAGTTCGCCTTCCCCAGGAGGTCGCGGAGCCGCTGAGTATGCCTGGATCGGCAAGATTTTCTGGCTCGGCGCGTGGTGGGTCGTGTCCGTATTATTAGACGCTCTGCTCCTCACATCTCTGCCGGATACGATCTCGTTTTGGGAACGCTTGAGCGATTCCCAAGCGGTGCTATCGAACGGCACATTGTTCGCCATCTTCTACGGTCCGCCGGCCGCGCTGTTGAGTCTGGTGCTGTCGAAATTGTGGGCTCGTTTCGCGAGGCGGACTGCGGTGGAATCGGCACGGCCGAAGCACTCAAGTTCAACGCGGACCCTCGTGTGGACCCTGGTCATCGGCCCACTCATCTGGTACTACCTCTGCATCTACGGTTTTGTCGCCGTGTTCGCCAACGACATGATCGGTGAAGAGGCTCTGCTCGAACTGGTTGTCGCCCTACCCTCGGCCGCACTTTGGGGAGCCATGTACGGAACCGTGGTGGGCATTGTCGGAATCCCAATCTTCATGCTGATCGGTTTCGCGGTTTCCGGCGGCTTCCGGAAGGCATGTCGTCGACGCCGGACACGCTCCTAGGCGGTCTCGAATTCGGCGACGTCCGCCGTCAGAATGTGTTGACTTTGGTTGTCTTCGGGCCCGTTGCCGCGGAAGGCCTGCAGGTTGTCCCAGTTGTCCCAACGTTCGTAGACGTTGATGCGCGCGGGGTCGACGATGTCGGCGGAGAGCGCGAAGTCGAGGCAACCCGCGGCGGCGCGGCCCTGCTCGACAATTGTCTCGCAGCCGGCGAGGTAGGACTCGCGACCTGCAGGGTCGACGGTGATGTGGCCGGCAACGATGATCACGGCTGGGCCTTTCTGGTGCGGATTTCGAAAAGTCGATGTGGCACCATTCTCGGGCCTCCGGGCTGTGCGCTTTTGTCCGATCCTGCCGAATGCCTATGGTTTTCCGCCCAGGCACAGTGAATTGCGATCGCCGCGGAAGTGACTGGTCGACGTCGATGCCGTACCCGGATCGAACTCGGACCTAACGAACCCCTAGGGGCGCGATCTCTTCGCGCCCCTCGGAAGCGAAACTAGACCATCGCCTTGGGCTGTGCACCGCCTTCTTCGGGCAGGCGCACCGCCTCGAAAGTACGCGGGCTGGCCTCGGCGCGGTGAAAAATCGCGTGAGCCATATCGACTCCCCGGACAGCTTCCATGATGACGTTCCACATTGCCTTGAGCATCGTGATCTCTCTTTCTGCACCCCGGAGGGACGGATAATCCGCGCCCCGCCGGATGACAACCGGGACACTCCGGCTGTCCGCCTGCGCACCGCCGCTGCTTCGGCGATGCGGTCCAGCCGAACAAGCTCCTGACAAGCCGATTCGGAAAGTTGATGAACTAGTTTGTAAACCGATCGGTTTACACCTCTATACTGACCTGTATGGTTAGGAAAAATCAAGCCCCTTCCAGAACTCCGGCCGCGCAGGCCGTTCTCGAGGCCGCTGCGTGGTTGTTTTACGAGAAGGGCATCAACGCCGTGGGCGTCGAAGCCATCGCCGAACGGGCCGGTGTCACGAAGAAGACGCTCTACGATCAGTTCGGATCCAAGGCGAATCTCGTCGTCGAATACCTGACGGAAAGGGACCTCGACTACTACGCATGGCTGCGTGAGGCGATCGACAAACACACGGGCACGGACAGAATCCTCGCGGTGTTCGACGCGCTCGACACGTGGATGCGGGCGCGTAGTCCCAAGGGCTGCGCATTCGTGCATGCCCACGGGGAGCTCCTCGCGGTCCCCGATCATCCGGCGCACGCGGTCATCCGGGCGGAGAAGCGCTGGCTTCTGCGACTGTTCGTCGAGCTCGCAGAAGCGGAGGGGCACCGGCAGCCCGATGCCGTAGCGACTCAACTGGTGTGCCTCCTCGAGGGAGCCACGGTCCTCCGCTCGATTTCCGATATCACCGAGGCGGTGGCGCAGTCCCGGAACGCAGCGGCCGTCCTTCTCGAAGCAGCTGGCTCCGAGCGCACCCTCGCTGCGAACAAGCCGGCGTAGATCCCGTCGCGGGCCGCTCCACGCGCAACTCCGGCCCGTCGAATCGCTCGTGATGCCGTCGCTTCGCGCGCATCCATTACCCCAAGCGATAGGTTCTACTGTGTGACTTCCCGCAAGACTCCCGCCCCCACGCCCGCGAGCACGACCGCTGCGCGAGGTCGGCTCCTCGCTCCCGCCGCACTCGCAGCGATCTCCGTCGTCGCCGCCGCGATCATCGCGCTCGCCGTGATCTTCGTGTTCGGCCGCGTCGATTTCCCCGCGTTCACGAGCTCCAACGTCCTGTTCGCGATCACCGTCGTCGCGCAGGTCGTGGCCCTCGCGACGATCGTGGCCGGCGCGTGGCTCGCGCGCAGGGGCGAGAGAGGCGCGGCGCTCGGGAAGATGGGACCAGCGACGTCAACAAGAGTGGGCAAGCTGCTTCTCCCCGCCGCCAATGCGCTCCTGGTGACGGTGACGCTCGCGATCCCGCTGTCCGCGACGCGCCTGTATCTCATGGGCGTGAGCGTCGACCAAGAGTTCCGCTCGCAGTTCCTCGGCCGCTCCGCGACGAGCGCCGGGCTGCCCGACATGGCGTACGCGGACATGCCGTCGTTCTACCCCTCGGGCTGGTTCTGGCTCGGCGGGCGCTTCGCGAACGTGCTCGGCATGGATGGCTGGGAGGCGTACAAGCCGTGGGCGATCGTCTCGCTCGCGGCGATCGCGGCGCTCGCGATGGTGCTGTGGACCCGGTTGCTGCGCACCGACATCGGCGCCGCCGCAGCAACCGTGACCACGCTGGTCATGCTCGCCCACGGATCGCACGAGCCCTACGGCGCCGTCGTCGCGCTCCTCGCGCCTCCGATGCTCCTGCTCGCCTGGCATGCCGTCGCGCCCACGCGGGGCGTGCGCAGCACCTCCGGCGCACAACCCTCCACCCATGACGCCGGAGGTGCGGGGCGCTTCGCGGTTGCCGCAACCCTCGTGTTCCTCGGCATCTCCGCATGCTTCTACACCCTCTACACCGGTTGGGCCGCGCTCACAGTGGTGCTCATGGCGCTCGTCAGCGCCGGGCTCGCCCGGTGGGGGCGGACCTCGCGCGGCTACGGCGCGGGCCTGCCCATCGTGCGCCTGATCATCATCGGCGTGGGCTCGATGATCGTCGCGCTGCTCGCGTGGGCGCCGTATCTGTGGTCCGCGCTCACCGGATCGACGGCCGCCTCCGGCCTGGCGAACCACTACCTGCCGCCCGAGGGCGCGCAGTTCCCGCTGCCGATGTTCGACACCGACCCCGTCGGCCTGTTGTGCCTGGCAGGCGTCGTGTGGCTGGCGCTGCGCGCGGGTACCTCACGGCGCGCCGCCGCTCTCGGGCTGGGCGTCGCCGGTGCTTACGCGTGGGTCGGACTCTCGCTGCTCGCCTCGGTCGTCGGGACGACGCTGCTCAGCTTCCGCATGGACCTGATCATCTCGATGCTCCTCGCGGCGGCGGGCGTCTTCGGCGCGTTCGAGCTGGCCGGCGCGCTCGCGAAGCTCCGCATCGGTTCCACCGCGGGCAGCCGCGCCGTGGCGGCGCTCGCCGCCGTGTCCGCGCTCGGCGCGGTCTCCTACGCCCAGCACATTCCCACCCAGCTCGAACCCGAACTCACCCACGCGTACGAGGACACCGACGGCAACGGCGAGCGCGGCGACCGTCAGGAAGCCGACAAGGCTCGCTACTACCCCGAGATCGACGAATTCCTGCGCACCGAGCTCGGCCGCGCGCCCGAGGACATCGTCGTCGAAACGGGGGCGCCCGGCTTCTTCGCCGTCACCGATTATCTCGCCTACCAGGCGGTGACGACGCACTACGCCAACCCGCTCGCTCACTTCGGCGAGCGCTCCGCCGTCATCGAATCGTGGGCGGATGCCGAGACTCCGGAGGAGCTGCACGCGGCGATCACGGACACCGAGTGGCGCGCCCCGGACGCGCTCGTCGCCGAGCGCAAAGGCGACAACTACACCCTGCGGCTCTCGCGCGATGTCTTCCCGAGCGATCCGAACGTAGAGTTCTTTACGGTGACCATCGACGCCGATGCTGTCGACGGCGACCAGTTCACCACGACCGATATCGGCCCGTTTACGGTGATCGAAGTGAACTAGCTGCCCAAAACGGCAGGCCGCGCAGCAAAGTGAGATAGATTTTGCCAATGAGCTCCACCGCCAGCTCCGAGGACTCGGAAACCCGTTCCACCAGCACCGCACCACGCGGGCGCTGGCATAACGCGCGCGTTCTCGCGGCGGTGCTCGGTTTCCTCGGTGCGGGCCTCGCGCTCATCTCGGGACTGCTGCCGGTGAACCAGAACAACGCGGAGATCAACTGGGCGCCGGGCGAGGACTTCACCTCCGTCACCGCGCCGCTCGTCTCGGGCCGCGCGATCGACCTCGACATCAACATCCCCTGCGATGCGGCCGCCGAAGCCGACGAGGACACGGTCCTGCTCTCCACGCTGCCCGAGTCCTCCCCGGGACGGTCCGCCGACGGACTCATGGTCGTGCGCGGCCGCAACGCGGACGGCGAATCCAGCCTCGAGGTCATCGTCCGCAACCTCACCCTGGTCTCCGTGCCCGTCGATGCGCTGCGCTCGGAGGCCTGCGACACCATCCACATCTCCGCGACTCCCGACGGCGTCGTCGGCGACGCGGGCGAGGCCACATTCACCTCCGGCGAATCCGCGGGCGAGCCGATCACGGGCAGCTTCGGCGGGGACATGCGGCCGCAGGTCGTCGGCCTGTTCACCGACCTCTCTCCCTCGACCGCGCCCGAAGGTCTATCGGGTATGACGGCGCACGTCACCGTCGACTCGCGATACTCGTCCTCCCCCACCTTCATCAAGCTGCTCGCGATGATCGTGGGCGTCGCCGCGACGATCGGTTCCCTCTACTACCTGCGCCAGTTGGACCTCAAAGACGGTCGCCACCACGTGCGCATCATGCCGCGACAGCGACGCGGCATCACCACTCTCGACGGAATCGTCGCCGGCGTGCTCGGCATCTGGCATCTCGTCGGCGCGAACACCTCGGACGACGGCTACCTGCTCACCATGGCGCGAAGCGCCGGTCCGAGCGGGTACATGGCCAACTATTTCCGCTGGCTGGGCTCGCCCGAGTCGCCGGTCGGTTGGTACTACGAGATCCTCAAGTTGATGACCCACGTGTCCACCGCGAGTGTGTGGATGCGGCTGCCCACGCTGCTGTGCGGCCTGGCGACGTGGTGGATCCTCACGCGTGAGGTGATCCCTCGTTTGGGCCGTCTGGCCCGAACGTGGCCGGTTCCCGAGTGGGCCGGCGCGGCGGTGTTCCTCGCGTTCTGGATGGCGTTCAACAACGGTCTTCGCCCCGAGCCGGTCATCGCGCTCGGCGCGCTCGTCACGTTCATCCTCATCGAGAGGTCGATCGCCACCAGACGCCTGCTGCCCGCCTATCTCGCGGTGGTCGTCGCCGCGTTCTCCATCGGCACCGGCCCCACGGCGCTCATCTGTGTCGCGATTCTTCTCGCGGGCACCCGCATCGTGTTCAAGACGATGCGCGAGCGCGCCGCGACGTTCGGCTGGGCGCCGGTGCTCGGCCCGTTCTTCGCCGCCGGGTTCCTGCTGCTGTTCACGGTCTTCGCCGACCAAACCCTCGCGTCGGTGGCGACCGCCTCGCGAATCCGCACCGAGCTCGGCCCCTCACTTCCCTGGTACGGCGAAAAGGAACGCTGGGTATCGCTGTTCTCGGTGGGCGAGGACGGAGGCATGTCCCGGCGCTTCCCGATGCTGCTCATGCTGCTGTCCGTCGGCATCGTCGCCCTCGCGCTCCTGCGCCACCGCCGGATTCCCGAGGTCGCCGCCGGGCCCGCGCGACGCCTCGTCGGCATCGTCCTCGGCTCGCTCGGCATGCTCGCGTTCACCCCGACCAAGTGGACACACCACTTCGGCATATTCGCGGGCATCGGCGCGGCGGTGGCCGTTGCCGCCGTGCTATCGCTGCGGCCGAAGGTGGTCGGCGGGCCGCGCAACGCGTGGCTCGTGGGTGCCGCGATCTCCGCCGTCACGGCTTTGGCCACCGCCACGGACAACGTGTGGTGGTACGTCTCGAACTACGGCATGCCGTTCGGCGAGTCTTTCCCCGCGATCGGCGGCGTGCAGATCAATTACCTCGCGTTCGGCGTGACGCTGATCTGCCTGCTTATGGCGCTGCTCACCCACACCGAGATCTTGCCGCCGAGGGAGTCGTGGCCCGCATGGATGCGCCCGACGGGACGGCCGTCGTGGGTGCGCCTGCCCGGGTTCGCGCACCGGATCGCCGCATGGTTCGGCGTCGTCGTGCCGGAGGGCTCCGCCGGAAAGCAGGACGCGGAAACGGACGAGACCGCCGACACCACAGGCAAGCCCGCAGAGAAGAAGGCGCTCGAGCGCTCGCACCCGCGACGGATGGGCATGCCCGCGACGGCGTTCACGGCGATCGCGTTCCTGCTGGTCGCCACGAACCTCGCCTCCGCGCTTGTCGCCGTGTTCGACCGCTCACCCGGCTACACCGTGGGCCGCTCGAACGCGCGGGCGCTCGTCGGCAACCCGTGCTCCCTCGCCGACGCCGTGCTCGTCGAGGAGAACTCCAACGACGGCGTACTTCAGCCGGTCGGCACATCGGTGGCCAATTCTCTGGGCGCAGGCGAGCGGACGGGCTTCGCCCCCAACGGCATCCCCGAGCAGATCCCCGTGGACACCACCGAATCCGATTCCAGCTCCACGCTCGGCGGGTTCGAAGCGGACGCCACCGGCGATCCCGGCGTCGATGCGGGCACGACAGGCGGTCAGGGCGAGGAGACGATCAACGGCTCCACCGCGTCGCTGCCGTTCGACCTCGACCCGGCGGAGACTCCCGTCCTCGGCTCCTACCGGCGCGGGCCGCAGTCCCAGGCGAGGCTCCAGTCCGGCTGGTACGAGCTCCCCGGGCGCACGCCGCTTCGCCCGCTGCTCGTCGTCGCCGCCGCCGGATGGATCTCGGCCGGCGATCTCGAGGTGCAGTACGGCCGCGCCGGCAAGGTCGGCACCGAGGGCCCGACCAACTTCGAGGTCGAGGGGTCGCTCCCGCTCATCGACGTCGGCCCGGCCCCGACGTGGCGCAACCTGCGCGTGCCGCTCGAGTCGATCCCCGACGACGCCGAGGTCGTGCGCATCGTCGCCCGCGACAACAACCTCGCGCCCGACTGGTGGATGGCGGTCACGCCGCCGCGAAACCCGACGCTGCGGACACTGCAGGACATCGTCGGCAGCGAAACCCCGGTGCTCGCCGACTGGATCGTCGCGCTCGCCTTCCCGTGCCAGCGCCCGTTCGTCCACAACGACGGCATCGCCGAGATCCCGCGCTACCGCATCCTCGCCGACCGAGAGTCCTCGACCATGGCGAACTGGTGGCAGTCGGCGAAGGCCGGCGGCCCGCTGCTGTGGATCGAGCAGACCACCAAGCCGGTCACCATCCCGACCTATCTCAACCACGATTGGGGACGGGACTGGGGCTCGCTGCAGCGGCTCGACCCGCTCGATCCAGAGGCGGTACCCGCGCAGATCGACCGCAGCCAGAGCCTGCGCTCCGGCCTGTGGTCACCAGGCGAGATGGTCGGCTGACCCCACCTCCCCATCCGCCCATGACGGCGGAGGTGCGAAAAAGATCAGGCGCCGATGGCCCCGGCGATCGTCTGGTCCCAGCTCGTGCGCATCGAGTGCGCGAACAGCGGGAACGAGTGCGATCCCTGCGGCATGTAGTAGCGATTGACGTCCACTCCCGCCGCGCGTGCGTTGTTCGCGAACACCTCGGTGCACCCGTTGACGCCGGCCTCGACCGCGGCGGGCCCGGTCCACAGGTTGAGCCCGTCATACGGCTGGTTCTGCGGTTCGTCGATCGGTCCGGGCACCCCGGATCCCGAGGAGACGAACACCTTGACGTCGCGCAGCCGGCCAGGGTCGGCGTTCGGATCGTGATCGGGCCAGGACGGGGAGAACGGCTGACCCCACGCATTGAACGGGTTCCCGCCGCCCGAGGCCATGATCGCCGCGGACGAGAAGATCCCGGCGGCGCCGGAACGGATCGGGCAGCCCGAATAGGAGGCGGCTGCGCGGAAACGCTGGGGCGCGTGGGCGGCGATGTCGAGAGCAGCGCCGCCAGTCGAGGACAGTCCGCCGATGGCGTCGCGCCCGGTGCCGTGGAAGGCGCCGTCGATAAGCCCCGGGAGTTCGGACTCCATGTAGGTGTTCCATTTGTTGACGCCCAGAGCCGGATCCGGAAAGTCCCAGTCGGTCCACGCAGAGTGCGGGCCGCCGATCGGCATGACGACGTTGACGTTCTTGTCCGCGAAGAACGAGCGCACGTCGGTGTGCCTGGACCACGAGAAGTCCGAGGGGATCGCGCTGCCCTTGATTCCCGGCAGCAGGTAGAAGGTGGGGCGGGCCTGGCCGCCCGGCGCCGAGATCACCTCGTTGACCACGATCTCGCGGTTGGCCGGCGACCACACATGCACCCGGTGGAAATTGCCTCCGAGGTCCTCGGTCTTGACGATGTGCGCCTGGTCGCCGAGCCACGGCTGCTCGTATTCCTGCGGCGGGACGGGCAGTTCCGATTGCGCGGTGGCGAGCGGCGCCGAGGCGACGGCGGTGGAAGCGAATAGAGCGACGGCGACCGCGAGGGCACTAGCTGAGGTGAGTCGGGCCATGGCCGAGCCTCGTTCCTTCGGAGTCCGAATCTGGATTCCACTTTTGTTTATCATGGTTACTTTGTGGGTACAAGCGATTCGGGCTCCCGATGAAGTACACGGCAAAACGTATGTTTGGTGCGTACGTGGCCTAAAATGACTTCTCGTGCAGAACCCCTCTCCAGAGCCCTCACCTCACAAGCACGACCGGTCGGGCGAGAAGTCCACCCCGCAGGGCGCGCCCGCGACGGCTGCGCGCACCACGCGCGCCCGCCGTCATGCCGTAATCGCCGCGGTGGCCGGCCTGCTCGGCTTCCTGTGCTTCTTGGTGACCCCGTTCCTCCCGGTCCAGCAGACGGAGAGCGCTCTCAACTGGCCGCAGGACGGCGAGGTCAACTCGGTGATCGCGCCGCAGATGAGCTACACGCCGCAGTCCATCGACATCGCGATGCCCTGCGAGCTGGTCTCCGATCTGCCCGACGAAGGCGGGATCCTCGTGTCCACCGCGCCCGGTCAAGGCGAGAACACCTCGCTGCGCGCGCTGTTCGTCCGCGCCACCGAAGACAACGTCGAGATCACCTCGCGCGGCCGCATCATCGCGAACGCCGAGCGTAACCGCGTCGAGGCCGGGGACTGCTCGGAGATCACGGTCGCCGTGCGCGCCGACACGATCACCGGTGAATTCGTCGGAATGACCGACGCCCCCAACGCGTCGCGCACCGTCGACGACGCGTTCGGCCTGCGCCCGACGCTCGTGGGCATCTACACCGACCTGCCCACGTCCACGTCTCCCGAGGGGATGTCGGTGCACGTCGACGTCGATTCGCGCTTCACCTCGAATCCGTCGGTGATCAAGTGGACGGTCATGGCGGTCGGCGTGCTCGCCACGCTCATCGCCCTGTGGGCACTCCACCAGCTCGATAAGCTCGACGGCCGCTCGAGCCGTCGCTTCCTGCCCTCCCGGCTGTTCCGTTTCCGGCTTGTTGACGGCGTGGTTGCCGGCGTCCTCGTGGTGTGGCACTTCATCGGCGCGAACACCTCAGACGACGGCTACATCCTGTCGATGGCGCGGGTGGCCTCGGACGCCGATTACATGGCGAATTATTACCGCTGGTACGGCGTCCCCGAGTCCCCATTCGGCTCGCCTTATTACGACATGCTCGCGTTGATCTCGCACGTGTCGACGAACTCGCTGTGGATGCGTCTGCCCGCTCTCATCGCGGGCATCCTGTGCTGGCTGTTGTTGTCGAAGGAAGTGATCCCGCGCCTCGGACGGGCCGCGCGCACGACGCCCGTCGTGCACTGGACGGCCGCCGCGGTGTTCCTCGCCTTCTGGACCGCCTTCAACAACGGCCTGCGCCCGGAGCCGATCATCGCCTTCGGTGCGCTTCTTACCTGGTGCTCGATCGAGAGGGCGGTGGCGACCAGACGCCTGCTCCCGGCGGCGATCGCCTGCATCATCGCCGCATTCTCCCTAGCCGCCGGCCCGACGGGGCTGATGGCGGTCGCCGCGCTACTCGCCGGCACGCGCCCGGTCATCGCCGCGATCGTCGTGCGCGCACGCATCCTCGGCGGCGGGATCGTCCGGGGCGTGCTGCCGCTGGTGTTGCCGATCCTCGCGGCGGGCACGATGGTGCTCGTCGCCGTGTTCGGCGACCAGACCGCCGCTTCCGTGCGCGAGGCCATCCGCGTGCGCGGCGAGATCGGCCCGAACCTGCACTGGTACCAGGAATTCATCCGGTACTACTATCTGCTCATCCAGACGGTCGACGGTTCGCTGGCGCGACGCCTGCCGATGCTGCTCACACTGCTGTGCCTTGCGGTGGTCATCGGTCTCGTCCTCAGCCGCGGCCGCATTCCGGGCGCCGCCAAGGGGCCGACCACGCGTTTGGTCATCGTCGTCGTGGGAACGATGTTCTTCATGATGTTCTCGCCGACCAAGTGGACGCACCACTTCGGCGTTTACGCGTCCATCGGCGCCGCGATCGCCGCGCTCGCCTCGTTGGCGATCTACCGGGTCGCGCTCAACTCTTCCCGCAACCGGACGCTGTTCCTCGCGGTGTCGCTGCTCGTGCTCGCGGTCGCCGCTGCGGGCACCAACGGCTGGTGGTACGTCTCGAGCTTCGGAATCCCGTGGTGGGACCGGCCGCCGTCATTCCGCGGCATCCAGGCCTCGACGGTTTTGCTGGTCATGTCGGTCGCACTGTTCGCGCTCGCCGCGTTCCAGCACCTGCGCGCGGACTACACCAGGCAGACCACCCCGCAGACCAGCGCGGGCCGCAATCGCCTTCGCTCCTTCGCGGCGGCGCCCGTCGCCGTCATCGCCGGGCTGCTCGTGGTGTTCAACGTCGCCTCGCTCGCCAAGGGCGCGCAGGCCCAGTACCCGGGCTATTCGGTGGGCCTCGGCAACGCGAAATCGCTTGCCGGCGAGCCGTGCATGCTCGCCGAACAGGTCCTCGTCGAACCCGACGCGAACGCGGGCATGCTCGCCCCGGTCGACCCGAACATGTCGGCGTCCGAGGCCCTGGAGGGCCGCACCTCGACCGGCTTCGATCCTGACGGCGTGGCCTCCGATCTCTCGGCGGACTCGATCACCGGCAGCGTCGGCACCGCCGGTTCCACCGAGGACCCCGATTCCGGGCCCGAGGAGCACAAGGGCCAGGGCGCCGGTACGAGCGGCGGCGAGGGCTCTGAGGGGATCAACGGCTCGACCGTCGCCCTGCCCTTCGGCCTCGACCCGGCCGCCACCCCCGTGCTCGGCTCGTACCGCAGTGGTCCGCAGCAGGAGGCGAACCTCGAGACCGGCTGGTATTCGATCCCGGAGGACGACGATTCGCCGCTACTCGTCGTCACCGCGGCCGGACGCGTCGCACATCTCGACGTCGTCGGTTCCTTCGCCTACGGCCAGGATTTGGTCTTCCAGTTCGGACAGACCCAGCCGGACGGCTCGGTGACCCCGGTCGGCGAGGACGTCCTGCCCAAGGACATCGGGCCGAACCCGTCGTGGCGCAACCTGCGTGTCCCGCGCTCGGAGTTCCCCGAGGGCGCCGACAGCGTGCGGATCTCCATCCGCGACGGCGACCTCAACCCCGACCAGTGGGTCGCGATCACCCCGCCGCGCATGGCGCAGCTCGACACGCTGCAGGACTACGTCGGCTCCGAGGACCCTGTGCTCCTCGACTGGGCGGTCGGCCTGCAGTTCCCGTGCCAGCGCCCGTTCGGCCATTCGGCCGGCGTGGCCGAGGTGCCCAAGTTCCGCATCCTGCCCGACCGTCCGCTCGCGGTGACCGCGACGGGCACCTGGCAGGACTACAAGGCCGGCGGACCGCTGGGCTGGGCGACGATGGGGCTCGAGGCCGAGTCCGTCCCGACGTATCTCAACCACAGCTGGGATCGCGACTGGGGCTCACTAGAGCGGTACACCCCGTACGGCACCTACGCCGGACAGCCGGTGCCCGCCGAGGTCGATACCACCACGCGGCAGCGGTGGGGCTGGTGGGAGCCCGAGGCGAAGATCTTCGTGACGAACCCGCAGTAGTGGGCATCGAAGCGGCGCGTGCCCTGGTTCAGGACGCGTAGCGCGTACTCATTAATACAGCTGCGCCCTCCGGCTTTTGTGGTGCCGGAGGCCGCGAGCTTATTGCCTGTGAGCTGGCGTGTGGGGCCAGCTAGCCGGGGGCGGTTATGCCTGTGTGGCTGTGGCTGGTTATGCCTTGGCCGCAGCGTAACGGGAGGCGACGTCCTCCCAGTTGAATACGTCCCACACAGCGTTGACGTAATCAGCCTTGACGTTCTTGTACTGCAGGTAGAA
>NZ_DYXM01000229.1 GCF_020742175.1 Dietzia timorensis
GTCTCGCGCCGGCACCGATGTCGAGCGCCGACCCATACGCCATGGAGGTGCCTGAGGGGCAGCAACACTACAACGGGGACGGAGAGGACCCGGCGGCGCCCGGTGGCGGGCCCGCCGGCACGCCCGCTCCCGCGCCCGCACCCGCTCCCGGACCTGATGGAGGTGGCCAGCCATGATGTCCAAACAGGTGAAGTGGCAGCTGGTCTTCTTCGCGATTATCACCGTGATCGGGCTGACGGCAATGTCCGTCGTCTACCTCAAGTTGCCGCAGCGATTCGGTTTCGATCGCGTGGATGTTGCGCTCGAGATGCCGGTTACAGGCGGTTTGTATCAGAACGCCAACGTCTCATACCTAGGTAATACGGTCGGCACCGTTGAAGAGGTCAACCTCAACCCCGATGGCGTACGCGCCAATCTCTACATCGAGGAAAGCGCCGATCTGCCACAGAACGTACGCGCCGAAATCCGCAGCGTGTCGGCGGTGGGTGAGCAGTATGTCGACCTCATCCCCGTCGGCGCTCCCGATGGGGAACTCGAGAGCGGCACCGTGCTGCGCGGAGACCAGGTGTCGTTGCCGCAGGGGATGGGCCCGGTGCTCGATCAGGCAACCGCGCTCCTCGCGAGCGTCAACAACGAAAAGATGCGCAATGTGCTCCAGGAGAGCTTCGACGCCTTTGCCGGCAGCGAGCAGGACATGCAGCGCCTCATCGACTCGACGAGACTTTTCGTGCAGGAAGCCAACAACAATTCCGACGCGGTCAATGCACTGATCAAAGACGCCGAACCGCTGCTCAACTCTCAGATTCGTTCGGAGGATTCGCTGAAGAAGTGGATCAGCAATCTTGCGAACGTTACCGATCAGCTACGCGAGAACCGGCCGCAGCTCGAGAGCATCCTCGACAACGGGCCGGAAATGCTCGCAAAGACACAGCGAACGATGGACGAACTCCAGCCGGTCCTGCCGGTCCTCGTCGCCAATCTCATGTCGGTCGGTGAGGTCGGTGTCGTCTACAACCGCTCCCTTGAGCAGCTCTTCGTGTTGTATCCGGCAATCGTCTCGGCGCTTCTCACTGCTATCGACGGCGGAAAGGATGCCGATTCCATCAAGGTCGATTTCAACCTGCAACTCAACAACCCGCCGCCGTGCACCACGGGCTTCATTCCCGCGGCCGACCAGCGATCGCCTGCCGACCTGTCGGTTCCCGCGCAGATCAACGGTCTGTACTGCAAGGTTCCCTCCGACGCGGCAACGACCGTGCGCGGCGCTCGGAACCTGCCATGTATGGAGTATCCGGATCGCCGCGGTGCTTCCGTGCAGCAGTGCCGCGAGGGTGGCTACGGCCCGGACGACGTGCTCGGAGACAATCCGCCCGACAACAGCGAGATCGGTCCACCGCAGACCGAGCTCCCCGACCTGGGGCTGCAGGATTGGCCGGCCGGTGGTCAGGATCCCAACACGTACGCGACCACGGCGGCCATGTACGACCCGGACACCGGTGAGTATGTAGCCTCTGACGGGAAGACCTACTCCCAGTCCGATCTGGGGAAGAACACGGCACTCGCGTCCGGCGCTTCGATGACGGATGCCGTGCTGAACGGAGTGAAGGTAAGTTGAGCCGAGCACTAGCGTCCCGCAAGGCGCTCATCGCGGCTGCCGCGGTGGCCTTGATCGCCCTCATCGTCGCGTTGGTCGGTGCCTATATGGCACTTGATGCACGCGCCGAGGCAAACGAGATCCGCACCACGCGCGCGGCCACCTACGAGCAGCAGACCGACGCCGTCAACCTTGCGACAAAGGTCATGACCAATCTGATGACCATCCGCCAGGACACCATCGCCGAAGATGTCGACAAGATCGAGGCCGACATCGATGGCGACTTCGCGAGCCAATTCAGCCCGCGTAGAGACTCCTACGAGAGCATCGTCGAGCTCAATAAGGTCGTCGCGGAGGGCTCCGTTGTCGCCGCCGGGCTGGAGAACCAGACCACCGACGACGACGGCAAGACCCAGTACAACATCGTCATGGCGGTCGACCAGCAGATCCAGAATCAGCCTGCCGACGACTCAGGCGATGCCAAAAAGGACGACAAGGACGACAAGTCCAAGAAATCGGGCGATGCCGCGGGTGACAAGAGCTCCGGCGACGATGCCGCTGCGAAAGACGACCCGACGGCGAGTTCTGGAGACCCCAATGCACACACGTACCGGGTCCGAGTAGTTGTTACCCCGAATGACGACGGAGTACTGAAGGTGACAGGGGTGAACTTTATCCCGTGAGCGATTCAACCAGCGACGCGATGGGCGCCGCAGACGATCCACGACGGCTTCGCCGAGCGGAACGGGCTGCGCGCAAGGCGCAGAAGGCCCAGGACAAGGCAGACCGGGCGCGGCTAGAGGCTCTCGACGCCGTGCGAGCGAGTGGCTTCGATGTCAACGAGCCGGGCGCAGGGAAGGACCGAGCCGCAGCCGAATCCTCCGAGGAGTCGGATAATGCGGCCACGCGAGCCGCTGCCGGAGAGAAGTCCGGAGCGGACAAGAGTGGCGCAAGCAAAAGCAGCGCAGGCAAGACCAATGCGGGAACGGCAGTAGCAGGCGCAGCCGCGACCGCAACGGCAGCAGGGAGTGCCGACGCGAAGGCTTCGAACTCCGACACCGAAAAGAAGGGTGCGGACACCGTAACGAAGGGCGCGGACACCGAAAAGGAGAAGGTGGGCGACGACGCGGGGGAGGACGGTACCGCGACGTCATCCAGCCGGACAAAAGAAAAATCCACCGATCTCCGGACGGCATCGGCGCCGAACGGGAACCCGAAGCTCGCGAAGGCGCTCCTGGCAGTCGCAGCGGTGTTCGCCGTTGTGGCGGTCGTCAGCTGGGTGGGTTATAGCAGCCAGCACGATGCCGTCGCGAGCGAGCAGGCCGAGACCAACGCTCCTTACGAAGCCGCCGACGCGGCGCGCACCATCGTGACCAACATGTTCACTTATGACGCCGAAGGCGTCGACGAGCAGCTGGGCCGGGTTGAACCGCAGCTCACAGGGGAAGCGGAGAAGGAGTTCCGCGAAACGACGAGACCACAAGTGGCCTCCCTCGCCAAGGAGACCGAGGCGAATTCGTACGCGACGGTCGCGGCGGTGGGGCTCGAAGAGCGAATCGACAGTGACCATGTGGTCACCGTGATGATGCTCAACCGCATGGTCTCGACGAAGGACAACCCCGAGGCGCAGAATTCGTCGACGAGGCTTCGGGTCAGCGTCGACCGTGTCGATGAAGGCGACGGGCAGGTGTGGAAGGTGTCCAAGGTCGAGGTGCTCTAGCAGCCCCGGTGCAACCCGAATTTAGACCTTCGCGGACAGCTCCTCGCCGCCCAAAGCCTTGAGGAACTGGCGCGCCCACCGCGTGACGTCGTTGGTAAGCACCTGCCGGCGCAAGGTCGTCATGCGGCGACGGCGCTCTTCCGGATCGTCGTTGACCGCGAGCTCGATTGCATCCTTGACCCCGTCCAGATCGTGCGGGTTGCACTTGTACGCCCGCCGAAGCTCGGCCGCCGCGCCCGTGAACTCCGACAGCACGAGCGCGCCGTCGCCATCGACGGTCGCCGCGACGTACTCTTTGGCGACGAGGTTCATTCCGTCGCGGATCGGGGTCACAAGCATGACGTCGGAGGCACGGTAGAACGCGAGGAGTTCCGCCTGCGGAACCGGCCGGTGGACATAGGTGACGATTTGATGGCCGATCGTGCCGAACAGGCCATTGATCCTGCCGACCGCGTGCTCGATCGAGGAGCGCATCGTCTGATACTGCTCGACGCGTTCGCGGCTCGGCGTGGCGATCTGCACCAGGGACACGTCGCTGGCTCCGATTCGCCCTTCGGCGATGAGCTCCTCGAGCGCGCGAAGGCGGACGTCTATGCCCTTGGTGTAGTCGAGCCGATCCACGCCCAGCATGAGCAATTTCGGGTTGCCGAGTTCCTTGCGGATCTCTTTCGACCGCTGGCGGACTTCCTTGGATTTGCTGCGCTCCGAGATTTTCCCCGAAGCGATGGAAATCGGGAACGCGCCGACTTTGACCTCGCGGAAACCGACCTGCACGACGCCGGAGCGGCTGCCCTTGCGTGCCGTGCCGATGCTGCGCCTTGAGGTCTCGTAACCCGAAAGGCGAGAGGCGAGGTAGAGGAAGTTCTCGACGCCACCGGGCAGGTGAAATCCGACGAGGTCGGCACCGAGCATGCCTTCGATGATCTCCGTGCGCCACGGTAATTGCATGAACAGTTCGACCGGCGGGAATGGGATGTGCTGGAAGAACCCAATGTTGAGGTCAGGCCGGATCTGCCGCAACATCTTCGGCAGGAGAAGCAGTTGGTAGTCCTGCACCCAGACGGTTCCTTGCTCGGCGGTCGCGGCCGCCACCGTTTCCGCGAAGCGCCTGTTGACCTCTACGTAAGCAGACCACCAGTGGCGGTGATACTCGGGCTGCACGATCACATCGTGGAACAGCGGCCACAGCGTGCCATTGGAGAAGCCCTCGTAGTAGTACTCGATCTCCTCCGCGGACAAGGGGACCGAGTGCAGCTCGATGCCGTCCGCCTCGAAGGGTTCAGGGTTGGCGTCGGGCACGCCGGGCCAGCCGACCCATGCCCCGGACGAGGCCTGAAGTACCGATTCGAGTGCGGTGACGAGTCCGCCGGGGGAGCGCTTCCACACCTCGGTGCCGTCGGCGCGGCGCTCCAGGTCGATGGGGAGTCTATTGGCGACAACGACGAAATCGGCGTGGCCGACATTGCTGGTCAGCGTGCTTCGAGGCGCGGAATCTCCACGTGCCCCGTTGGACGTTTCGTTCGGTTTAGCCGCCTTGGCCGTCACGAATTGCCTCCTCATTGCCCCGATCCGTGCGCGCTGCCTGTGCCGCCGCGCGAACCCCCGTCGCCGCTACGCCGGGTCGGTACCCACTTTACGTGCGTGGGCGGGAAGGCGAATGAAAAGTTCGGAGCGCGAGGCTATTTGGCCTCTTCCTCCTCGACATCGCTCTCGACGATGCTCGTGGAGGTATCGGGGCCGATGCCGAGCATGTTGAGCAGCATCGTCGCTTCGTCGGCGTCGGCGGAATGCGCGGTTACAACCAGACGGGCGCGGTCGGCGGTCTCGTCGGCAACCGGCTCAAGGTCGTCATCTTTGATGACGTCGGGGGTCTCGTTTGTCTTGCCTGCCATGTGTCTCCTCCTGCAACTGCGCGCTCCGGCTCGTCGCTCGCGCAGCTAGTGGGCAATTTTTAACTATGACGTCGAAGGTGCGCAGCCGTCGTGGCTGCGGGTGTCAATACCAGCCATCCTACCGTGTGGGCCGGTGTCGGCCGTACCCGCTACATGCAGGAAGCCGGCGGCGGGCGCCGATCACGCCTGGAGAAAGGCGTTCCCGCCGCCGGCCAACGCGGACTAGAGGTCGGCGGCCTGCGTTCTACGCATGACGCGAGTGAGCCACTCACCGAAAACGACGCCCGCTGCGAGCGCGACGGCGATACCGCCGGCCTGGGACAACTGTCCCAGGGCGGACGTGGAGTTGTCCGACAGTAGCCCCGAAAGACCCCGGTACAGGGAAAGGCCGGGGAGCAGCGGAGCGACACCGGCCACGGTGACGATCATGTGCGGAAGCCCGACCCAGCGAGCGAAAATACCGCCGATCAGGCCGGCTGTGGTTGCCGCGGCGCCAGATCCGACGATTGCGCCCAGGTCATTTGTTGTACACAGCGTATATACGGTGATCGACACCATGCCGACGAATCCCGCCAGCACGATGGCTTTAGGTGTGGCGTAGGAGGCCAGCGAGAACCCCGCGGCGCCGACGCCAGCGGCGAGCAGCACGACGATGAACGGGTTACCGCCGTAGAACGTGGGATTGATGGGTGGCGCCTCGATGCCGAAGCGCGCGAAAAGGGCGATCGCCGTGGCAATACCACCCACGACGCCGCCGGTGAGCATCGTCGTCTCGACCACGCGGCCCGCCGACGTCACCGGATAACCGGTGATCGCATCCTCGATGGCGCCAACAAGCGTGAGGCCGGCCAGAAGCACGATGATGCCGGCCGCGACGACCTGCGAAGGTCTCACGTCCACGGCGGTGTTCTCGAAGACCCGATACGCCGAGAGCGCGGTCATGCCCGCGATGAAGCCACCGATGAACTGTTGGAAGAACACCGGGAGCCCCACCTTCGACAGAAGACGGTTGATCCACATCGTTGCGAAAACCGAGACGAAGGACAATGCCGCCGCGAGCGGAGCGCCGCCGAGCTGGAGCACGACGCCGGCGGCGAGAAACGACCACCCTGCGATAGCCGTGTTGAACTTGTACGGGTGCGGAGCATTGGTGATCTGCTCGACCTGAGCCGATGCCTGATCGAGGGTAATCTTGCGGCGGATGATCGCGTCGATGAGACGCGTCACGCGGATCATGCGCGTGAGGTCGATGGTGCGGTATTCGACGACCTTGATCACCGAGATCGGCGGGCGGCCGGGCCTACGCCCGACGGCCATTGTCAGCGAGGTGAACGTGATCTCGACCGTCGCGTGGGGAAGACCGAACGATGCCGCGACGGATTCAGCCTGCAGCGCGGTGTCTGCGGCGCCCTCGCCCGAGGACAGCAGCACGACCGCGATATCCAGCGAAAGCTGCAACACGGAGGTCACGGTGGCGTCGTCGTCGAGGTCGATGGGTGCCCACGGCGACAGCGGTGGCTCAGCGGCGCGGTCGATCGCCGATTTACGAAGGCCCCAGCGTGCCAGAGGACGCCAGAACGGTTCCAGGGTAGTCGTCACGGCCTCCCGAGCTGTTGCCGCGCGATTCGACGGATTCGATGCCGCCATATCCGAAACTGACCTCCCTTGATGCGTAGCGCCGTTGGCTGGGGATACAAGCGAACTGTTGGCCGGGCCGTGCCAGGAACCGACATTTCACGAGTGAAGTAGTGGATGTGAGACCAACGCCGTACTGCCGGTTGCCATTGCCGCCGCCAATAGCGTGCGCTCGCCTCGTGTGAAAATATGAACAGTGCGGCCAGAATAGGCGCACGAACGTTCGCCAGATAGACTATCTGGGACTTGCTGGAGTGGCGCAATTGGTAGCGCACCCGACTTGTAATCGGGCGGTTGAGGGTTCAAGTCCCTTCTCCAGCTCCACCACTTTTCCGTACCGATTGTGGGTTCAAAACGTCTGTACGGCAACCGGTTTCGGCTTGTCGACCGACGTGTGAAACGTGCCGTGTTGGCGAGTGGGAACTGCCAAGACGGCACGACAGTGGCGCAAATCGCATTCAGGGGTTCTGCTGGTTACCCCCAGTGCTGCCGAGGTCACGGCTCCGGAAGTTCGAGAATTTAGTCCGATGCCAGGCGGCCGAGCGCCGCCCAAGCGGATTCGAGGTTTGCGGTCGCAGTGCGAAGTGTCGACTCGGCGCGGTCCAGGTCGTCGATCAGTGAAACCAGTGTTTCGTCCGAGCTCCATCCGGACCCGGTGTCGGCGCGCAGCTCATCGGGATTCCAGGTCTCCACGTCGAGGCGGATAAAAGCGAGTCGCTCCGAATGCGCTCGCAAATCGGAGACGAACGTGCCGAATTCCGGGTAAAGGTCCTGCGGTCTCACTGAAGTCGTCCGAAAGGCTTGAAGGTGCGAAGGCAGCGGGGGCTGGGTGCGGGCATCGATTACTCGGCGACGTTGTCGTGGCCGAGCTCTCGCAAGGCGGCTCTGATGGCCTCGGCGGCCGCGTCCATCGACGCTGCGGAGGCGTCTGAGTCGGCCTTCGATAGGTCGAAGCCGCCCATGTCCCACGCGGGGAACACATGTACGTGAGTGTGGGGAACCTCGAATCCGGCAATGAGCTCACCCGCCCGCGGAGCGTCGAATGCGGAGATGACGCCAGCCCCGACGATCTGTGCCACTTTCATGACGTGGACGAAGTCCTCAGGGTTGAGATCTGTCCAGCGATCGACCTCGGCGCGGGGTACGACGAGCGTGTGTCCATCCGTCACGGGAGCGATAGTGAGGAACGCCACACAAACGTCGTCCTTCCATACGAATCTCCCCGGAAGTTCGCCATCGATGATTTTGGTGAAAATCGAAGCCATAACTCGGATGCTACCCGCAGTTATCGCCCTCATGCAGGACACGAGTGGTTTGCCAAGAGGCGAGACGGATGCGGAACTCCGGCGTCATTCCCGGTGAAAACGGTGGGGAAACCAGCAACAGTTAGACACTGTAAGGACGGATGTAAAACCGGAAACACCGGCCTTCTGTGCGTTATTTACCTTCTCGACACGTAATATATGTGACAGATCGAACACAGTGGTTCGGTAGCTTTTGTGTTTCACCGTTCGACAGTGCACGAGGTCATTAGAGACGGAGAATCCGGGGAACGGGCGCTTGCTCACCGGGTATTGGGGCAGCGCCCCGGAACACCCGAAAGTTATCCATGTTTCCAAGGTTTTCGCCAGGAAGTTTGCAGCTCGCGGCCAGGAATAGGTAGTACCGTTCGGCGAACGAGACGGGGTTGTCGTGCCGCTTCCGGCCTGTGTGCTGTCACATGCCTGGTTTCGGATGCTGCAGCGATGCTGGTGCAGGGGTCTCCGTATCCGGGGACGGATGGAGCCTGAGGGCACTCCTTGCGCGTTGGCGCCGCGTCGGTCGACGCTCGGCGCACATGCCGGCGTGTACGGCATCCATTTACGGTGCACGTCGAATGAAGATCGACACGCAAGCCCTAACCACACGATATGCGTGAGGCCATCTGAGGTCCGCGCATGCGGATTGCGCAGGCGAAGGCAGGAGCCGTCGTACGCACGATCCGCGAACGCGAGACTCCGCGCGGCGACTGAATCGGAACCGAATTCTCGAACGAATAAGGTCGCGGCACTCGTCGGCGAATCGCAACGAAAAGTCGCCCAATAAGTATCAGCGCGATTTCCGCTTCCCCGGGCAGAGGTGACCGGGGCAGTGGCGTGCTGGTCGGACGACGCTTTCCGCACGACAAACAAATGACCAAGGTATTTACATAAGGAGGGCCAAACGTGTCCGCCACGAACCAGCCGAAGAGCGGGGCAATCGCCGAACCCCGCAAGCCCTATCATCACGGCGACCTACGACGGGCGATCATCGCTTCGGCGACTCGCCGCGCCCGGCATTCCGGCGAGCGCGCGATCGTCCTGCGCGAGATCGCCGCGGAGATCGGCGTCTCGGCGACAGCCGCTTACAGGCATTTCACCAACCGCGCCGAGCTCGTCGACATCGTCGCGAGCCGGGGGATCGAGGAGATGGCGGAGAGCATGCGCACTTCGCTCGTACTCGACGCCGGTGTCGCCGCCGAGTCCGAATCCGAACGCGCGGGCCTCGCTGCCTGGGCCGACGTGCGCAACGCCTGCCGCGCCTACGTGAAGTTTGCCATCGACGAGCCCCAATGGAATCGCATGATCTCCGAAACCGGTGGCACGTCGCCGGTAGTGCGCGAGGCCGCGGACAAGCTCATCGCCGCGTTGCGCAAGCCCGCCGAGAAGGGCGTGCCCTCCGGAGTGTTCCGTGCCGAGATCTCCGATACCGAGACTCTTGAGATCTGGTCGTCGCTACTCGGGATGTCGATGATCAGCGCGCTCGGGTTTATCGGCGAGGGTAAGGACGTCGACCGGATCTGGGACGTTCTCGACGCTCAGTTGCAGCGCGTTATCGGACCGATCCTTCTCACCGAGAAGGGGCGCGAGCTCGTCGCCGAGCAGAAGCCGTTCCCTGCCGGCGCGCTTTCCGATCTCACCGATTGGCTATAACGGACACATCGTGCGGCGTCGCGAAGGCGATTCGGAAGTCGGATAGGATTTCAGCGTGCGAATTCTTGTGATCGGCTCCGGCGCCCGCGAACATTCCCTGCTGACCACCCTGGCGAAAGACCCGGACGTGGACGAACTCCACGTCGCGCCGGGCAATGCCGGAATGGACGAGGTGGCCAAGGTGCACCCTGTTCAGGCCGCCTCGGGCGCCGAGGTGACGGCGCTGGCGAAGGAGATCGGAGCGGATCTCGTGGTCATCGGACCCGAGGTCCCTCTCGTTGCGGGCGTGGCGGACAAGCTGCGCGAAGACGGTTTCGCGGTGTTCGGCCCTTCGGCCGCGGCAGCGCAGATCGAAGGCTCCAAGGCGTTCGCCAAGGACGTGATGGCCGCGGCAGGGGTTCGTACAGCCAAGGCACTCATCGTCGACTCGACCGCCGATCTCGACGCAGCGCTCGACGAGTTCGGCCCGATGTTCGTGGTCAAGGACGATGGTCTCGCGGCGGGTAAGGGGGTCGTGGTCACCGACGATCGGGACGCGGCGCGGGCGCACGCGATGGCCTGCCTCGAAGACGGCCACCCGGTGCTGCTCGAGTCTTTCCTCGATGGGCCGGAGGTCTCTCTGTTCTGCCTCGTCGATGGTGAGAATGTCGTGCCGCTGCTGCCCGCTCAGGATCACAAACGCGTCGGCGATGGGGACCGCGGCCCGAATACAGGAGGCATGGGCGCCTACACGCCGCTTCCGTGGCTGGATGACGGCGCCGCTACTCAGATCGTCGACGAGGTCGTCGCGCCCGTCGCGAAGGAGATGGTCTCTCGCGGGACTCCGTTCTCCGGGCTGCTCTACGCCGGGCTCGCGATGACCTCTGCAGGCCCGTCCGTGGTCGAGTTCAACTGCCGGTTCGGCGATCCGGAGACGCAGGCGGTCCTCGCTTTGCTGGAATCCCCCCTCGGCGAGGCATTGTCGGCCGTGGCCGGCGGCATGCTCGCGGACCTTCCTCCGCTGAAGTGGAGGGACGGTGCCGCGGTGACCGTCGTCCTCGCGGCCGAGAACTATCCGTCTACCCCGCGCAAGGGCGATGTCATCACCGGCGCCTCGCAGGACGGAGTGCTCCACGCGGGCACCGGGCGCAACGACGACGGTGAATTCATCTCGGCCGGCGGCCGCGTGCTGTCGGTGGTCGGCGTGGGCGCAGACCTGCGTGAAGCGCGTACCCAGGCCTACGAGATCCTCGACGGGGTGCGCATGCGCGGCGGGCATTTCCGCACCGACATCGGGCAGGCCGCGCTCGACGGCCGAATCGAGATTCCGAAGGTATAACAGGATTGCGGGGCGAATACTCGTCGCCCCCGCACGTAAGGCGGACACGCAATGGCATCGGACCGGGCAACGAACCGCGCCTCCGGCGGCGACGGGCCCTCGCGCTCGGCGCGCTCGCACGTCGAGCGTTTCCGCGTGATGGAGGTGATCGATGCCGCCGCCGCGCGCCAGGCCAGCCACGGAGACATGATTTCGCTGTCCGCCGGGCAGCCGTCCACCAGCGCGCCTGCACCCGTGCGTGCGGCAGCCAGGTCAATGCTCGACGAGCACATCCTCGGGTACACCCCGACACCGGGCATCGCGGAACTGCGCGCCCGCATCGCCGAGCTCCACGAAACCCGGTACGGCTACGAGGTAGACCCTGACTCCGTCGTCATAACCACTGGATCTTCGGGCGGGTTCACCGCGCTCTTCCTCGCCGCCTTCGATCCCGGCGACACCGTCGCTTTGGCGCGGCCGAGCTACCCGGCCTACCGCAACACCCTGGCGGCGCTCGGTTGCGAGGTAGTCGAATTCGATCCCGTCGATACCGAACGATTCCAGCCGAGCGTGGACGACCTCGAACGTCTGACGGCGGAGCTCGGCGCGCCCCCGGACGGCCTCGTCATCGCGTCTCCGGCGAACCCGACGGGCGCGATCATCGGGGAGGACGAACTCGCCGCCATCGCCCTCTGGTGCGATGAGGCGGGCACCTTGCTCGTGTCGGACGAGATCTACCACGGCATCACCTTCGGCCGCCGATGCGCGAGCGCCTGGGAATTCTCCCGGAACGCCGTGGTGATCGGTTCGTTCTCCAAGTATTTTTCGATGACGGGCTGGCGCATCGGTTGGATGCTCGTGCCCGCGGGGTTACGGGAGGCCGTGGACGTCCTGCTGGGGAACCTGTCGATCTGTGCGCCCGCCAATTCGCAGTACGCGGCACTCGGCGCTCTCGGCCCGGAGGCTGAGGCCGAGCTCGATGGACACGTCGAGCGGTATGCGGCGAACCGCGACCTCGTCGTCGGGCGACTCGAGGCGTTGGAAATGCCGCTCATCGCGCAACCCGATGGGGCGTTCTACGTCTACGTCGACGTGTCGGCACACACCTCCGATTCGCTGAAGTGGTGCCGCGAGGTTCTCGACGCGACCGGTGTGGCGCTCACCCCGGGCGTCGATTTCGACCGCCGCGGCGGGGACACGACGGTGCGCATGAGCTTCGCCGGCGATGCCGAGAGCATCTCGATTGCGCTCGATCGACTTGGGGAATTTCTCTCTCGCTGACACCTCACGGGGCAATTACCCACGTTCGTGGATACACACTAAGTGTGACCTGCGCCATACTTGACGTGTGGCTGTGGGTTCCCCTGCGGCTGCCTGGGCACGGCGCTGCTCCATGCTCGGGCGAGGTTTTCCGAGAAGTGAGGAGCCGGACGTGTCCGCAACGATTGAAAAAGGCGCTGGCGACGATACCCGGACCGCGAGGTCTGTCGACCAACTGCTAGCCGAATACGACAGCCCCGACGCCTGCGTCGCCGAACTGCTTTGCGACCGCCACGACCCCGAGGCCACCGCATTCACGGTCGTTGCCGAGGGCGAAGACGGGGCACTGCGGACCACCCCGCTGACCTACGGCTCGCTGAGGGCGCACAGCGAAAAGGTCGCGGCTGCGCTCGCCGATCTCGGCGTGGGGGAGGGCGACGCCGTCGCCGCCTTGATGGGCAAGTCCGCAGAGCTGGTCAGCGTGATCCTCGGGATTTGGCGTCTCGGTGCGGTATACGTGCCGCTGTTCACGGCCTTTGCGTGGCCGGCCATCGAGATGCGGCTGGAGGGCTCGCGCACGAAGGTGATCGTGAGCGATCCGGGGCAACGCGAGAAAATCTCCGGCGGCGATGCGCAGGTTGTCGTCGCGGGTTCCGGCGAGGCGACGGCGTCTGCAATTCGGACCGGGGACCTTCGGCTGGATGAGCTGACGGCGCAGGCGAACTGGGGTGATCGCGCCGCCGCTCGAGGTGGTAGCGACGCGACGATGGTGGTGCTCTACACGTCGGGCACCACAGGACGGCCAAAAGGCGTGGTGATCCCCGTGCGGGCGCTTGCGTCGTTCCACCAGTACATGGAAATCGGGCTGGACATGCATCCCGAGGACGTGTTTTGGAACTCCGCCGACCCAGGCTGGGCCTACGGCCTCTATTACGGTCTCATGGGGCCGATGGCGCTCGGCTTGCCGAACATTCTGCTGACCGCGCCGTACTCGCCGGCTCTCGCGCTGCGCGTATTCGAAGAGTGCGGAGTTACGAACTTCGCCGCCGCTCCCACGGTGTATCGCACGATCCGGGCGCACGCTGGGGATGCGGCGGGGCCCACGGTGCTGCGCTGCGCGTCGTCGGCCGGCGAGCCACTGACTCCCGAGATCATCGAATGGGGCAAGAGCTTCTTCGGTAGCGAGGTCCGGGACCACTACGGCCAAACCGAACACGGGATGTTTATCGTCAACGCGTGGCATCCGCAGTATCGCAACGAGCTCCGCGCCGGATCCATGGGCGTTTCCCTGCCGGGGTGGGAAAGCGAGGTGCTCGATCCCGTGGACGATCGTCCGATGGATCCCGCTGCGGTGGGGGACTCCTCGGATGACCGGATGGGTCGGGTGGCCATTGATATGTCCGCGAGCGCGCTCAAATGGTTCGGCGGCTACCTCGACGCGCCGGAGAAAACGGCCGAGCGGTTCTCCGCCGACGGGCGCTGGTACTACACCGGGGACGCAGGAAAACGTGGGAAGGACGGACTGTTCTACTTCGCCAGTCGCGACGACGACGTCGTTATCATGGCGGGCTACCGAATCGGTCCGTTCGACGTGGAATCTGTACTGGTACAGGACCCGGAGGTGGTAGAGGCTGCCGCGATCGGAGTTCCGGACGAGCTTCGCGGTGAAGTGCTCGAAAGCTACGTGGTTCTACGTGGGGGAATTCCGGACGCGGAAGCCGCCGAGGAAACGACCGCGCGGCTGCAGCAACTGGTGAAGACACAGTTCGCGGCGCACGCGTACCCGCGCCGGATCCACTATGTTGCGGAGCTGCCCAAGACCCCGTCAGGCAAGATCCAGCGATTCTTGCTGCGAAAGAAACGCGCCGCCCAGAGTTGACGAGGGAAGGGCGAAGTGGCGTCCGGGCGAGGGCGCTCGAGCAGAGGCGGCTAGAGGCCGGGCGCGGTGATGGGCAATAATCGAAGGCGTGACTGATAGCGCGAATAGCCCAGCAAAGCCTCGTATCGCCAATGTTCTCGCCACAAGGTATGCGAGTGCCGACATGGCGCGGATTTGGTCGGCCGAGAACAAGATTCGGCTCGAGCGGCAACTGTGGATCGCCGTGATGCGAGCGCAGTCCTCGCTCGGGTTGGATATCGCCGACGACGTCATCGCCGACTATGAGGCCGTGATCGACCAGATCGACCTCGACTCGATCGCCGATCGCGAACGCGTGACCCGCCACGACGTGAAGGCGCGGATCGAGGAATTCAACGCGCTGGCCGGGCACGAGCACATCCATAAGGGGATGACGAGCCGCGACCTCACCGAGAATGTGGAGCAGCTGCAGCTGCGGCAGTCGCTGGAACTCGTACACGGGCGCGGCGTCGCGGCTGCGCGGCGACTCGCCGAGCGTGCAGTCGCCTACCGCGATCTCGTGATGGCCGGCCGTTCGCACAACGTCGCCGCCCAGGCCACGACGCTCGGCAAGCGCTTCGCCTCGGCTACCGAGGAACTCCTCATCGCCTTGCGACGCGTGCGGACCACCGCCGACAACCTCCCGCTGCGCGGAATCAAGGGGCCCATGGGCACCGCACAGGACATGTTGGATCTTTTTGACGGCGACGAGGCCAAACTGCAGGAGCTCGAAACGCTCGTCGCGCAGCACCTCGGATTCACTCAGGTCTTTAGTTCCGTGGGGCAGGTGTATCCGCGTTCGGTGGACCACGAGGTAGTCGGCGCGCTCGTGCATATGGGAGCGGCGGCGTCATCCTGGGCCCACACCGTGCGCCTGATGGCGGGAAACGAAACGGTGACCGAGGGCTTCAAGCCGGGGCAGGTCGGCTCGTCTGCGATGCCACACAAGATGAATGCACGTTCGTGCGAGCGGATCAACGGGATGCAGGTCGTGCTGCGCGGCTACCAGTCGATGGTGTCGGAGCTGGCCGGCGCCCAGTGGAACGAGGGCGACGTGTTCTGCTCCGTGGTGCGGCGTGTCGCGCTTCCAGACGCGTTCTTCACGCTCGAAGGGCAGTACGAAACCTTTCTCACGGTGCTCGAGGAATTCGGCGCCTACCCGGCGGTGATCGACAAGGAGCTCCAGCGCTACCTGCCGTTCCTCGCGACGACGAAGGTGCTCATGGCGTCCGTGCGGGCAGGAGTCGGGCGCGAGACCGCGCACGAGGCGATCAAGGAGAACGCGGTCGCTGTCGCGCTGGCGATGCGCGAGGAAGGGCGCGAACCCGACCTGATAGAACGGCTCGCTGCCGACGACCGTATTCCGCTCGACAAGGACCAGCTCGAGGCTGAACTGGCGCAGAAGGACGCGTTCGTCGGCGCGGCCGGATCGCAGACCGATGCGGTTGTGGCTCAGGTCGCCGACCTCGTCGAACAGTACCCGGACGCTGCGCTGTACAGCCCGGGCGAAATTTTCTAGCGCGCCTCGTGGCGCCTTCGCTTTCGGGCCGCGAAGGCGCTGGGCTTTGCGTGTGCACGGAGCGCAGGGAGCAGTGCGCGCGGGAACCGAGTGGGTTCGGTCTACGTTCAGGCGGGCTCGGCTGAGTTCCGACGTGGCGTATTCGGCGTCCACTCGAATTTTTCGGGTTCGCTCGGATCCGGACGAACCGACCAGCCGTCGGGAGAGCCGTTGATTCTGTTGTGATGCGCGCGGCACACGAGAAGCAGGTTTGCGAGCGTGGTTCGTCCGCCGTCATTCCAGGGTTTTAGGTGGTGTACCTGGCACCTCACCGCGGGTTCGTCACAGCCGGGGAACCGGCAGCCATCGGCTTGGGCGTAGAGCACCAGGCGTTGGATCGCGTCGGCGAACCGGGAATCGGCGTTTTTGGTGTCGGGGTCGATCTCGTCGATCCGGAACAAGCGCTCGCGGCCGGCGACCCGTGTGGATAGATAGCTGGGACCGCCAGAGGCCATGTCGAGAGCATCGCGTACCGACACGACGGCGCCGGAATTAGTCGACACGAGCGTGCCGAGATTGGTCCAATCTCCCGGGCCGAGGCGGATGACGATCGAAGCGACCCGGGTGGTGCGGGACGACGCGTGCGTGTCCGCCGGTGTATCGGTATCGGTATCGGCAGGGGCTTGGGCCTGAGCCGTGTCTGATGCGCTGGACGGTTCGTCGGTGGTGGCGAGATGGTCGAGGAGTAGATCGTGGAACGCCTGCTCGTGGCTGAGGTCCTCGGGGACCCGGCCCTCCTTCGCTGCATCTTCGGCCTGCTTCGCGCGTAGCGAGCTCGCCTGCGCCGACAGCCCTCCGAGTAAAGAGCGAGTTCCCGGGGTGACGTTGAGAACGAGCTTGGACATGCCGTCGGTTTGTTGACCGTAAAGTCGCGCCGCCCGGGCCGCGCGCTGCTGCGCCTGCCGATCCTTGCCGTCGGAGGAGAGCTTGGGGCTGAGTGAGGTTTGTACTTCCTGCTTGAGGGTGGCGGCGGACTTCGTGCTTGCTCGGCGCACGATACGTTCTTCGGTGTTATCGAGAACGGCACTGTCGAGGAGGTCTTCGTAGGGTTCGCGTGCTGACGCGATGGCGCGGGCTTGAATCGCGGTGATCTGTAGGTCGATAAACGCGCGGCCGGCGATGGTGTCGACGAGATCGAAGGTATCCAGCCGGGTGTGCGCCTGGGGCCTGCTGCAACCCGTCGCCTCGGAGAGTCCAGCGGCGATTCTGGTGCGGGAACGGTTCAGTGCGTTCTCCGATGCGGCGAAATGCCCGGCGTGAAGCACCGCCGCGACTTCCGCGCGGCGGGCGATCAACTCGATTTCACGAGCGACGGAGAACCGTTCGTTGTCGCCGAGCCAGCCCCTCGCGGGCGCCAACGTCGCGCACACGTCGGCGAGTGCCTCGCTCGCTCGGTGTACGAGGGGGACCGGGTTCTCGTGGAGCGTCGCGTCATCGGGGATGTCGTCCATGCCCGCCACACTATGAGGCGGCACCGAAAGTCCCGCCGCGAAACCTGCAGCGAAATCAACCGCTGTGGATACCGGCCCGGTCTGTGGATTGCGGGGAGACCAACCGGTCAAGGGGTGTCGTCCGGTGCGGCTCGTCCGTCCGGGGTCTTGTGGCCAACAGTCCTGACAATCGCGACTTTGATGGGCTATAGGGGTAGCGACACCGGATAGATGCCCGTGGACGTGAGGAACGTCGCGACGGCGATGGCGATCGAGGCAGCCCCGCCGAGCACGAGCGCGCCCCACTTCGCCAAGGTGTTGGGAATCGAGTTACTTGTTCTGGTCGCCGAGGCGGGCTTCGCCGCCTCCGTCCGTGGGCGCGTTTTCACGGCGACCGCGGAAGTCGATTCGCCAGGCGACAACGAAGGCTTGTGCACGACAGGTTGCGGCGGGTGCGGCTTGTTCTTCGCCGAGGCCACGCCCCACCACACCGCAGACGTGACGGCAAGTGCCACCGACCAGTAGACAGTCGAACCACGGAAGACCTCGTCGCCGAACACTGAGTAGTGGGTGGTGAAGCGAGCGACGATCGCGCCGACAAGGGCAAGGATCGTGGACGGCAGGCCCGCGCTCTCGCGGAGACGCGGTACGAGCACGACCACGAGGAGCAGGATCGCCGCGACGCAGATAGCCAGCGTCGCGAACCCCGTCATCAGGAAATTAATGGCGCCAGAAGGGCCGTCAAGCAGACTCACACCGGCGACGATATTCTCCGATGCTGGCAGCTTCGCAGATGATCGCTGAGAGACCGGTGATAGTAGGGCAGGAATTTCGGGCGCCGTATGGTCAGGTGAAAGCGGCGTCCGACGTCATGGGTGGGGCTACTGTGTGGGAATGACGTACCTCCCCAGCATCGACAGCATGGCTTCGGAACCTTGGAACGCCGGCGAGCCCGGCGCGGACGCAGGCGCGGGCACCTTGTTCGGCAGGTCGTTTCCGGCGCGCGGTACCGAGCGCGCCGCGCTGCTGCTTGTGCACGGGTTCGGCGAGCACCACGGACGCTACGCGCGGCAGATCGAGCATCTCGCCGAGGCAGGGGTCACCGTATTCGCGTTCGATCTTCCCGGGCACGGGCGCTCCTCGGGCCGGAGCGCAGTCGCCGACGTGAACGCCTTGGTCGGCACGGTGCACACGGCGCTCCTGCGCGTGGCCGAATACGCGCGGGAACGCTCGATCCCGGTCGGGATGATGGGCCATTCGATGGGAGGCCTGCTTGCAGCCGCGACCGCGGTGCGCGTGCCGGGCGCCGTCGACGGGATGTTCCTGTCCTCGCCCGCGCTGCTCGTCGGAGCCGGATACCCGGAGTGGTACAAAAATCTTGGCAATCTGCTTGCGGCGCTGGCGCCGTGGGCGCCAGCATCCACTTTGGACCCATCGGGGATCAGCAGGATCGAGGAATACGTGAAGGACTATTCCGGCGACCCTCTCATATTCCATAAGCCCGTTCCCGCGTTGACGGCGGCGACGATGTTGTCTGCCGGCGAGTCGACGCGCGCACAGGCGGGAACCATATCGATTCCCACGAGGATCATCCACGGAACGGAAGATTCCGTGGCCGACATCGCCGGTTCGCGCGAGTTCGCCGCGCTGTCCGCGGCCGCGAGAGAGCGCGCCGGACTGACCCCGACGGTGACGCTTACCGAGTTCCCCGGCGCCTTCCACGAGATCTTCAATGACCTCGACGCCGATGCCGCCTACATCCAACTCGACGAATGGTTGGACGAGCTCTTCGACGCATAACCCGGCGGGCTGCCGAGGCCTCCCGCCGTGCGCGGACGGGCGTGACGGAAGACGTAGGCTGGTCGGCATGCGCGCGCAATTAACTGACTATCGACATCTCGGCGGCGGCAAGGTCCGCGAACTCTACGAAATCGATGCGGATACTCTGCTGCTGGTAGCTACGGACCGCATCTCGGCGTACGACCATATCCTGCCCTCGCCGATCCCCGACAAGGGACGCGTGTTGACGGCGATGAGCTTCTTTTTCTTCGATGCGTTGGGCGTGCCCAACCATCTCGCGGGCCCTGCGGACGACGAACGGATCCCCGCCGATGTCCTCGGCAGGTCGATGGTCGTGCGCAAGCTCGACATGGCCTCTGCGGAATGTGTGGCGCGCGGATACCTCACCGGATCCGGGCTGGTCGAGTACCGCGACCGCGGAACGGTGTGTGGCATCGAATTGCCGGATGGGCTGACGGAGGCGAGCCGGTTGCCCGAGCCGATCTTCACGCCGGCGACCAAGGCCGAACAAGGCGAGCA
>NZ_DYXM01000230.1 GCF_020742175.1 Dietzia timorensis
CGGCGACGAGGGGATGTGTGATGACGTTTGGTTCCACGCAGCCAAGTTTCGCACGCCGACGCCCATTTGAGGATTTATTTCGTGGCGGGGAACCTGATCGCCCCCGGGCGACGTCGTGTGGGGTGACGCCGAATCCGCGGCGTTGAGACCATCAAGCCGCACGCGCCCTGCGCGCGAGGCTCAACCTGGGAGGTTCCTCGGTGCTCGAACACACTGGCCCGGACCCGGCACCCGCCGGAGACTCCTCGCCCTTGCCGGGATCCGCGCCGCGCTCCTTCACGCCCGCCCAGGCCTCGGGGACCACCGCGGTGGATCCGAGGGAACTCGAACGCGTGGGGGCGGAATTAGAGAATGCCTCCGCCTTGGTGAGCGATGGGCTCGCCGCATACGAGTCGATCCCCATGGACGTGCTCGCGGTTGCTCTAGGCCCAGTGGGAGGCGAGTTTCTCGCGGCGTTCGATGCCGCGACGACCCGGCACAGGCAATTGCTCGCCCACACCGGCCGCTGCGTCGGCGCGGCCGGCCAACTGTGCAGGGCCTGCGCGAACGCGTTCGAGGGTGTGGACGATTCCGCTGCGGGCTCCCTCAACGCGGCGGACGCCACAGGAGCCGGGGAGATGAAGGTATGAGCACGCTCGCCGCTCCCCTGGGAGCTCTCGCCGGCCCCCTTGTAGAGGCTCAACAGCTTCTCGGCGCGGTCGATGCCGTCGCGCCTCTGGCATCCCAGGTCATGCCGGGTGTCGGTTCAACGATCGATGCGGCAGTCGAGGTGCTGCCCGCGGCGATCAACTTCACCGAGGTCGCCTGGGAGGGCGCGGCTTCTCTCGGCGCACAGGAATCGCTGGCCACCGCCGCGACCACGCTCACCGAGCTCGGCACTTCGGGCATAGAGATCGGCACGCTTACGTCAGTCGCCGCGCAGATTGTCATTCGCGGCGCTATCGAGGTCGCCGGCATTGCGCAACGTTGCGCCACGCAGGCAGTCGTTCTCATGCCCGGTGCCCTCACCCCGGCCGGGCAGGTTGCGATTCTCGGTGTGGTTTCTGAGGCGATCTCGGCGGCGCTCGTCGTCGTGCAACGCGTCAAGGAAGAGCTTGCAGGCCCGACGGCACGTATGTGGGGTATCGCGGCGGAATTAGGCACCGCCCCGCGGGCGATGCTTCCAGGTATGGCGAACGCCTCCGCGCCCACTGTCACGGCGTCCGGAGAAGGCCCAGGTGGAGGCGCAAGCGTCGGAATGGGGGCGGGAGCGACCGGCAATATGGACTCGTCGGCTAATTCGTCGGATGAAGGCGATTCTGGGTCGGTCGACGGAGCGTCCGTGACTCTGCCTTCCGGCGCTGAGGTCGAAGCCCCGAACGAGCAGGCCGCGCAGGCAGTGTCGTCTGCGTTGAGTCAGCAGGGTGTTCCGTATTCCTGGGGCGGCACTACGCCCGGCGTCGGATTCGACTGCAGCGGCCTTATGCAATGGGCGTACGGCGAGGCCGGCGTCGAGATCCCGCGGGTGGCCATCGACCAGACCGTCGGTGACCAGGTGAGCCAGGACGAGCTCCTGCCCGGGGACCTGGCGGTGTGGGACGGACACGTCGCCATGTACATAGGTGACGGCCAAATCGTCGAAGCCGGGGATCCGGTGAGCGTCTCCTCGGTGCGCACGGACAATATCGGTATGCAGTTCCTCGGTTTCTACCGCCCGACGAGCGAGTAGCCGGTGGAAACCAAGGAGCAGCAGAGTCTCACCGCCGAATCGGCCGGCACGCGGAATTTCGATTACGAATGCGCGATCTCGGGGATTCAGCTCACGCTCGGACCCGACTGCGTTCCGCTCGAGCTCCACGTGCCGCCCGAGGTATTCGGGCGCCGCGCAGAGGATCTTTCTCGAATCCTGGTCTCCGCGTTCTCCGACGCATCGGCGGCCTGCCAGCATCATCTCGGCGCTCTGTCGAGTAATTCCGAGGAAGTCAACGATTCCGCCGATGATGCCGGATGGTTGGATGCCGGCGAGGACCCGATCGAAGCCCCCTCGGGGCGCCTCGACGTGGAGGAATGCCTCAGCCGACTCCACACCGTTGCCAATTGCCTGACCCGCTCACATCACGAATTATTGACCAGCACCACGATGGGCGCCGATCCTTCGAACCTCGTGCAAACGACTGCGAACTCATCGGGAACGGTCACCGCCATGACGCTGTCGCCACTTCTCGCTTCCGAGGGGATCGCCGTGGCGGAGAGGGCCATCGTCTCCGCCGCGGCAAAGGCGATTTCCGCAGCCAATGACTCTCGTGCGTCGGTCATCGAAGATGCGCTCGGGGCTGTTCTGGTGAACTCCTTGGCGCGGAAGTGGAATTGACCCGCCACCGCTGCGGGACATCGCCGGGACCATGACGATAAGGTGTATCCCATGGCTTCGGACATCGTTCCCATTTTTCTCGGTCTCCCCTCTGGAGACATCACTACGCTGTGGGCGCCGGAATGGCGTGAAGACGGCGAGACCTGGGAAGCGTTCCTGGGCGACGAAGACGATCTTTTCGGCTTCTCCAGTACTGCCGATCTCGTCGCCTTCGTGCGCTCCGGCAAGCAGCACGACCTCGACGACCACCCGTCGTGGGACACCGCTGCACAGGGCGACGCATTGTCGTTCGAAGCGGACGACGACCACAGCTTCGACCTCGTCGGGGTTGCCGAACTACTGAGCAACAAGCCCACGGAGTCGAGTGTCGACGAGATCGACGAGTCGTTCTCCATCGCGCGGTCGATCGGCGAGGTCTGCGAACTCAGCACTGTCACCAAATTCTTCGACGGCAATCCCATTCTTGCGCGTGTCACCGGCGGCTACGACAACTTCGCCGACCGCGAGGGACTCAAGGACTGGAAGCAGATACGCAAGATCGTCTCGAAGCATTGGGACGACGTGCTCGACGCGATCGACGACATCCTCACTTCGCCCCAGGTGGATGCCGAGGCCTCACGCAAGGCTGCCGCGGAGCTCAAGGAAGCCTCCGAGGCTCGTGAGGAAAAAGAAAAGGAGCGCAAGGAAAAGGCTGCGGCCCTGATCGATTCGGATTACCCATCGGATTCGGTATGGGTCAAGGCCGGCATCGACCCGGTCCGCATCGTTCTCCCCGAAGGCGACTACATCACGCTCCGTTGTTACCTCGGCGAACGCCCGGTGTTCCTCGGCGACAGCGACTCGGTCTTCGCGTTTCCCAATTCGCGGGCGCTCGGACGCTACCTCGCCGACAACGACGACGAGACCCTTTCCCGGGTCGAAACCTACGAACTCATCAAGGCCGCCGCGGTCGATGGCTCGCTCGACGTCATTGTTACCGGAGCCAACACCTACGTGCTCGACGGACTCTCCCAGGACATCCTCGTCGGCCCGGCCGAGGTCGACGCCGACCAGCTCGATCTCGCGGTCGAGCTCGTCCTCGACCTGTCGACGTACCTTTCGGACGAAGGGCTCGCCGGACCGGTGAGAAAGGGTGGCCCACTGCGGCGATACGTCAATTTCGTACTATCCCCGAACGACACCACGCTGCTCGAACCAGAGGGGCCGTTCGATGAGGAATTTGCGGACTGGCGCGACCTCGTCGACAATATTGACGACGTGCTCACAACCCCCGACGCCGAGTGAGTAATCCCACATCTTGATATATCGATTTCCATAACGCCCCCGGAGTTGCGGCAAAGCTGCAGTTCCGGGGGCGTCTCATTGGATAAAAATACGTATTCAGCAAGGGTCTCCTAAGCCTTTTTAGGCGCTCTTAATGACCCTGAAAAGTGGCCCCCAACTGTGTGTATTACGCCGCTGAGGACTATGGTTTGCATATACCTACATCGCTGCCACTTTGTGTGCGCGGTGAAGGGGGACGCGAGTCTATGAAAGTTCTTAGAACTGCTTCTCGCCCGCCCCAACACCGCTTGAGATAACGGAGGCGCCACAACCCCATGACAAGTCAGGCTCAAGCTCACCCGCCGCAGGCGCGTGACAGAAAGCTCTCCATTTACAAGGGCGATCCGGGGATGTGGTCCTGGGTTCTGCACCGCATCACTGGTGTCGCGCTCTTCTTCTATCTCTTCGTGCACGTGCTCGATACATCGATGGTCACCGTCAGCCCGGAGACGTACAACTCCATCATCGACACCTACAAGTCACCGATTGTCGGCCTGCTTGAGATCGGCCTGGTGGCCCTGCTCCTGTTCCACGCGTTCAACGGTGTGCGGATCATCCTCATCGACTTCTGGTCGAAGGGCGTGAAGTACCAGCGTCAGATGCTCTGGATCGCACTCGGCCTGTGGGTCGTCGTATTCGCAGGCTTCGCGTCCCGTCAGCTCTTCCTCCTCTTCTCGCACCTGTAAAGGAGAACGACAATCATGGCAGAAGCACCAGTTCTCCAGACGTCGTACGATCGCCCCGCATCGCTCGCGCAGCCGCGTTCCCCGCGTCTTCGCAACGGCGGGAACTTCGAACGCAACGCATGGCTGTTCATGCGCATTTCCGGCGCAGCTCTCGTCGTGCTCGTGATCGGCCACCTCACGATCGGTCTACTCATCGGAGATGGCGTCCACCGGATCGACTTCAACTACGTAGCTGAACGGTGGCAGACGCCGTTCTGGGGCACGTGGGACATTCTCATGCTCTGGCTCGCGCAGCTGCACGGCGCAAACGGCGTCCGCGTCGTCATTGCGGACTATGCACGCAAGGACTCCACGCGTTTCTGGCTCAACCTGCTGTTGGCCTTTGCGACCGTGCTCATCCTCGCACTCGGTACCTACGCGCTGTTCGGCATGGCCTACCACGTCTAAGACGCGGGCCCACTCCAGCCAGCAGCCACATAATTCATATTTTTGCGAAAGCGAGAAGTCTTCAGGCCATGACTGAACGTCCAGTACACAATCACCAGTACGACGTCGTAATCGTCGGCGCCGGCGGCGCGGGTATGCGTGCCGCGATCGAGGCGGGTCCGCGCGTGCGCACCGCAGTGCTCACCAAGCTCTACCCGACCCGCTCCCACACCGGCGCGGCGCAGGGCGGCATGTGTGCGGCCCTCGCCAATGTCGAGGAAGACAACTGGGAGTGGCACACCTTCGACACCGTCAAGGGTGGCGACTACCTTGTCGATCAGGATGCCGCGGAGATCATGGCGAAGGAAGCCATCACCGCCGTCATCGACCTCGAGAACATGGGCCTGCCGTTCAACCGCACGCCCGAGGGCAAGATCGACCAGCGCCGCTTCGGTGGCCACACGCGTGACCACGGCAAGGCTCCGGTGCGCCGCGCCTGCTACGCCGCGGACCGCACGGGCCACATGATTTTGCAGACGCTTTATCAGAACTGCGTCAAGCACGATGTGGAGTTCTTCAACGAGTTCTACGTCCTCGACGTGTGCATCACCCAGACCGAGGAAGGCCCCGTGGCAACGGGCGCCGTGGCATACGAACTGGCCACCGGCGACCTCCATGTGTTCCACTCGAAGGCCGTCGTCTTCGCCACCGGTGGTTCGGGTCGTATGTACAAGACCACCTCGAACGCCCACACCCTCACAGGTGACGGCATGGCCGTCGTCTTCCGCAAGGGCTTCCCGCTCGAGGACATGGAGTTCCACCAGTTCCACCCGACAGGGTTGGCCGGTCTCGGCATCCTTATTTCCGAGGCCGTCCGCGGCGAGGGAGGGATCCTCCGCAACTCCGAGGGCGAGCGCTTCATGGAGCGCTACGCCCCGACGATCAAGGACCTCGCTCCCCGCGATATCGTCGCCCGCTCCATGGTTCAGGAAGTGCGCGAGGGTCGCGGCGCAGGGCCGAACAAGGACTACGTCTACATCGACGTCACCCACCTCGGCGAGGACGTTCTCAACGAGAAACTTCCCGACATCACCGAGTTCTCCCGCACCTACCTCGGCGTCGACCCGGTCACCGAGCTCGTGCCGGTGTTCCCGACGTGTCACTACGTCATGGGTGGTATCCCCACCAACGTCACCGGCGAGGTTCTTCGCAATTCCGACGACGTCGTCCCCGGCATGTACGCCGCCGGCGAGTGCGCCTGCGTGTCCGTGCATGGTTCCAACCGTCTCGGCACCAACTCGCTTCTGGACATCAACGTCTTCGGCAAGCGCTCGGGCATCGCCGCCGCGGAATACGCGCGGACCCACGACTTCGTCGAGCTTCCCGAGACGCCGGAGAAGATGGTCGCCGACTGGCTCGACCAGATGCTCTCGGATCACGGCAACGAGAACGCTGCCAATATCCGCTTCGAGCTCCAGGCGATGATGGACGACAAGGCTTCGGTGTTCCGCACCGAGGAGACGCTCACTGATGCGCGCGACGAGATTCGCAAGCTCAAGAAGCGCTACAACCATGTGGTCGTCTCCGATAAGGGACGACGCTTCAACACCGAGCTGCTCGAGGCGATCGAGCTCGGCTTCCTGTTGGAGCTCGCCGAGGTCACCGTTATCGGCGCCCTCAATCGCGAGGAGTCGCGCGGCGGCCACGCCCGCGAGGACTTCCAAAAGCGTGACGACGAGAAGTTCATGAAGCACACCATGGCGACCAAGAAGGATGGACTCGACCTCCTGTCCGAGATCGAGCTCACGTGGAAGCCGGTCGTGCAGACCCGCTACGAGCCGATGGAGCGTAAGTACTAATGACCGCTACAGCTGAGAATCCAACCACCCAGTCTTCCTCGGACACCAACGCACCCGTGCCCGAGGGTTCGACGATGATCACGCTGCGGATCATGCGTTTCAACCCGGAGGACGAAACGAAGAACGGTTGGCAGGAGTTCTCGGTGCCGGCGCTGCCGACCGACCGCCTGCTCAACCTCCTCCTCTACACCAAGAACTACCTCGATGGTTCTCTCGCCTTCCGCCGCTCCTGCGCCCACGGCGTGTGCGGTTCGGACGCGATGCGCGTCAACGGCGTCAACCGCCTCGCCTGCAAGGTGCTGATGAAGGACATGCTGCCCAAGGACGGCTCCTCCATCACGATCACGGTTGAGCCGATCCGTGGCCTGCCGGTCGAGAAGGACCTCTATGTCGACATGGAGCCGTTCTTCAAGGCCTACCGCGACATCAAGCCGTACCTCATCACGAGTGGCAACCAGCCGACGAGCGAGCACATCCAGTCGGCGACCGACCGTGCGCGCTTCGACGACACCACCAAGTGCATCCTCTGCGCCTGCTGCACGACCAGCTGCCCGGTGTTCTGGAACGACGGCTCGTACTTCGGTCCCGCGGCGATCGTCAACGCGCACCGCTTCATCTTCGACTCCCGTGACGAAGGTGCTGCGGAGCGCCTCGAGATCCTCAACGACGCCGAGGGTGTGTGGCGCTGCCGCACGACCTTCAACTGCACCGATTCCTGCCCGCGTGGCATCCAGGTGACCCAGGCGATCCAGGAAGTCAAGCGCGCACTGCTGTTCGCACGGTAGTCGCTGCTCCCCTTCGCCCGAATCCGCAATCGCGGTATGACGGCGGACATGCCCGCCCGCAATGGAGGATCCTCTCCGCTGCGGGCGGGTTTCGCATTTCCGGCGGTCGCCTCCAGCGAGCACGCGTCCAGCGACTAATATATTTGGAATGCCATGCGTGACCGTCTTGAGAGGCGACGAGATCACCGACTACTCCGATGCCCGAGGTAATCGGATCATCGGGACGCCCGCCGTCGTCCAACCGCAGACCCAAGTGGTGTTCGGATCGGACAATTGCACCGTGAGGTTCGGCGAGGACGTCAATTGGATGACCCACATCTACTTCAACGACTCCGGCGGCACCGTCGAGGTCGACGATGGCGCGCAGTGTATCGGCCAGCTTGAACTCGGCCACGACTGCACCATACGTATCGGCAAGCGACTCAACGTGACCGGTATGTTCAGCGTGGTGACCGAGGACGGCTGCACGGTCGAGATCGGCGACAACTGCCTGTTCGCGGACAAGGCGACCATCCGGGCATACGACCATCACCCCATTTTCGATCTCGACACCAGGGAGCGGATCAACTTCGCCCGCGACGTGTCCATCGGCTCCGATGTCTGGCTCGGATACGGGGTCCAGCTCATGGGCGGCGCCCGTATCGGGCACGGTTCGGTGGTCGGAACGATGTCGATCGTCACCGCGTCGAAACCGATCGGCGACCACTGCCTCGCGGTGGGACAGCCGGCGACGGTCAAGCGCGAACGGATCGCGTGGGCCAAGAATGGGCGACCTCCGGCGTCACACATGGATCCCGGCGCGCATACCGCTTGCTAGAAATGCCCCACCCTGCGCCGACCGCGCTGTCTTCTCGGCATCTCACCCGTAGAAGCGGGGCCACTACCGCCGAGTCAGGTCCGAGGACTTAGGGTATTTCTCATGCCGATTCGCCCCACGCTCCGAACCCACCGGGCAATTGCGCTCTCCGCCGTCATGGGGCTGGGGGTTGCCACAGCGCCTGTTCTCGCCGCACCGGGCGCCGTCTCGCCGGCGTATGCGCAGGATGTTGGCGCCGATCCGATGGCGGAGCAGACGATCCAGCCGGGAGTGGCCGGACTCGACCCGTCGGTCGACATCACGAAGGCGCCGGAACCGCAGCCGCTGCCGACCGAGCCGAACTTCCAGTACTTCTCCACCCCGCGCGACCTCACGGGGTGCCCGTACACCCAGACTCCGCCGCCCCCCGTCGACGAGTCGGAGGTGCCACAGCCGGGCCAGCGCGTCCCGGAGGCGCCGCCGATACCGGACGAGCCTGCCGGCGGCGAGAAGCTCGGTGGCTGCGAGCCGGTCACCGAGCAGGATTTCGTCGTTCCCCCGGATATCACGGCGTCGGGCTGGATCGTCGCCGATGCTGAATCGCGCAAGGTACTGGCCACCCAGGACCCACACGGCCGCTACCGGCCCGCGTCGATCATCAAGACGTTGCTCGCCCTCGTCGTCCTCGACCACCTCGATCTCGACAAGGTCGTCACACTCACCGAAGAAGATCTCGAGGGCGCCGAGGGCACGCTCGTCGGGCTTGGCGCGGGCGGCGAATACTCGCTGCGCACAATCTTCTCCGGGTTGCTGCTCATCTCGGGCAACGACGCCGCGTACGCGCTCGCCAACCAGCTCGGCGGCGAGGAGCGCACGCTCGAGCTCATGCGCGAAAAGTGCGAGGAGATCGGCTGCACGGACACGAATCCGACATCCATTTCCGGGCTGGACAAGCCGGGAAACATGACCTCGGCCTACGACATGTCTCTGATGTTCTCCGCGGCGCTGAAGAACGACGTGTACCGCGACATCGTCACCACCGAGAGAATCGGCTTCCCCGGCTATCCCGCGGGACCCGCGGCGGCGCCGCCGGACCCGGAGAACCCTCCGGTGGACGAACCCGGCGCGACCGACGACGCCGGAAACGTCGACAACGGCGACGGGAGCGTGACCACCCCGGACGGGGATCTCGTACGCAAGGGCTTCGTCGTCTATAACGACAACCGCCTGCTTGAGGAATACCCGGGCACGATCGGCGGAAAAACCGGGTTCACCGACGACGCGCGTCAAACCTTCGTCGCCGGCGCCGAGCGCGATGGGCGCAAGCTCATCGTGGTCCTCATGGACGGCACGTCCACCCCTAAGACCAGTTTCGAGCAGGCGCAGGAGCTCCTCGACGCGGGCTTCGCCACCGACCCGGGCACCGACGGGGTCGGCGAACTTGTCGGCAGCTCCGACGATGCCGCGCGGGCAGCCGGAGCGCATGCCGACGGCACCCCCAAATCGCCCGGCTCCGACGACTCCGACGGGATACTTGCAACGATCTCCGACCGCGTCCCCGTCGTCGCGTGGTTCGGCATCGCCGCGCTACTCGCCGTGTGCCTTCTCTTCGTGCGCGCGGGGCGCAAGCGCTGACCGCGGCACGCCCCTGGCACAATCGGTAGCCGTGACGATCATCGCGGCAGCAGACGGTTCGGCCCTCGGCAATCCCGGCCCAGCGGGGTGGGGTTGGTACATCGACTCGGACAGGTGGGCGTGCGGCGGCTGGAAGCGCGGCACCAATAACCAGGGCGAGCTCGTCGCGGTGCTCGATCTCCTGCGCCAGACGCGCGGTCTCGGCGAGCCGTTGGAGATCCTCTGCGACTCGCAATACGTGATCAACTCGGTCACCAAGTGGATGCACGGCTGGAAGCGCAAGGGCTGGAAGAAGGCCGACGGCAAGCCGGTGCTCAACGTCGAGATCATGCGCGCGCTCGACGCGGAACTCGCCGCCGCGAAGTCAGCGGGCCGCGAGGTCACGTTCCGCTGGGTCAAAGGCCATGCGGGCCATGAGCTCAACGAGAAGGCCGACCGACTCGCCAACGGCGCCGCGCAGAAATACTCAAAGTGCTCGTCCCCCGAAGGTGGGCCCGGGATCCCCGGCGCCTCCGCCTTCGCGGGCGAGGGCCCCGACCCTGCGGATGCGGCGCGGGATTCGGGTATGACGCCGGACGCCGCCCCTCCCCGCGCCGCCACGCCCTCGGGTTCCTCAGCACGCGGCGCCTCCGCCGGTGCCGACGCGCCGAGCCTGTTCGATCTACCCTCCGGCGAAGAGTCAGCGCCCGCCGCCGCCTCCCCAGCGGCCACGGTAGGTCCGGCGGCCGCGGACGCGGTGTCCTCGGTGCGGAAGGCTCGCGCGGCCTGGCATTCGGGCGGCGGGGAGCCGTTCCATGCCGAATTCCGAAAGATCGGTGAGCCCGCTCTGCACGGCGAAGAGGCACACGCATGGGCCGCGGGACGCTCATGTGTCATGGTTTCGCGCGAAGACGGCGCGCTCGAGGTGTGGGTTCTCGACGGCAAGAAATGGGAGCTCGCGACGCTCGCCGCGGGCGCCTAAGCCCTTCTCCATTTTTCGCCTTACATGTTGGCCCGGATCGCTATCCTGGATTTATTTATCACACTTGTGATAAATTTCTGGCGTTCGCCGATCGCTCCCTTACTTTCGGGTTCACGCCACTTCCGAAGACGAAAGCATCCCCATGCCTGCCCGAGTCGACCCAGAAGAACGTCGAAAGCACGTCGTCGACGCTGCCTTCCGATGCGTCGTCGCCGAAGGATTCGAAGGCGCATCGCTTCGCAAGGTCGCGGCGGAAGCAGGCCTTAATATCGGCTCGGTACGACACTTTTTCCACGGCCACGGAGACCTGCTGGTCGCTGCCGCTACCGAGGCGGCCGATCGCATGGACTCCCGACTCGGCGCGATTTCGACCGAAGGTCTACGTCACGCGAATGATGCCGAAACAATCAAGAATCTTCGCTCACTGCTCGAGCAGGTGCTGCCCATGGACGCTGCACGCACGGACGAGGCGATTGTCGTCGTGGAGTTCGTCCTCGCCTCACGTTTGCATCCGAACTTGGCCGCGCTTTCGAGGAAGATGCACGACAGTCTCCACGCCGTTGTTGCCGATGCCTATACGGCTGCCGCCGTTCCGGGGCCCAATCGCGCCGCGCGACAAACCACGGCGTTGATCGGAGGGCTGACGATGGACGCGATCACCCCGCACGGCAGTATCGGTGCAGCAGACATCGCCGACACTCTCCAGTCTCACCTCGCGCTGCTCGTCGGCCGCAGAGCAATGCCATGAAAACGGGACCAGGCTGGCTGTTTGCACTGTTCTTCGCTGCATTCGTCGTCTATACCGACGACTATGTCATCGCCGGACTACTCCCGGAGATGGCCGCAGATCTCAATGTCACAACCGCCGGCGCCGGACAACTGGTTACGGTGTTCTCCCTCACGGTCGCCGTGGCCGCTCCACTTGCCGCCGTGTTGTTCGCAAACGTCCCTCGCCGAAGATTGTTCACCGGCGCGCTCGTCGTTTTCGCGCTCGCGAATCTTTGCGCGGCCGCCACGCCGTCGTACACAGTTCTGCTGGTTCTACGGGTATTCGCCGCATTGGCCGCAGCAAGCATAACCCCGGCCCTGTTCGCCTACGCAGCGGCGAATGCGCCTCCGGAACGAGTCGGGCGTTTTATCGCGGTCGTGGCGCTGGGAGTCACCGGCTCGATTGCCGCGGGCGTTCCCATCGGGACGTGGATCGGTGGGAGTGTCGGCTGGCGTGCGACGTTTGCAGCCATGGCGGTGACAGGACTGTGCGCACTGTTTACGCTGCTCGCCACACTTCCACGAGGCGGACTCGTGGAACCGGCGCCTACCCTCGGCGAGCAGCTCGGCACGCTCACCCGATTACCGATAGTCATGGGGCTGCTCGCGAACGCCGCGCTGATGACGGGGTCGATGATGCTTCTCACCTACCTCGCGCCGTATCTCACCGAAACCACCACGGGAGGAGTCAGCGAGCGGGCCGTGAGTTTCGCCATCGCCGGTCTCGCGGGCATCGCGGGGATCTGGCTCGGCGGACTCGCCTCAGATCGGTGGGGACCGGATCGCACGCTCATCGTCGGGATCGGCGTCTTCTTTCTCACCATGCTCGTTCTCTGGGCATTGTGGTTCGCGCGCCCGGCGCCGCTTCCACTCGTGCTTACATTCACCGCGATATGGGGAGGAATGGCGTTCTGGAACTCGCCCGCGATCCAGGCACGCCTGCACGCGCTCGCAGGACCGGTGGCGCCACAGGCATTGGCACTGAACACTTCGGGTACGTACCTCGGCGTCGCCGCCGGTGGCGCAGCCGGCGGCATATTTCTCGGCACTGTGGGTGTCGGAGCGCTCCCACCGGTCGCCGCGGGATTCGGAGTGCTAGCGCTCGGACTCATTGCCTTGGCCAGCCGGAGTGTGGCGCGTACCGCGAAATAGCAGAACGGGCGCGCCCCGTGTCCGGTGGCGCGCCCGTACTTTCTGGGCCGCGCTTAGTTTCCCTTGGCTGCGACGAGGCCGAGGCGCTCGTATGTCTGCG
>NZ_DYXM01000231.1 GCF_020742175.1 Dietzia timorensis
GAGCACCTCCTCCGGGGTCGAGGCGACGATCCAGCGCTTGGCGACCTGCTCGATGGGCAGCTCGTCGGCGAGGCGCTCCATCTCAATCGGCGAGTCCACGGAGTGCTTCTGCTCCGGGGTGAGCGACAGCGGCGCCCAGAAGCGCGTATTCTCCAGCGCGGCCTCGGGGTCGCGGTCGTAGGAGATCTTGATCTCGATCATCCGGTCGATCTTCTTCGGGTCGCGGTCGTTGATGCCCGCACCCTCCTTGACGGCCGGCAGCAGCTTGTCGGTGTAGAGCTCCATCCCCTTGCCGGAGGTGCAGATGAATCCGTCGCCGACGCGGCCCGCGTACTTTGCGACCACAGGCCCGCCCGCGGCGACGTACACCGGGACGCCGCCCTCGGGGACGTCGTAAAGGAACGCGTCCTTGGTCGTGTAGTAGTCACCCTCGAAGCTCGTCGTCTCTCCGGTCCACAGGGCGCGCATGAGGCGAACGGATTCGCGCAGACGCGCGAAGCGCTCCTTGAACGCGGGCCACTCGCCCGCGTAACCGGTGGCGATCTCGTTGAGCGCCTCGCCTGTTCCGACGCCGAGGAACACGCGGCCCGGGTACAGGCAGCCCATCGTCGCGAACGCCTGCGCGATGACCGCCGGGTTGTAGCGGAACGTCGGGGTCAGCACGGACGTGCCGAGCTGGATCCGCTCGGTGCGTTCGCCCACCGCCGTCATCCAGGAAAGGGAAAACGGCGCGTGTCCGCCGTCGTGCCGCCAGGGCTGGAAGTGGTCCGAGACCGTCGCGGAATCCATACCGGCCTGTTCGGCGAGCACCGCGATCTCGACGAGTTCGCGCGGATCGAACTGTTCCGCGGAAGCCTTGAATCCGAACTTCAACTCCGCCACGTCCTCTGCCACGGGCCAGGCCTCCTCGGTAAATTTGGGTCAGTTCCCCAACCGTAGGCCCATTCGAGGGGGGTTCGCCATCGACGTTCCCCATTTCGTCGATCCGTCTTTGTCCGCCCGCAAAGAAATGTAACAATTTGATACCGATATGGGATGAGCTAGTAGGCCGTCCCGTGGGCCAGATGGGACTAGAGGAAGCTGGCCGTAGCTAGGTTCGGAAGGAGCGCGCGTATGCGATTCCGTGTCGCGGTGTCGACGTTCGCAGCGCTGACGTGCCTAACCACCGCCGGAGTCGCCGTAACCCTCGTGTCCGACGACGACGCGAAGGACACCTCCGCCACCCACCTCACGGGCTCGGCATGGACAGTGGAAACCTCGTCCGACTACGGCGCGACCTGGACTTCCCCTCTTGACAAAAACGGGCAAGGCCTGTTTCCTGTCCGCGTCAACCTCGACGCTCTCGGCAGGCAGAACGTCTACCAGCCGGTCACGCTGCGCAACACCGTCGATTCGGTGTCCCCGAGTGAGGTCCAGTTCGAGACCGGCCAGCTCCTGCAGGGCGATCCGGAGGCGGCGAAGTACCTGAGGATCCGGATGGCGTACTCGCCGGACGGCGTGTGTTCGGACGCGCTCTTCGACAACCCGGACCTCGAGCCCGTCGTCGGCAACGGCGAACCGGGCCCGTTCGACGCCCCGGCCACCGAACTCCCCATCGAACTCGGAGCGGGCACGTCCTCGACCCCGGGCAAGGCCGAGACCGTGTGCATCGAGTTCGGCACCAAGCGCGCCCAGGAGAAGACCCCGGGCGGCGAGCTGACCCTCGCGTGGCCGATCTCCGCACACGCCGCGGCCCCGAACGAGGACAAAAGCGCGGAATCCTCGACCATCGACCCGACCTCCCCGGTCCGGAAATTCGGGGAAAGCTAGCGGGCGAATCCGCCCGCCCCGGGGCTCTGGTCGCCGCCCTTTCGATCCCCCGGCACCCATTTTTTACTACGCGTGTGCCAATTGTTCACTTACGCGCACCCTGGAACTGAAACAATACGAATCAGGGTTCGAAAACCTTTGCCGCGCGCGTGAAGTGGGCTCGGACATCGGCATCGGACCCCGCAGCCCGGGCCAGACGCCGGGCGCCAGAAATGTAGTAAACACTGCTCCGTACGAGCCGATAGGTGGTCGTTCGTGTCGATCCAGTCCGAGAGGTTAGTGCCGACCGTCGATTTTTGGGCGTGGCGGTCGTTGGGTGCGTGCCAGGAGCACCCCATCGAGCTGTTCTTCCATTCGGAGGACACTCCGCGCGGCCAGCGCCGCCGGAACGAGCGCGAGGCAGTGAGCATCTGCGGCGACTGCCCGGTGCTGCAAACCTGCCGCGACCACGCACTTTCGACCGGCGAGCGCTACGGCGTGTGGGGTGGCCTCACCGAAAATCAGCGCCTGCGCATCCTCTCGCGTAGCCGCAGCCTCGTTTCGGTGGATGACGTCGAACGCCGCGCAGGCGAACGCCACCCGATATCGGCGGGTATCTTCGCCTCGGATCTCGCGGGCTCCTCGGACTAGCTCCGCCCCCGCACACGCGAAGGGCCGCCCACCGAGAATTCGGCGAGCGGCCCCACTGGAAAAAGCAGCGCGTCAGGCCAGTCCGCGCTCGAGGTCGGCGATGAGGTCGCCGACGTGCTCGAGCCCGATGGACAGGCGGAGCATGTCGTCGCCGAGGCCTATCGCGGCCCGGTCGGCCGGATCCATCGACTTGTGCGTGCTCGTCGCCGGGTGCGTGATCAGCGACTTTGCATCGCCGAGGTTGTTGGAGATATCGATAACCTCGACCGCGTCGAGAATCTTGTAGCACGCGTTCTTCGCGTCCTCAGGGGTGTCGCCCTTGAGCGCGAACGTCACCACCGAGCCGCCGCCGCTCATCTGCGCGCGGGCAAGCTCGGCCTGCGGGTGGCTGTCGAGCATCGGGAAGGTCACCGACTCCACGGCCGGGTGGTTCTCGAGGAACTTCGCGACCTCGAAGGCCGAGTCGTTCATGCGCTGCACGCGCAGCGGCATCGTCTCGAGACCCTTGAGCAGGATCCACGCATTGAACGGGCTCATGCCCGGCCCCGCGTGGCGCATGAGGTTCTTCACCGGGCCTCCGATGAACTCCTCGGTGCCGCAGATCGCACCGCCGAGCACGCGCCCCTGGCCGTCCATGTGCTTGGTCGCCGAGTAGGCCACGACGTCGGCGCCGAGCTCGAGCGGGCGCTGCAGCAGCGGGGTCGCGAACACGTTGTCGACGACCACGGTCGCGCCGGCCTCGTGCGCGAGATCGCACACCGCGCGCACGTCGACGAGCTCCTGCGTCGGGTTCGACGGGGTCTCGAAGAACACCGCGTCCGTCGGCTTGGAGAGCGCCTCGCGCCACTGGTCGAGGTCCTTGCCGTCGACGAACACCGTCTCGACGCCCCAGCGCGGGAGGATCTCGTTGCAGATCACGTAACAGGAGCCGAACAGCGAGCGCGAGGCCACGAGCCGCGAGCCGTTGGCACACAGCGCCGACAGGGCGACGAACACGGCCGCCATGCCCGAGGCCGTCGCGTACGCCGCCTCGGCCCCCTCGATCGCGGCGAGACGCTTTTCGAACATGTCGACCGTCGGGTTGGCGTAGCGCGAGTACACGAAGCGGTCGATCTCGCCGGCGAAGGCGGCCTCGGCGCTCACCGCGTCGGAGTACACGTACCCGGAGTTGAGGAACAGCGGCTCGCTGGTCTCCTCGAATCCGGTGCGCACCTGTCCGGCGCGCACGGCGAGAGTGTCCGGGTGCAGCCCGTCCGGCAAGCGATTGTTTTGCATCTCTACCTGATTTCTCTATTGACTTGATCGATTATCGACACACCCGCGAGGGGCTATTCAGCTCTGGCGCCACGGCAGACCCGAGGCTTTCCACCCCGTGCTCGTCCCACGATGCCCGTCGGAATCGAGCGGCCCCTCGAACCCGTCCAGGATATTGAATGCCTGGCCGACCATCGACGCCGACGCCTCTGCGGCGGCCTGCGAGCGCGCGCCCGAACGGCACAGAAAGTACACGTTGGACTCTTCGCCGACGCCCGCCTTGGTGAGCTCGGAGCAGAAGTCCTCGTTCTTCTCTCCCGTTTCCCGCACCCATTCGATGAACACCATGCGCGAGGTGAGCGAGCTCGTATCGGGAACTCCCACCCAGCTCCACTCGCTCGCGGTGCGCACGTCGACGAGCACGGCGTGCGGGTCGGAGGCGAGCTGCGCCCACGCCCGCGCCGGGCTCACGGATTCCACGGATTCGCTCATGTCTTCCATTACAACACCCCACCGGCCTCGGCACCTCTACTCGCCCAGCGCCTCCCCGATCTCCGCCAGCGGAACGCTGCGACGATCGAAGTAGTCCGAGTGCCCGACGAACCCGTCCAGACGCCTCGAATCCGCGCCGAAATCGGCACCCGAGGGGTCCGGCCCGAAGGTCTTCGTGAGCGCCCACCACGGGATCGGATCCCACCTGCTCGCCACCGCGGACACCGACTCCGGGCCGCCCGCACGCCGAGTTCCCTCGCCGTCGCGCAGCGTGAGCTCGCTCGCGTGCTCCGCCCCGACTCCCGGCGCGGCGACGAAGGCCAGCTCGTCCGCCGACACCCCGCTCCCGCTGGCCGCCAGCCCCAGCGCGACACCGCCGTAGCTGTACCCGATCGCACCGAGCCGCCCGTCGGTCATCTCGCGCAGGCCCTCCTGGAATTCGCGTAACCTGGGCGCGGCATCATCGGCCCGCCCGCGATCGAGCGCCGCCGCTGGAATCGTCTCGGGCGCCTCGTAATCCATCCACGCGATCGACACGCACCTCTCACCGCCAATATCCCCGCCATCATCGCCGCCGCTCCCACGCCCACCGAGCTCCTCGCACACGGCGTCCGCCCGCTCGACGCTGCGATCGATGGTCTCCATCGACGCGCCCGTTCCCGGGACGAGCGTGACCACCTCATCCGCGTCCCCGGGATCGCCCGAGGCGAGCACCCCGCGCCCGTCGGGGCGCAGGCCCAGCAACCGCGCATCCGGTTGGGCCACGAGATGCCGCGCCGCCGCCGTCATCCTGCGGTGGGTCCTGTTGTCCGCGCCGGCGGGACCACCTCCAAGCGCCCGGGCGAGCTCTACCCGGTTGAGCGCATCGCGGCTCGTCGCAGCCAGCCCGGCACCATCGGAGAGCCCGGGGTGGCGCTCCGCCCACGCCGCACGCTCGAACGGCGAGAGCCCGTGCCAGGCCGCGGCCCTCACCGCAGGATCAACCCCCAGGTATGACGGCGGAGGTCGCAGCGGCCCATGCCCGCGCAGCCCTGCCGGAGCGGTGGACTCGTCGACGGCGACGGGCCCCTGAAGCAGTGACCGCACCCGATCGGCCTCCCAGTCGGTCCCGAGTAAAGCCACGAGCGCGGCATCGGCGTCGGCAGCGGCCTCGCGATCACTCCGTGCGATGGCCCCCTCGAGGCGCGCACCTTCGGCGGCGAGAACCTCAGCGAGGTAGGCGTGTTCGCCGATGGCCCGTTCTATGCGGCGGGCGAGTTCGTCGAGGCGCGCGAACGTGGCCAGCGCGGCGAGACCGGACCAGCTGTCGCGCATGCCGGCGGATATGGAGGCGAGTTCGATCGCGATGACGCCCCAGCGGCGCGCGGAATCGCCGACGGTCTGCGCGGCCTCGGTCGCAACCGAGGCGCTCATGCCGCCGGCCTCCCGCCCGCAACCGAGTCATCGGCACGAGCCGCCCCCACGCCGGCCGCGCCATCCTCGTCCACACCGACCAGCGAACGCACGCTGCGCGCGGCCAGCGCTCCGATGTCCGAGGTCTCCCTGCGCAGCCAGGCGAGCTCGCGGTCGAGGCTCATTCCGCGCTCGCGCAGCGCGGCACCGGAGGCGAAGTCGGCGCACAGCCGCGCGAGGCGTTCCATCGCGAGCGTCGCCGCGCTGCGGGAACCGGGCGTCTCGGCCGCGGCCAGCGCCGCAGGTGTCGGAGGACCGATCAGCCTCAGGCCCGGCTGCTCGGCATCTGCCGACTGCGCGAGATCTTGCAGGCGCCCGGCGAGCGAGTCAAGGCGTTCGGGGTCGAGCGCGACCTCGGCGGGCACGCAAGGTTGCGCCGCGGTGTCCGCCGTCCCAGAGGCGGCTTTGTTGTTCGGGCGTGCGGGGTCCATGGGCGGTCCTTCGGCGCGAGGTGGCTGGTCGATCCACCACTGACGCTAGGACCGGCGGTCGCCCCGAAAACGGCGCTTCCACAACGGCTCCGCCCGCAGCCGCGTTGTCCACACCCAGGCGGGACACTCTCCCGCGCGCGTCAGCCCCCTACGGCCAACCCCCTACGGCAGCGCCCGCGACGCCACCTCGCGCGCCCGCTCGCGCGCTTGCAACACATCGTCGGCCGTGGCCAACGCGGCCCCGCATTGCCACGGCGAGAACTCGCTCGTCCGCTCGCAGATCCACAGTGCCGACTCGGACACGTCCAGCGCGCGACCGACCAGCCCCACCGACAGCGCGC
>NZ_DYXM01000232.1 GCF_020742175.1 Dietzia timorensis
TTCTCCGAGCGCACCGAGGTTCGCCTCAATGACATGAACACCGCGCTCGAGACCGCGGAGTCGATTCCGACGGCGGAGCGTCGGAACGTGCACAAGTCGATTTCCGGCGAGCTCGACCGCGTCAACCGCGACGTTCTCGCCCGCCTCGGCGTGAAGAGCTAGGCCCTCTTCGACACCTCCGACCCATCGCGCGGCGCGGCCCCCTTGTGGGCCCGCCGCGCGACGTCATTTTCGACCTTTGCCGCGGCAGGCGACCATAATTGGGGCATGCGCATTTCTTCCGTTCGCTCCGCGTCCTCTGTTCGCCCCTCCGCCGCTACCTCGGGCTCGGCCGGTATCCGGCGCCGGATCGCCGCCCGCGGCATGGCCTTGGCGATGACGGCGGCGCTCGCGCCCGCAGCGGCGGCCGTGGTCGCGGCTCCTGCCGCCCAGGCCCATTCGACCCTCGTCGGCACGACCCCGGAGCAGGGGGCGACGGTCGAGACGTCCCCGGAATCCGTCGAGGTCGTGTTCAACGAGGAGATTTCCTCCGACTTCGCCATGCTGACGGTGATGTCCGACGGAGAGGACGTCGCCGAAGGCGATCCCGAGGTCGAAGGGGACACAATCTCGGTTGCGGTGCCCTCGCTGGAGGCCGGAACGTACACGGTCGGTTACCGAGTGGTCAGCGCGGACGGGCATCCCGTCCAGGGCTCTTGGGAATTCACCGTAGGAGGCGGGGCCGGCTCGGCGACCGAGGCTCCCGGCGCCGAGGCCGACGCGACGGAGTCGAGCACCGGCGAAAACGCCGGTTCCTCGAACGATCAGCCTGCCGATGCCGATGATTCCACCGAGGCCGCGGATGAGGCGGACGAGGGCGGGATCAACGTCTTCGCCGCGATCGGGATCCTCGCGGTGCTGGCCATCGCGCTCATCGGCGGCGCGGCCTTCCTGCTGCAGCGCCACAAGAAGAACATGGCGCAGTTCCACCAGGACGATCAGTAGGCCGAAACGAAAAATGCGGGGCGCGCTCGTGCGCGCCCCGCATTCCGCGGAAGACCGGTAGCGCGTTCGCTATCGCCCCGGGAGGAAGCGCAGGGTTCCGGCCAGCGCCCCCAGTGTCGTGTTCCACTTCTGCGAGTCCATGAAGTCCGGCCCGCCGAGATGCATGAGCCGCTGCGTGGCGACCGTCTGCGCCTCGGTGTACTTGAGGAGCCCGTCGACGCCGTGGCGGCGGCCGACTCCCGAGACGCCCATGCCGCCCATCGGCGCCCCGTAGGAGCCCCAGGCCGCGACGTACCCTTCGCCGACGTTGACCGTGCCTGCGTGGATGCGGCGCGCGATCTCGACGCCCTTCTCATCCGAACCGGCGAACACCGAGGCGTTGAGGCCGTAGTCGGTGTCGTTCGCCTTCTCGACGGCCTCGTCCACCGAATCGACCGGGTACAGGGCCACAAGCGGGCCGAAGGTCTCGCCCGCGAAGCATTCCGCCTCCTCGGGAACGTCCGCGAGTAGCGTCGGCTCGAAGAACAGCGGGCCGAGATCCGGACGCGCCTTGCCGCCGACGAGCACGCGCGCACCCTTGGCGACGGCATCGTCGACGTGCTTCTGGACCGTGGAGAACTGGTCCGCGGAGATGAGCGAACCCATCTCCTTGTCGAACTCGTAGCCCGGGCCGACCTTCATCTCCCCGATGCGGCGGACGAGGGCCTTTTCCAGCTTGTCGGCGATCGCCCGTTCGACGTACACGCGCTCGATGGAGATGCACAGCTGGCCGGCGTTCGAGAACATGGCGCGGGTGGCGATCTCTGCGACCTCGTCGACATCGGCGTCCGCCGTCACAACCATGGGGTTCTTGCCGCCGAGCTCCGCGGAGAAGTTGATGAGCCGCTCCCCCGCCTGCGCGGCGAGTTTACGACCGGTGGCCGTGGAGCCGGTGAACATGAGGTAGTCGCTGTTGTCGACGATCGCGGTGCCGATCTCGCGACCCGGCCCCGGGACCACGGCGAACAGGTCGCGGGGCACGCCGGCGCGGTAGAGCAGCTCGGCGGCGGCCAGCGCGCTGAACGGTGTCTGAGAGTCCGGCTTGAGCACGATCGCATTGCCGGTGATCATCGCCGGGACCGCGTCGGACACCGCGAGGGTGAGCGGGTAGTTCCACGGCGAGATCACGCCGACGACGCCCTTGGGCAGGTAGTTGATCTCGGTTTTGGTGAGCACCGGGATCATGCCCTTGGCGGATTTACGGCCGAGCTCCTTCGGGGCGAGCTTGGCGTAGTACGAGGCGGTCATCGACACGTCGAGGACCTCTTCGAGCGCCGACGAGCGCGCCTTGCCGGTCTCGGCCTGGACCACGTCGAGGAGAAACTCGCGGTTCTCGTGCACGAGCACGCCGAACTTGCCGAGGATGCGGGCGCGCTCGGCCACGGGCCGCGCCGCCCATTCGCGCTGGGCCGTACGGGCGCGCTCGGCGGCGGCGTCGATGTCGGCGGACGTGCCGATCATCATCTCCGCGAGCGGTTCGCCGGTGAACACCTCGTTGATCGTGCGGGTCTCTCGGCTCGACGGGTCGCGAACGAATTCCGGCGCGGCCACCAGGCTGCGGAGGCGGGCAAGTGTTTCAGCGCTAGGTGCAGACATATGCCGAGTATATGTCAAGGCCCATCGCAGGCGGCAGGGCCGAATGGCGCCGATTCCGGACACCGAAATCGGCCAAAGGCTTGACCCTTACGCAACGTGAGGGTGAAGGGTAGCTTCTAGCGCAAGACGCCAGGTGGGCTTCAGCCCGGAAAGGACGAATACCCATGCAGTATGACGGCGGAGAGCACCGCTGGTCGGTGGGCGAGGTCGCGAAGCTCGCGGGAATCACCGTGCGCACGTTGCACCACTGGGACTCCCTCGGTCTCGTGAGCCCC
>NZ_DYXM01000233.1 GCF_020742175.1 Dietzia timorensis
GTACGCCTTCGACACGATCGTGAAATCGAGCTTGTTCGCCAACCCATTGGGAAAGACGTCGGGCACGTCGAAAAGGTGGGGCGCGTCAAAGGCGAGCGGGTCTTTCGCCTTCTCGGGGGCGAACTCCTTGAGCTGCTCCAGCGTCGCGAGAGAGCCACGGGCGAGCCCCGCACGCCCGAGATGAGGCTCGTCGATAATCGAATCGAACCATGCAGAGGTATAGGTGTATGTCGATTCCGAACCGTCGGTATGCAGCTCGATCGTCTCGTCGAGATTCGCCGTGCGGTCGGTGTCCGCGAGGAAGTACGCGGTCTCGGTGTGGGTCATCTGCAGGTGGACCTCGAGGATGATCCCGGTCAGCCCGATGCCGCCGATCGTCGCCCAAAAAATCGACCCGTCCGGGTCGTCGAGCGACCCCTCCGGTCGCAGCGTCAGCACACTACCGTCGGCGACGAGCAGATCCAGCTGGACGACGTGGTTGCCGAACGATCCCGCCGAATGGTGGTTCTTGCCGTGGATATCGCAGCCGATCGCACCGCCGACGGTGACCTCTCTGGTCCCCGGCAACACGGGAACCCAAAGACCATGGGGCAGAGCTGCGCGCATGAGTTGGTCGAGGCTCACCCCTGGCTGCATGACGGCGATGCCCGATTCCGCATCGATGGAGTGAATGCGATCGAGCCCGGAAAGGTCGATAACCAGTCCACCGGAGTTTTGCGCGTTGTCCCCGTACGAGCGTCCGAGCCCGCGAGCAACGACCCCACGCTTGAGGAAGTCCGGCGACGAGGCGTTGTGCTCGGCAACCGCGACGACCGCGTCGATAACCTCCTGCGGATCGCGTGGAGTGATGGTGTGGCACACCGTCGAACCGCGCCTACCGAAGCCCCAGAGTCGTCGAACGTCAGGCGTGATCGATGCGTATGTCACTCGTGCTCCTCGGGGTTGACTTCCGGCAGAAACGAAGACGCTACCGAGGGATCCTGAACGTAGCGCCTCCCGAAATCTGTGCATTGCGCAAGAGTGTGAACCGTGCCTGCTCGACGCTGAATTATCGCCCGGATAGCCACTGCGCGGTGAGGCGATCCGCGACGTCGCGCAGTTCGTTTTCGCGCTCTGTGTCGTAGGACTCGGCCGAGGACCACACTTCGCGGTCGCGGCTCACGTACGAGCCGCTTGGGGCTCTCGTGTCACCCGTGACGACGTCCGCGAGCCACTGTCCCGCGTCGCGCTGGGTGCTCGCGATCGGAGTCACCGTCAGCGCCGGGAGGACATACTTCATGGACAGCCGCATGGGCAGCGGCGCATCGCGCATCAGGCCCGTGCCGGGCACCAACCCCGGGTTGAAGCCGATCACCGCTGGTCCGGCGTGCGAACCGGCGCCGTCCGTGCCGAACTCTCGGGCATAAGAATGCACCATGTAGATCGCCGCGAGCTTGCTCGTCGAATAGGCGGTGCGACCGGCGGCGGTGGTCGTCGGTGCGCGAAAGGCGCCGGGCCGGGCGAGTTTCTCGGGCGAACGCCATTGCGGGCCGGGCATCACGCCGAGATTGTGTTGGAGGTCGCCGAAGTGGGTGTCGGACACCGTGATCACGATGCGGTTGGACGGTTCCACGAGCGGGCCCAGATAGCGCACCAGCACGTGATTGGCGAGCACGTTGACGGCGAAAGTCCCCTCGAACCCATCGGTCGTACGGCTCATCGCGCTGGGTAGCTGCGCGCCCGCGTTGAGCACCAGATGCCCGAGCGGCGGGAGCTGTCCCGACCGGATGCGCTCGGAGACATCGCGCGCCGCCTCGGCGACGGAGGACAGCGACCGTAGGTCGACTGGGACGAACTCGGCTCGTACGCCGTCATCCAGCAGGGTTGTGACGGCGGCGGCGCCGCTCTCGGGGCGGGCGAGAAGTACGAAGGTCGCGTCCCGGTGGCGGTGGGCCAGTTCGCGTACGGCGACGAGGCCGATGCCGCGCGTCGCTCCGGTGATGACGATGGTGCGCGGCATGGGGCTCCTCGGTGTCGCTACTCGGATTCGGCGGGTGATGCGCCGGTGAAGGAGGCGAGGATGTCCGGCAGTTCCTCGTGGACCGGCGTTCCGCCCGCCTGGCGGATCGTGTTCGCTGCGACGGCGGCCTCTGCTGCGGCGGCGATCATGTGGCACCCGGCGACGTCGGTTCCACCGCACGAGGCGTGCATGCGGGCGCCGAGCTGGGAGTCGAGCGCGCGGCGCAAACCCTCCGGGATCGGCACGTCGTGGTCGTGTGCGATGCGGAGCAGATCGTAGCCGAGGTCGTGGGTGCGGCACGCGTTGTCGAAGCTCGCGGGCAGTTCGACAGGGGACGAGCAGTCCCCGTCCGGGCGCATGGCGACGCCGTCGGCGACGCCGGGCTCGTAGCCGAGCGCGACTATCGTTTCGGGCGCGAAGTAGTCGGTCCCCGGCGTGCCGGCGGCTAGTTCGCCGGCCGCGCGCAGGGCCTCCGACGTCTCCGCGGGCGGCGGCGCGATCTCGGCTCCGGCGCTGCCGATTCCGGCGGGGTTGAAGGCGATCGCGGCGATGCTCAGCGCGACGGCGACCTTACGCCTCGGTGATCGGGGCTTCGTCGTCGTGGATTTTCTGGGCATAGGGGTAGTTGTGCGGCCCGGCATCGCTGCGGAACGTCCGCGGACGCGTGGCCAACCTTTCGTGATCAACCCGGTCAGCGTACTCGATTTCCTGCTGTCGACGCAGCGAACGCTGTGCCACCGGGCGCGTCTCGGCCATCGGCCGGGCCTTCCGGCGTGCAGTGCTCGGGCGGCAGCAGTGGCACGTAGGAGTGCGCTGTTCCAGGGGTTTTCGACTCCGAACCGGGCAACCGGGACAACACACCCACGGCCTCCGCGGGATCTGCAAGGAGGTGCCACGATAGCTTCGTCACAGGATCGTCGCCGTTGACGGCGGAGATGGCGCAATCGCCCAGCGAAGCTGCGTTCGAGGCGCGCGAGAATTCCTCCCCGGGCCGTCCCTGCCACAGCACCGCCGAGACGAACGGCAGTAGGGCGCGGTCGGCGAGCGCGGCCTCGCCGGCCTGGGCGCCAAGGCTCTGTCCGTGCACGATCAGGCGAGGCCTTTCCCCGGGTTCCATCGTGCGCAGCCGCTCGGCGACCGCGGAGAGCAGCGCGTGGGCGGAGTCCTCGGCGACCTCCGGACGCAGCGCAAACACCGCGCCGGAAGGCGCCCGGGAGTAGCGCATCGAGATCGTCGCGAGGTCGCCTCCGGCGTGGCGCTCGAGCGCGTCGACCTCCTTCGGGTCGACCCATCCCGAGCCCGTGGGCAGTGCGACGACGAGCGTGCTGCGGGCGAATCCGCCTTTCGCGTCGAGCGCGTCGACTGCCTGAGCGGCGGATTCGTCTGGCGCCAGCTCCGGGGTATCGCTGTAGACGCGGACGGCACCGCTGGGGGAGGGCTCGGTGAGCACGATCTCGGGATCTCCGGTGAGCGGGCCGGAATTGAACGTCCACCACGCCGCGGACGACAGCGCGCCGATGAGCACGTAGGCGGCGAAAGCGATGGCCGCGGCAGCAAGCAGCCACGAAGACACGCGCCGCGCGAGGCGCCGGGGCGGGCTCGCCACCGGAAGGCGTAGAGGGGCGAGGCGCAGCGGGCGCGTGGGCAGCGGATGGGCTACCACGGGAGTGACTCGCGGACCGGGGCGCCATTTCCCTGACGCATCGTGTTGATCTGGACCGCCTTATAGGCGATGGATGCCATCGCGTGGCAGCCCGCGTTGTCGGCCCGTGCCCGCAGCGAGAAGCGGTGCCCGCCGGGCTCGCGTTCCCCGTGCTCGTCGCACGAGGCGTGGATTCCGCGGGAGAACTGCGCGTCGAGTTCGCGGCGCAGGGCCTCGGGGAGCGGATCTCCGTTGCGGTGGGCGAGACGGAGGAGGTCGTAGCCGAGATCGTGCGTGCGGCACGCGGGTTCGAACGATTCCGGGAGCGAGATGGGGGAGGAGCAGTCGCCGTCGGCCTTCGAGGCGATGCGGCCCTCCAGCGCCGGTGAGTACCCGAGCCCGGCGACGACGCTCGGCGGGAAATACTCGGTGCCTCCGACGTCATGGGCGAGGAGTGACGCGGTGCGCACCGCTTCCGAGTGCGGCGCCGCGGTGGTGTTGGTGGAGAGTTGCCCGGCGTGGGCGCTGGGTTCGAGGGCCACGGCGCCGAGCGCGAGCAGGCCGGCGCACAGAGCGGCGAGGGCCAGGCGGCGAAAGCGGCGCATGCGGGATTCGGTGCGCAGATAGGGGCGGGGTTGGGCTGCGGGGAACGACTGGGGCGTGAGCATGCCGATCAAGCTATGGGCGCGGCATCGACGGCCGAATCCCCTGCGCAGGGGAACTTTCCCTCACTCCCGCGGGGTACTCCGGGCGGGGTAGGGGCATATCACTCTGCAGGGGGATTACGCGGCGGTGCCGGGCCGATAGCGTTCTCGGTATGAAAACACGCGAGAAGGTAGCGAACTCGATCGAGCGGTCCGGGGTGCGAACCCGGGTCGCCGAGTCACTTCGGGGACGCTGGGCTGACGTGTTCTTCGTCTTCGTGGCACTGGTGTTCTTTGCCATCACGTGGCCGACGATTAATCAGACCCACAACGTGATCACCGTGCTGCTGCCGTTCCTCTCGGCACTCGCGGTGTGGCCGGTGGCCGTCGTCCGTTATTACCCGATGGCCGCGTGGGCCTGCGTGTTCGTGTCCTGCATCGTCATCGTGCCGACGCATGACAACCCGGAATTCGCGCTCGGCTGGCCGGTCACCTATCACCTCGCGCTCGCGATATGCCTCGCCGCAGTCGTGTTGACGGTGAAGTGGGCGTACGTCGGATGGGCTGTACTCGCGACCGCGCTTCTCCAGCTGCTGAATCCCGGTTCCGAGATCAAACTCGGCTGGTTCCTCGGCTCCTTGATGTTCTCCGTGCTGTTCATCCTGATCCGCCAGCTGGTGCTCTCGCGGCGTCAGCTGGCGACGTCCACCGTGCAGCTCGCTCGCGAGTCGGCGCGCTCTTCGGAGCAGGCGGACCTGCGCATCCTTGCTGAGGAACGCAATAAGCTCGCCCGCGATCTGCACGATGTGGTCGCTCACCAGATGTCGATGATCGTGGTCCAGTCGCAGTCGGCGCCGTACCGGCTGCAGGGGGTCACGCCGGCGATCCACGCCGAGTTCGACACACTCGCCGAGACCGCACGCGGCGCGCTCGACGAGGTGCGCGGGCTACTCGGGGTGCTGCGCTCGGATGCCGAATCGCCGGAGGTCACCCCAGTGGGCGCGGACCAGATCCTGCCGACGCTGCACGCCGCGCGACGCTCGGGGGTCGATGTCACCTGGACGGTGTCCGGGGAGATCTCGGATATCGACGAGACCGCGGGCGTCGCGCTGCAGCGGGTGCTGCAGGAGTCGCTGTCGAACGCGTCGCGGCACGCGCCCGGCGGCGCGGTGGTGGTGAACCTCGAGATCGGCGCCGACCAGACAGGTGGCTTCGGGGACGGTGCCAAGGTCGCGTCGATCGAGATCGACAACGGGCCCGCCGCCCCGGACGCGCTTATCGCGCCGGGCACCAGCGGTGGCTCGGGCATCCAGGGCATGTCCGCGCGGGTGCGTGCAGTGGGCGGCGCTTTCACCGCGCTGCCCGCCTCCGACGGCGGGTTCACCGTCACCGCGACCGTGCCGCTGCGCTCGCGCGCCCGCTAGCGCAGTCCGGCGCGACTAGGGTGAACTCATGACAATCTCGGTGATGATCGCCGACGACCAGGTGATGGTTCGGCAGGGCTTCGCCGCGCTCCTCGGCGCCCAGCCGGACATCGTCGTAGCCGGGGACGCGTCCAACGGCGTCGAGGCCGTGGCCGCCGCGCGATCGCTTCAGCCCGACGTCATATTCATGGATGTGCGCATGCCCGAGATGGACGGGCTCGAGGCGGCGCGGACGATTCT
>NZ_DYXM01000234.1 GCF_020742175.1 Dietzia timorensis
GCGTACTCGCCGCTATCCCAACGGATGAACTTACGTTCCCATCAATTGAGACTCGGGTCGGCCGGGTACGTCGAGAACAGGCTCAATGGCGCCTCTTGCCGGCGCATCACCTGCGCCCAGAGGTCGCCTGCCTTTTCGGTAATGACGTCGGACGGCAGGCCCAGCGCGACGATCCAGTCCCCGCGCGCGAGTTCCGCGGTGAGCTGCCCGGGCGCCCAGCTCGCGTAGCCGGCGAAAATGCGGACACCCTCCACCGCGTTCGATAGGGAATCGGGGTCGGCATCGAGGTCGACGACGTACACGCGCGACTCGACGTTGTGGACATGCTCGTCGTCGCGAAGCAGCCGACCAGGCTGAGCGACAGCGAGAGCGACGCCGGAGTCCCCGCTGAGAGGGCCGCCGCGGAAGAGCGCATGTGGGGGAGCGAGGATCTGGCCCCACGGTTCGAGGAGGTCGGCGACGTTGGCGTCGAGCGGCTTGTTGAGCATGACGCCGAGGGTGCCCTCGACTCCGTGTTCGATGAGGTAGATGATGGTCCGACCGAAAATCGGATCGTCCATGCCGGGGGACGCGATGAGGAGTTCGCCGGGACACGGCTGCCGCGCGTCGCGCGCGCCTGACAGGTAGTTCTGCCGCTCGCTCATCCGTGTCTACCTCCTTTGCGCCGGCCGGCGGGGTTTTGGCGTGATTATGTGAATATTGTGCGGGCAGATCGGCCAGTCGGCGCGGGATACCGGCGGGTTGGGTGGCCGTGCACCCCCGTTCCGGGCGTCCGAGACGGAGTTCAGCGCACCACTGTGGGCGCGAATCCCTTGGCATCGGGAACATCTGGGCCCTGCGCGCGCATCTGTGAGTTATGCCCACTACACGCGATGATTCCTCGTTGCAGCGCAAGGATGTGCCGGACCTCGGCAAGGACATTCGCCAGCTGGCGGCGTCCTTTGGCCAGTCCCAGGAGATCCTCAGCCGAATCGCCACGCGCGTCGACGCGCTCGGTGCGCCTGCGGCGTCGGCGCAGAAGACCGCTGCTCCGGCGACGACGCCGATTCCTGCGAAGAAGCCCCAGGCCGCAGCGCCGCCGAAAACCCCGCCCGCGCAGCGCCCGCAACAAGTCGCCGAGCCCACGCGGCCGGCGCAAGGTCGTTCCCCGCAACCTCCGAAGGCCGCGTCCCAGGACGCCGCACACGGGAAGACGCCTGCCGCACAGGGCCAGGCTCCAGCCCGGACTACAGGCCAAGCTCCACGCCCGTCGCCAACCAAGCCGGCTGGCGCGGCGCAGGCGAAGTCCGGCGCCCGGCAAGGCGACCGGACGACGTCGTCATTCCCGACGGCGCCGAGTCGGCCGCGCGAGGAGAACCTGATCCCGGCGTTTCAGAGCGTCCAGCATCCGCTGCCGCCTGTTGATAAGCGGGTCGCCGCGCCCAAGCCGGACCCGTGGGGGACGAAGGAGGGCGCGGTCACCCGCGTGCTCGGCATCGTCGGTGGCGTCCTCACCGCAATCGGCATGGCATTCTTCCTCGCCATCGTGTTCAACCTCGTCGGCCCGTTCGGTCAGCTCGGCATCGCCGTCCTCGTCGGAGCGGTCCTCGGCGGCTCCGGCTGGATACTGCAACAGCGCCACGAAAAGAAGCGCGGCCTGTCCTCTCCGCGGACGCCGAGTCACCAATTCGCCAGGCCATCCACACACATCGGTGCGCTGGCGCTTCTTGGCACGTCGATCGCGGTGTTCATGCTCATCCCGGTGGCCGCATCGGCCGTCTACGAACTCCTCCCGCAATCCATCGGCCTCATCATCGTGTTCGTAGTCGCCGCGAGTGGGCTCTGGCTCGCGCGGAAACTCAACTCCGCCGTCATGGCCGGAATCGGCTCATGTGGCGCGATGGTGTCGATGGTGATCGTCGGGCACTCGCTACTCACGCTCGCGGCCGTCGCCGTGATGTTCCTCGTCTCCGGGCTGCTCACGACACACCTCGGAATCGTGCTGCGCATCGTCCGCACCCTTACCTACCTCGGCACCGTGACCGCGATTTTCGTGCTTCTGTGGTTCGACGTCGCCGATGGCGCGGATCTCGAATTCGACCTCGGGCCGGTGCCCTACATTGCCGTACTCACCGCCACAGCGGTGTCCGCCATGATCATCGGTGCCCGCGACATCGAACACGACCACTCGTACGAGCTGGTTACCGGCGCGTGCGCTCTCGTGCCGGCGCTTCCGGTCGCGTACTTCTTCTTCGACCTCGAGGTGAATCCGAACCCGTTCTTCTTCCTCCTTTTGTCGGCCTTCTTTATTCCCGCGGGCATTTTCCTGCAGCTCCGCGCCAAACAGCTACGGTCCACAACCGTCATGTATGGCCGAGTAACGATGAGCCTCGGCGCGATGGCCCTCAACATCGGTCTTCTGTGGATGTCGCGAGAACTCGACTGGCCGGCGGGAATCGCATGCATCACGCTGACGGTGTCCGCGGCGAGCGCGTTCGCCTGGCACCAGCACAACCGGACGATGCACAGCCTCGTCCAGGCGTGCATCATCGGCGCCATCCCGCTGGTCTGGACTATCCCCGAGATCCTCAACGCGGACCTGTGGATGCTTCCCAACGAGCCTCTCGACGTTCCCGGCCTGCCGCTGGCGCAGCTCGTTGTGGTCACCGCAATGCTGACTTTCGCGCTCTACGTCCTCGCTCGAACCCTGTCGACGCTCTTCTCCACGCGACCCGCGACCTCGACGCCGAACTGGGCATGGGCCCTGCTCTCGCTCGCTTGGATCGCCTCGACGATCCTGTACGCCGGGCTCTATCTCACAGCCGGATCCGGCAGCGAGGTGTACTTCTACCTCGGACACCTCGTCGTCACCGTCGGATGCTTCGCGCTGGCGATCGTCCTGTTGTCGACGAAGAAGGCCCTGCCGGGAGCGAAGGCCGTCGGAGCGGTCGTATTCCTCGGTTCCCTGGCAAAGCTGTTCCTCGTCGACCTCGCCACCATGAGCGCGCTCGTGCGAATCCTGGTGTTCTGCCTGGTCGGCGGCATGCTCCTCGTCGCCGCGACGCTGCTGTCCAACCGCGCGGAGCCCAGCTCCGCACCCGGTGCGACGGGGCCATCAGATCCCAATGGACCCCGACAGCACGCCCAGCCCGGCACCGCCCAGCGACCCGGCACCCAAGGACCCGGCCCCAAGGAAGCCACCGCCCACGGAGCCACCGCCCACCGAGCCGACCCCAACGGACCCCACTCCCACGGATCCGCCTCCGGCCGACCCGGCGCCCAGGGACCCGGCCGCTAACGACCCGGCGGCGGCGCTTCCCGCGGCGCTACCGGCATCGACGCCGCCGCCGGTCGAACCGAGTGCGGCAGCATCGAGCGAGCCCATCGCCGCCGCCGATCCTGCCTCGATGCCTCCTTGGATCGCGGCGATCTCGCTATTCCCCGGCGCAGCGGGTGCCGGCGGAACGGGGTCGGGGCCCGCGAGGTGATCGGTGTCGCCGGCCAGCGCCTCTTCTACCGACTGCGTAGGTTCCGGCGCAGGCTCCGGCGCGGGTTCGGGTGCCGGGGCTTCGATCCCACCCTGAACCGGCTCCGGGCATACGACATCGCACAGGTTCGGCAGCTCCGGCGGCGCCGGTAGCGGCGGGAGTTCGGGAAGCGGCGGCAGCTCGAGGTCGATGCCCTCTGCCGAGCCTGCGCCAAGAGAACTGCCGATAGCTCCAAGTGCCAACGAACCTGCGGCGAGCGAGCCGAGGCCGCCCGCCGAGCCGCCGCCCATCATGGAGCCGCCGGCGACCGACCCTCCGCCGAGAGCGGCGGGGCTGAGGGAACCCACCCCGCCGAGAGCGCCGCCCGCGGCCGCCGATCCCGCCGCAGCGCCGCCCATATAGGGGACAGCCCAGGTGCCGGCGCCATCGTCGGTGTAGGTCTCGGCGTGCTCGGTGTCGTGGGCGAGCACGACCCGGTCGGCGACCCCGTCGCCATCGGAATCCCACATCGCGTCGGATTCCGTGCCGCTGCCGGTGAAGTCGATGGCCACGGCGTCGAGCGCCCCGGCGCCGCCGAGGTCGAGGTTGGGAGGGGTGGTCCATTGTGTCGGCTCTACGAGGCCGTCTCCGAAGAAGTAATCCATGCCCATAGCGTGACCCACAGGCCTGGACTACGGGGTGCGCTACCGATGGCTGTGGATTGCCTGCGGCTCTATCCACAACTTTGACGTCGGACTTCGCGCTAATTCGACGCCGCTTCGCGCACCCGTTCGTCCTCCACCGCTTCGTCGGCGCACTATCGCGTGGTCTACCTGCGACAAAACGCCTCGAGACCAGCGGACCCGGGCGCGCCGGAACGGGGTCGGGGGAGCGCCGGGAATCAGTCGTTCTCGGGCGAAACTTTCCCGGTCGAATCCGCGGAATGGGGTACCCGCGCCCACCACGCTAGAAGCACGAGGAACGCCAGCGCCCACAGGACGAACGCGTTGCCGACGATATGGTCCAGCACGTTCCAGTTCTGCTCGGCCCCGTCGTCGTGAGGGACGAGCCAGTAAGGGGTGGCGTAGAAGATAAGCGCCCCCGCAACCGCGAGGATTCGCGCGTAGAGCACGAGTGACGCCGGCAGGGGAGCGGCGGCGTCCGACGTCATACGTGGGAGTGCGATGCGGAGGACGACGATTGCGAACGGCACGATCCACACCCAGTGATGCCCCCACGTGACGGGCGAGGCGAACAGCGACACCAGCGCCACCGCGAGCGCCGCGTCCGCCGGGCGACCCGCCCGGCTCAGGGCCCAGGCAAGGATTCCGATGACGGCGATCGACGCGATCGAGAGGGCGATCCAGATCGCGGTGGCCGTGGGCCCCTCGCCGAGGAGCCGTTGTAGTAGGCCGTTGAAGCCTTGATTCGTGGCGAAGGACGGGACGCCGATCCGCTCGGAGGACAAAAGCGTCGTCGTCCAATATTCGACCGAAGCGCCCGGTAGCACCGCAAAGCCGATGCCGGTGCTCACAGCGAAGCCGGCTGTCATCGCCGCGGCACCGCGGAAATCGCGCCGGGCGAGGTAGTACAGCCCGAATACGAGCGGTGTGAGCTTGACCGCCGACACGAGGCCGACGAGAAGTGGCCCCCACAGCGAGGCGCGCGCGGGGTTTTCGTCGCCGTCTGCACGGCCGCTCGGCCGCCACGGCGCCGTGCCCGCAAGCAGCCCGGCGAGGATGCCCACCATGAGCAGGATATTGATCTGCCCGAACAGCAGAGTTTCGCGCACCGGGCCGATCCACAGCCCCAGCGCGAGCAACGGGAGCGTGAGCCCGATCGCCGTACGGACCGAGATGTTCCACGTGAAACGCGCGATGAGGACGAGGCAGTACCCGAGACCGGCGATCGATGCGAGGGTCATCAACGTCGAGCCGACGCCGAGCGGGACAAGCGCGAAGAGCGTGAATATCAGCGCCGCTATCGGCGGATAGGTGAACGGTAGGTGGTCGCCCTGGGCCAGCGCGGGCAGGATCGCGAAGATGTCGCCACCGTCGAGGACGACCTGCCCGCCCGTGCGATAGACGTCGAAATCGATGCGGTAGGGCGGATGGTCCTGCAAGCCCGGAAACCCGAAGACGTGGATTGCGGCGCTCACCGCGAGGGCGACGAGCCAGCCGAGCCACCACGCACGTCGGGAGAGGAGCGCGGTCACGGCGTCGGAGAGCTGCGCGCGCCGCGCGGGGGAGGTCACGTGCCATCCGCGCGCAACGCCCACGTCAGTTCCCGCCCTGCTGGTTCTCCCACCACGCCTTGAGCTCCGCCTTGGCCTCGTCCGGGTCCAGCGGACCGCGGTCGAGCCGGAGCTCCTTGAGGTACTTCCACGCCTTGCCGACGACCGGCCCCGGCGGCACGCCGAGGATCTCCATGATGTCGTTGCCGTCGAGATCGGGGCGCACCCGCGCCAGGTCCTCGGCCTCGGCGATCTCGGCGATGCGCTGCTCGAGCGAATCGTAGTTGCGCTGCAGCCGGTTCGCGCGGCGCTTGTTGCGGGTGGTGCAGTCGGCGCGGACGAGCTTGTGCAACCGCGGCAACAGGTCGCCGGCATCGTTGACGTAGCGCCGCACCGCCGAGTCCGTCCAGGCGCCGTCTCCATAGCCGTGGAAACGCAGGTGCAGGAAGATCAGGCCCGAGACGTCCTCGATCATCGCCTTCGGATACTTGAGCGCCCGCATGCGTTTGCGCGCCATCTTCGCGCCGACCACCTCGTGGTGGTGGAAGGTGACCCCGCCGCCGGGCTTGGGCGCGCGCGTGTCCGGCTTGCCGATGTCGTGGAGCAGCGCCGCCCAGCGCAGCACGAGATCCGGGCCGTCGTCTTCGAGGTCGATAGCCTGCTGCAGCACGGTGAGCGAATGCCAGTACACGTCCTTGTGCTGCATGTGCTCGTCGCGTTCGAGCTGCATACCGGGGATTTCCGGCATGACACGCTCGGCCAGGCCCGTCTCGACGAGGACGTTGATCCCCGCGACGGGATCCGCGCCGAGCATGAGCTTGTCGAGCTCGGTGCGCACTCGCTCGACGGTTATCCGGTCGATCTGCTCGGCCATCTCCCGCATCGATTCGCGCACGCGCGGGGCGAGGTCGAAGCCGAGCTGCGAGACGAACCTCGCCGCACGCAGCATCCGCAGGGGATCGTCGCCGAAAGACACTTCCGGTGACGACGGGGTGTCGATGATCCTCTCGGCGAGCGCGTCCACCCCGCCGATGGGGTCGCAGAACTCGGTGCCGCCGCCGGGCAGGAGGCGCACCGCCATCGCGTTGACGGTGAAATCGCGGCGGACGAGGTCACCTTCGAGCGTGTCGCCGAAGGTAACCGTCGGGTTCCGGGTGACCCCGTCGTACGAATCCGCGCGGTACGTCGTGATCTCGACCTGCCATTCGGGCTGCGGCTGCGCGGCGTCATCCAGCGAAGGGGCGGCGGACCGGGGGACCGGGATGGCCGCGGAGACCGTGCCGAACTCGATTCCGGTGTCCCACACCGCGCGGGCGCGGCGGGTGAGGATCTGGCGCACGGTCTCGGGGCGTGCGTCGGTGGTGAAGTCCATGTCCGACACCCGCGCGCCGAGAAGCGCATCGCGCACGCTGCCTCCCACGAGGTACAGCTCGTGCCCGCTCGCCGCGAAGTCGTCGGCGAGCGGGGTGAGCAGCGGGGCCAACGTGTTGAGTCGGCCCTGCGCCGCCGCGAGAAGCTCCAGTTGATGGCCCGGGGAAGTCACGGCGGAAACTTTACCGCGAATTCGCCCCGGCCCGAATCCGTGCCCGGCGAGCCCGTGCGCCGAGCAGGGGCCGCGCACGGGCCGACGATTCCTTAGTTTCAGGGGGTTGTCGGATACCATTAGCAAGTGAACGATTTTGAACGTCAAACGGCGAGCGCGGGTTCGCGCCCAGGCCGACGACGTTCCCGGCGCGCGGCCGGACCTGCGGGAAACCATGGTTCGAACGCCGCGCAGCCCCCGGCCGGCGGACAGCGCGCCCACGCGCACGGATCCGCCGGGGCGCCCGGAAAGGGCGGCAACGGGACAGGTGGTGCAACACCGAAGAGCGGCCCCGCCAAGGGCAACGCCGACCCGGGACACGGGCCGGCCGAGGGCCGCTCCCGGCGACGACGTCGGCGCGGCCGAGGCCGCGGCTCCGGGGCACGCGCCCAGGCGGGCGCGGCAGCCAACGGCACCACCACTGGCGACGGGACGTCTAAGGCTGGCGCGGGCGACGACAGCTCCGCCGAGCAGCAGAGACAACACGGACAGCAGCGCAAGAACGCCCGCGGCGGCTCCCGCACGGGCGGCCGCGGGCGCGGACAGGGCGCCAAGGGTCAGGGCCAGAAGCCAGGGCAGAAGCAGGGCCAGCGCCACGGCGGGCGCGGCGGCCAGCAGCGCGGACAGGGCGCGCGCGGTGGCTCACGTAAGTCCACCGCGCGGGGCCCGCACGCCTCGCTACGCACGGTCCGCGAAACCTCCGCGGGCGGGATGGTCGTGCGCGGCCTCGCCGAACTCGCCGAGGCCTACGCGGAACAGGGCGAAGGTCTCGACCTCGCGAGCGTCGAGGCGCTCGAAGTCGCGCTGATCGGCAGGCTCGACCGGCGTGGGCGCATGCTGTGGTCGATGCCCAAGGGGCACGTCGAGGGCACCGAAACCTACGCGCAGACCGCGCGGCGCGAGGTGCTCGAGGAGACTGGCCTCAACGGCACGATCCTCGCCGAGCTCGGCAGCATCGACTACTGGTTCGTCGCCGACGGAAAACGCATCCACAAGACGGTTCACCACCACATCATCCGGTACGACGACGGAGACTTGTGCGATGAGGACCCGGAAATCACCGAAGTGGCATGGGTGGCTTTTAAGCTGTTGCCCATGCGGCTTGCCTACACCGACGAGCGCCGACTGATGGACACCGCGCGCGACCTCCTCCCGGAGCTCGCGGCCGCCGAGGTGGCCGGACGAAATCCCGAGCCACGCCCCGCCGACGTCGTCGATCCGAACAGGAGATCGGCGACTCGCGAGGAGAGCTCGGCACGTCCGACGTCAGCAAGCGGTAACAAGCCCGTCCAGGGCGCAGACAAGGGCCACGGAGCGGCCGCGGACGCGACGCGCAGCGGCGAAGGGCGCAAGCGCTCGCGCCGGCGCAGGGGCCGCGGCGGTCGTGGACGTGGCGGTCAGCAGGCTGGGCACGGCCAGAACCAGCACGCCCAGCGGCCTCGCGGCTCCCACGGCAATCGGCAGAACCAGAAGAAAGCCGGCGGGCAATCGGGCCCGGCCGGAAATTCGGGAGGCTCCGGCAACCGCGGTAACTCCGGCCAGTCGGGCCGCGACGACAACACGCGGGGCAGCGGGCAGTGATCCGGCGGGGCGCGAGGGTCTGCGCCAGTGTGGCGTGTACTGCCGCGCTGGTGTTGACACCCGTCGCCGGGATCGCCGCGGCCCAGTCGGTCCTCGGCGCCCCGTCGGCGGCAGCCGCGCCCACCGCCGCCCCGGGCGCTCCGGAGCCGCAGACGGCGGCCGAGCTCGACCTCGTCCCGAATCCGGCGCCGACCCACGCGCGGGTGTCGATCGACGAAATCACCCCGCAGGTCGCCGACGGTGCGCCGGGCTCCGACGCGATCAACGGCATCCCGCTGGTCACCGTCCGCGGGACCGTGACCAACGCGTCCGATGAGGAGATCACCGACCTCACGCTCCGGCTGCAGCGCGGCCCCGGGACCTCGGAGCCGTCGCAGGTGCGCGCGGCGCTCTCGGCGCCGGAGCAGGATTTCGAAACCGCCGGGCCCTTCGAGCCGCTCGCGGACGCTCTCGCGCCCGGCGCCGAGGCGCCTTTCGAGGTGAAGATGCCGTTGTCCGAGGCGAACAACGGGCCGTCGCTGCAGATCGATCAGC
>NZ_DYXM01000235.1 GCF_020742175.1 Dietzia timorensis
GATCTGGACTGGCTCGGAGAGAACTTCGACCGCTTTGACTCGTACATCGCGGACGTGCAGGAACTTTTCGCTCGGTTCCTCGAACTTCCCATGATCACCGTCGCCGCGATTCAAGGTCATGCATTTGCTGCCGGGGCAATGCTGACCCTCGCGCACGATTTCCGGATCATGCGTGCCGACAGAGGATTCTGGTGCCTGCCGGAGGTTGACATCAATATCCCGTTCACGCCCGGCATGGCCGCGCTGATCCAGGCCCGGTTGAGCAAGCATACTGCGCATGAAGCGATGCTTTCCTCCAAGCGTTACGGAGGTACGGATGCGCAGGCGGCGCAGATCGTCGACAGGGCGGTCGCCGAAGATGCCGTTCGATCCAGTGCCGTAGACCTGGCGCGCAGCCTTTCCGAGAAAGCGGGCGACACTCTGGGGACCAGTAAGAAGCGAATGTACGCCCAGGCTCTGGCGACACTTCGTCAGAACTCCCCCACAACAGACTGACAATCGGAATTACGCCCACTACAAGAAGGAAAACGACCATGGCAGAGCAGTTTCCCGATATCACCACCATGACCGGACTCGAAGTACTCCGGTGGGTTCAGGAGAACGATTCCGACGAGACCCCGTCAATCCGGCGACTGCTCGGGATGCGCTTCGACGAGGTCGAGGACGGGCGGGTCGTGATGTCCGCCAAGACCAAGCCCGATTTTTCGAACCCGCAGGGCACCGTGCACGGCGGAATCGCAGCGACCATGCTCGATTCCGTCATGGGCTGCGCCGTACATTCCACTCTGCCCGCCGGCGTCGGTTATACGACTCTCGAGCTGAAGGTCAACTACATTCGTGCTGCGGGCCTCGACGGCGCCGAGCTCACGGCGACCGGAACCGTCGTGCACACCGGGCGGAAGGTCGCCACCGCAGAAGGCAAGGTCGTCGACGAACGCGGCAAGCTCATCGCTCACGGCACCACCACGTGCCTCGTAATCCCCTAGCGCTACGCTCCGCCCTCGGTGTCGTCGGTGTGTTGCTGGTCGTCCGGTTGCTTGTTGCGCTGCTCGTCCTCTCGGGAGAGCTTCGCGGCTTCCCGCATTTCGACTCCGTCGGAGATCCAGTCGCCGACTTCGCGCGCGGCCGAGCCGACGGCGTCTGTGGTGATCGCGGTGAGGCGACCGACGAGACCGGCCGTTGACGAGATGGCCTCTTGTACCTGGTCCTTACGCCGTTCGAAGTCGCTCATGGGGCTATCCAAACGCCGCTGGCCGCCGCCCAGAAGGGGCGACGGCCAGAAGGTTCTCGCCGATGGATCGCGGGGCTGCGTCGAGCCGGGCCGGTTTGTCGGCCTAGGCAGCCACGGCTTCCGCCTCGGCCTTCGCGCGGCGGCGCTCGATGTGCACCGCGGGAGCGTCGGACTTCGCCGGAGGCAGCGGCAGCGCGAGCCGGAACATCTTGCCCCACACGTTCGCGACCTGCTTCCACAACGGGCCGGAGTTGTAGGGAAGGCCGTTCTTCTCGCAGATCGCGCGGACCTCGTCGGCGATCTCCGGGTATCGGCTCGACGGCAGGTCGGGGAACAGGTGGTGTTCGATCTGGTATCCGAGGTGGCCGCCGGCGATGTGCATGACCCGCCCGCCGGTGAAGTTGGCCGAGCCGAGCATCTGTCGCACGTACCACTCGCCCTGCGTCTCGTTCTCACATTCCTCGGGCGTGAAGACCTGCGCGCCGTCCGGGAAATGGCCGCAGAAGATCACGGAGAACGACCACACGTTGCGCACGAAGTTCGCGGTGGCGTTGCCGGCAAGCGTGAGCGGGAACAGGGGGCCGGTGAGCGCCGGGTGCAGCAGGTAGTCCTTGGCGACCTGGCGGCCGGCCTTATGCCACCAGCCGCGCAACAGCGGCTTGACCTCGGCCCACGAGCGCTCGCCCTTGAGCACGCGGTCGTATTCGAGGTCGTGCAGCATCACACCCCACTGGAACGCACACATCAACACGAAGGCGTACGCGGGATTACCCAGCCGCAGCGGGTTCCACGCCTGCTCGTGCTCCATGCGCAGCAGCCCGTAGCCGATGTCGCGGTCCATATCGAGGATGTTCGTGTACGTGTGATGCATGAAATTGTGCGAGTGCCGCCACTGGTCGCCGGGGCACGTGTTGTCCCATTCGAAGGTGGACGAATGCACCATCGGGTCCTGCATCCAGTCGTACTGGCCGTGCATTACGTTGTGCCCGATTTCCATGTTGTCGAGAATCTTCGAGGCGCTCAGCGCGGCGACGCCTGCGATCCACGCCGGCGGCAGGAAGCCGGCGAACATCAGCCCACGTCCGGTGAGCTCGAGGCGCCGCTGCAGCCGGATGATCCCGAGGATGTACTCCCGGTCCTTATCGCCGAGGTCGGCGGTAATACGGTTGCGGAGTTCGTCGAGCTCGCGGCCGATTTCCTCGACCGCCTCGGCGGAAAGGTGCACCGGCTCCGGATCAGGCGCGGAGGGCTTCTTCGCGAAGGGGTTGGGGAACTTGGGAAGCGAGAGAGTGAACATAGGGTCATTCCTCCTTTTGTGCAGGTGGTTTAGAGGTCGATCTCGACGTCGCCCACGGGCGCGGA
>NZ_DYXM01000236.1 GCF_020742175.1 Dietzia timorensis
GCCCGGCGTGCGTTCGCGGATCCGCTCGACGATTGCGCTCGCGAGTGTGGTTTTTCCGCTCCCCGGGCTGCCCGTGATCCCGAGCACGAAGCGCTCGAACCCCGCCGCCTCGTGCTCGATGCGCGCGACGACGGATTCGATCGGATCTACAGCCATACGTCCAGCCAACACGATGCCGCGATGATGCGGTGTCCGCCCCCTTGCACACTAATAACGCGTCACGTTATTATTATCGCAATGATTCGTTCCTTCGCCGACAGCCAGACGGCGAAGGTGTGGAACCGCGAGAAGCCCCGCAAGATGAGCCTCGAGCTCACCCGGCGCGCACACCGGAAGCTGCTCATCCTGAATCGAGCGGCAACCCTGAATGACCTGCACGTTCCACCGGGAAACCATCTGGAGAAGCTCGCCGGTGGCCGCGCTGGCCAACATTCCATCCGCGTCAACAAGCAATTCCGCATCTGCTTCCGCTGGACCGAAAGTGGCCCAGCGGACGTGGAGATCACCGATTACCACTGAGGAGCGACCATGACCGAGAAGGCATTCGAGCCGGTGACCCCGGGTGAGATCCTGCTCGAAGAGTTCCTGCGGCCGATGAAGATCTCGCAGTACCGCCTGGCGAAGACCATCGCTGTCTCACCCCGACGCATCAACGAAATCGTGCACGGCAAGCGTCGGATCACGCCCGAGACCGGAGTGCGCATCTCCAAAGCGCTGGGGATGAGTGAACGGTTCTTCCTCGATCTGCAACTTGACTACGACCTTGCGATGGAGAAGGACGCGCACCAGTCGGAGATCGATGCGATCAAGCCGCTGGTCGCGTGAATCATGCCCACGATCACGCCGGTTCTCGGGGACATCGCCACCGAACGCACCGATGCCATCGTGAACGCCGCGAGCACCGCGATGCGCGGAGGCGGAGGCGGAGGCGGCGGCGTCGACAGTGCGGTCGCTCGGCCGACCGGACGAACCTGATTAGGGCGTCAGGACGTCGCGCGCGACGGTGTATTCGTCGAGGACGTCGGCGCGGACGTCGACCCCGATACCAGGCCGGGTCGGCACCGACACACAGCCGTCTGACACCGTGAACGGCTCCGTGATGTCCTTCGCGTAATACCTCGAAGACGCTGAGATGTCGTTCGGTAGATCGAACCCGGGCAACGACGCGAGTGCGGCGTTTCCCGCCCGCCCCACTCCGGTTTCGGCCATGCCTCCGCACCAGACGCGCACGCCGTTCGCTGTGGCGAGGTCGTGGATTCTTCGCGCCTCCAGGTACCCGCCGACGCGTCCAGGCTTGATGTTGATGATCGAGCACGCCGCGAGCCGGATCGCGGTTGCGGCGATCCGAGCGGATGTCACCGACTCATCAAGGCAGATCGGCGTGCGCACGTGGCGAGCGAGGTCGGCGTGTCCGATCAGGTCGTCGGGATCCAGAGGCTGCTCGATCATCAGCAGGTCGTAGTCGTCGAGGCGGGACAGCAGGCGTTCATCGCCGCGTCCGTACGCGGTGTTCGCATCGACCTGCAGCAGCACGTCGCTTCCGAACGCCTCTCGGACGGCGCGTACCGGTTCGATATCCCAGCCCGGCTGAATCTTCAGCTTGATCCGGCGATAGCCTGCGTCGAGGTGGTCGGCAACCTCGCCGACCAGGGCATCGATGTCGTCGGCGATGCTCACCGAGACACCTGCTGGCACCTCCGTCCGAGTGCCGCCGAGGTAGTTGGACATGGAGAGGTTCCACTCGCGCAATTGGCCATCCAAGACGGCTGCCTCCAACGCGGACTTCGCCATCGGGTGTCCGCGAAACTCCGCCAACAGCGAGGAGACCTCCTGCGGAAGCACCTCTCCTTCCGCGAGCAGGCGGGGAACGAGGAAGTCTCGCATGACGCCTACCGCACCACCGACGTATTCAGGCGAGTAGGACGGGTCGCCTTCCGCCACGCACTCGCCCCACCCCTCGCTGTCCTGGCCCTCGACACGCACGAGGAGGCCGGCGTGCAGACTCTGCGTGCCGAGCGAGGTGCGGAATGCACTCACTCGAGGGATCTCGATGGTGCGCAGTTCAACGGCCCGAATCTTCACGATCAGTTCCCCTTCATCTCGTCCGCATCCGGACGTCCACCCTGCCGGTCGATCACTGCCTCGAAGAACGCGCGGACTGCCGGCATCATGAGACGCCCACGGTGTCCCGCGCCCGCCACCCGTTCCAATTGGACGTCCACGCCGTGCTCTTCGAGATTTCGGCGAAGCGACTCGATCCGCTCCTGCCGGTCACTGCCGGCGTGGTTCGCGTCCGGCATCCAATGGCGACTCCCCTGCGGGACCGTCACCTCTTCCGCGCCCGAATCGTCCGCGCCGATGACGAGGAGGGCAGGGACGCGGCGCATGGCGTCAAGATCGAGTTCGATACCGAATCGCTCGCGCACGTCGGCCGTGCCGACCCACCACTCGCGTTGGTCGTCCACCAGCGTGACCGCCCCCGGAGCCCCGATCGAGACCGCGGCGAGACGGTCCGGGTGGAGATAGAAGAACCGATGCGCGAACTGACCGCCGCCGGAGAATCCGTGGAGGTACCAACGTCCGAACGACAGTCCGTAGCGCTGCGAATATTCGGCGACCATGTCGAGGAGGACCCGGTCGAAACGGATGCCGCGGAAGGCGATTCGCTTGTAGTTGTCGATGTCGCCCGGCTCCTCGATCCCTGCCGGGAACAACGGCGCGAGGACGGCGCACTGGTGTTCGTGCGCGAAGTCGACGAACTCGTCTCGATAGACCTGCGGCTGCCGCAGCGTTCCGTGCACGACGATCACGAGGGGGATCTCGTCTTGCCGACCCTGCAGCTCTGGAGGTGTGTACGCGTAGTAACTGAATCGTTGGTCTGTGGCGAGCGCCCACGCGGGCGCCTTGCCCCACAGGTAGTGCGCGAATCGATTCTCAGTGTCCGCGCTCGTGCCCGACGTGGTCATGTGCGTATCCCTTCCGCGTCACGCATGTCACTCATCATCTCTGCGCGGAGCCGCGAGACTTCGGCAGGATTCCACGAGGGCGACGGCACCGACGCCAGCAGAAGGCGCGTGTACGGATGCTGTGGATTCTCCAGCAGCTTCGCCGTTTCGTCCGCCTCCACCACGCGCCCTCGCTGCATGACGAGCGCACGATCTGTGATCTGCCTGACCACCGCCAGATCGTGGCTGATGAAGACGTATGCCGTGCCGGACTCGCGACGAATGTCGTCGAGCAGTTGCAGGATCTGCGCCTGGATCGACACGTCCAGCGCGGCGACAGGCTCGTCCATGACGAGCACGGCCGGATCCGCAGCGAGCGCCCGGGCGATGGCCACACGTTGACGCTGCCCTCCGCTCAGGTGGCGCGGCCGCAATCCCGCCTCGCGGCTTCCGAGGCCGACCTGCGCAAGCAACTCCTTCGCTCTCGCTCGACGATCGTGCCCGGTGCCGCGCTGCGCGACCTTCAGCGACGCCTCGACGCACTCGAGCGGGGTCAGCCGAGGGTCGAGGGTGGAGTACGGATCCTGGAACACGAGTTGAACGTCTTTCGCGCGCCGCAGACGCGCTCGCGAGGATTGCGATCGGACAAGCGTCCGGCCGTTCACCGCGATGGTCCCGCTGTCCTGCAGTTCGAGCCCGACCAGCATCCGCGCAATGGTGGTCTTGCCCGAGCCGGACTCGCCCACGATCCCGAGGGATTCGCCGGCGCCGACCGTGAACGAGACGTCATCCACAGCCACCGATCGCGCGCTGCTGCCCCTGCGCACGACGCCGCGGTCTTCGAACGACTTCACGAGGTTGTCGACCTCAAGAACGGTCATCAGTGCCTCCCTCCCACACAGCCGCCGATGGGCCCACGTCAGCGGCAACCGCCGGAAGGCGCCGGCACGCCGCTTCGACTCCGGGCGCCACGGGGATGAGCTCGGCTTGCCACGTACGGCACGCTTCCTCGGCCCAGTCGCACCGGTCGACGAACGGACACCCCGACACGGCTTCGCTCATCATCAACGGCCGTCCGGCGATCGGCATGAGCGGCCTGTCGCCGGAGAGATCGGGCACGGATCCGAGGAGCCCGCGCGTATACGGATGGCGAGCGTTCGTGAACAGGCTCCGTCCGGGCTGCTCCTCGACGATGTGACCCGCGTACATGACGTACACCCGATCGCACGCAGCGGCCGCAAGGTGCAGGTCATGCGTGATGAAGAGGACCGCGAAACCATGTTCGCGGCGGAGCTCTTCGAGAAGCGCCATGATCTCGGCCTGCGTCGAGACGTCGAGGGCGCTGGTCGGTTCATCGGCGAGAATGAGTTTCGGCTCGCTCGCGAGGGCCGCCGCGATGACGACACGCTGCAGCATTCCCCCGGACAGCTCGTGCGGGTACTGCTTCATCCGCAGTTCTGGTTTCGACACGTGTACGGACTCGAGCAGCTCGACCGTGCGGCGGCGAGCCTTCTCGCGCGGCCAACCGAGCTGCTCCAGCTGTTCGGTGAGGAAGTCGCCGACCGTCCGCACGGGGTTCAACGTCGTGCGAGGGTCTTGGAAGATCATGGCGGCCGAGCGCGTCCGCAGTCCACGCAACGACATCTCGCCCATCGCGAGAACATCATCGCCGCCGACCGACACGCGTCCCGTGACCCGGGCACGTTGGGGAATCGCCCCCACGGCCGCTTTCGCGGTGGTCGACTTCCCGGATCCGGATTCGCCCACGAGCCCGACGACCTCACCGGGCGAGACCGTCACGTTCACGTCGCGAAGGATCGGACGGGCGATGGCCTCGTCATCGAGCACCAGCGAGAAGTTTTCAATGCTCAGCATCACTCCCCCTTTCCGATTTTGTCGGCGATTCTCACGCCGACGAGGTTGACGGCGACGACCGTGAGAACGATGGCGATACCCGGGACGATTGTCGGAAGCCACGCTCCCTGCAAGAGCGCGATCTGTCCTTCGGAGACCATGAGACCCCACTCGGAGGACGGCGGCTGCGCGCCGAAGCCCAGGAAGCTCAGGCCGGCCAGACTCATGAGGGCGTCGCCGAAGAGGACGACGATGTACCCCAACACCGCGGGGGCGATGTTCGGCAGGAGACGCAGGAAGCAGATCGCGAAGCCACTCACCCCCTGCACGCGGTACGCATCGATGTACGGCTTACCGATCTCCGCGATCGCCAGGCTGCGCGTGAACTTCGTGATGGTGGGAAAGAACGCCAAGCCCAGCGCGATCGTGACCGCGGTCATTCCGCGCCCGAAGACGGCGATCACCAACAGGGCGAAGAAGAGACCGGGAAAGGCGTAGAACATGTCCGTCGCGCGTGAGGCGACGGCATCGAACCACCGCCCGCGCCACGCCATGACGATCCCGAGCGGCACGCCGATCACGCTCGCGGTCAGCAGAATGACGAGTGGGCCGAGAAGGCTCGCC
>NZ_DYXM01000237.1 GCF_020742175.1 Dietzia timorensis
AGAGCTCACGCACCTTCGACACAAGAGCCGGGTCGTGTTCGAAGTGAGAAACCTTGTTGGACATATTAACCTCTTTTGTAAAGCGACGTGTTGAAAGACACAGTACATCAAATCGGCCTCAATGCAATGGTCGACAATCGTTCGACCCCAACAGCAAGAATCGGCATTCTCGACGGCCTGACAGCCGCGCGGAAATGCGCGTATCCGGCGCTTTTTCGGGAATCGGACGCCATCGGCGATTAGCTTGTCTCGTCAACCAGCGCTATGGTTCTTAGGTCGATCTAAGGGATGTCGTAGGCAATTCCCGCCTTCTTCGTGTACCTCGGCATCCCCTTTCGCAGTCACTTGAAAGGAGACCGGGTGCAAGAAAGTCCTGACCCCAGCGACAACGAGAAGAAGCCCTCGCCCGCACTTGAGCGCAGCAAATTCGGTGGCACAGACCACGCTCACGACTCGAGGCGGCACAAGAGAGGTGAAGAACTTCTTCCCCCAGTCTCGAGCCGGGAACTCGGCGAGGCGCAGCGCGAGCTGGAAAAGGATTTACAGGGTCGGCCGACGCGAAAGTCTCACGTCAACTGGCCCGTCTTCATCATCTCCTCACTCGTGATCCTCGCCTTCTCCCTGTGGGCCATCCTCACGCCCGACAAGGCGTCCGACACGATGGCCGACATCGTGGCGTGGGGCTCGGCGAACCTCGGCTGGGTCTTTGTCGTCACTACCACCGCCGTCATCCTGTTTGTTCTGTGGGTCGCCTTCTCCAAGGAGGGGCAGGTCCGGTTGGGGCCCGACCACTCGCGCCCGCAGTACAAACTCTTCACGTGGGTGGCGATGTTGTTCGCCGCCGGCGTGGGCATCGACATGCTATTCTACTCGGTCACCGGGCCGATCACGCAGTACTACAGCCCACCGATGGAGATCCCCGAGAGCCCTGCCGCCGCGCGCGACGCAGTCATCTGGACGATGTTCCACTACGGAATCGCCGGCTGGAGCATGTACGCGCTGCTCGGCATGGCGATGGGGTACTTCGCGTACCGCTGGGGTATGCCGCTGTCGATTCGCGCCGCCCTGTACCCGTTGATCGGTAAGCGCATCAAGGGTGCGCCCGGCGACGTAATCGACATCTTCGCTCTCGTCGGCACCGTGATGGGCGTGGCCACCTCGATGGGTATCGGCGTAGTCCTTCTCGCGATCGGCTTCGCGACGCTGTTCGGCCTCGAAGCCGGGCTCGCCCTGCAGATCGGCCTCGTCGTCGTCGCGGTGCTCGTGACGATCGCTGCCACCTCGTCCGGCGTGGACAAGGGCGTCCGCATCATTTCCGAGCTCAACCTGTGGGCGGCCGGCGCGCTGGTGCTCTACATCGTCGTCACCGGCAAGACGTCCTTCCTCCTCCACGCGCTGGTGGAAAACGTCGGCGAGTTCGTGTGGACGCTGCCCGAGCGACACCTGCAGACCATGGCCTACGAGCCCGACGGCTCCGAGTGGATGGCCTCGTGGACGCTGTTCTTCTGGGCATTCTGGCTCGCCTGGGGTCCGTTCGTCGGCGTGTTCCTCGCCCGCATCTCCCGAGGCCGCACGATCCGCGAGTTCGTCATCGCCGCGATCACCGTGCCCGTGCTCTGCGACATCGTCATCATCTCCGTATTCGGCAACAGTGGCCTCGCCGAGGTTTTCGACGGCAACACCGAGTTCGCCCAGCTCGCGCAGGACTCGCCCGAGCAGGGGTTCTACTCGCTATTGGAGATGTTCCCCGGCTCGACGTTCCTCATCGCCCTGGCGACCTTCTCCGGCCTGCTCTTCTACCTGACGTCGGCCAACTCCGGCGCCATGGTGATGTCGAATTTCTCCTCGTTTATCCCCGATCCGGCCGAGGACGGCGCCAAGTGGCTTCGCGTGTTCTGGTCGCTGCTCACCGCGGTTCTCACCATCGCGATGCTCATCGCGGGCGGCGTGACCACGATGGAATACGCGACGCTGATCTTCGCCCTGCCGGTGACGGTGATCGCGTGGCTCGTGATGGCCTCGTTCCTCAAGGCTCTACGAATGGAGAGGGCCGAGCGCGAAGGACGCAGTATGTACCGTCGAAGCCAGGCTGCGGGCGGCGGCTACGCCCCCGAACGATCCTGGCGCCAGAGGGTGTCCGGCATGCGCTCGTACCCGTCGAAGAAGAGCGTCACCTCCTACATCGAACGCACCGTGGGGCCCGCACTCACTGACGTCACCGCCGAATTCCGCGAGCAGGGCTACGCAGCGGAGCTGTCGAATGTGCCGGACCCCGACAGCGGGATCGAACGTCCCACGTTTACCGTTCACGTGTCCGGGGAGCGCAACTTTCTCTACCAGGTGGTCGCGGTGTCGACGCCGATCCCGACGTTCGGCGGCCGCACGCCGACAGACGAAACGAACACCTATTTCCGGCTCGAGGTGTTCACGCACACCGGTTCCGAGGGCTATAACCTCATGGGGATCACCAAGCAGCAGCTCATCGACGACGTTCTCGACCGCTACGAGGCGCACCTGATGTTCCTCGGGCATTCGAGCGACGCCGATGCGTCGAGCTTTGTGACGCCGGCGATCGATCCGGAATCGACGACCTAGTCGCGGTCGCCGCATAGCGCGCTAGAAGTTGATACGAGAAGGGAGCAGGCCACGGCGGCCTGCTCCCTTTTCGTCGCGCCGCCAAATCGGGGCTACCGTTACTCGGTATGAAGCTCTCGCCGACGCTCGCCGCAGCCACCGCGATCTCCTTCGCGCTCGGCTTCCCCTTCGGCACGCTCGCAGTTCCCGCGTCGACGCCCGCGACCGTGATGCTCGTGCGATTCACGGTCTCCGCCGTCATAATCGGGGCCATTGCCGCGGCGATGAAGCTCCCCTGGCCGCGCGGCCGGCAGGCATACCACGCGGCGATCGTCGGAATCGTGAGCCAGGGGTTCCAGTTCCTCGGCGTGTACATCGCGCTCGACCACGGCGTGCCGCCGGCCATTGCCGCGCTCATCGTCGCGATGAACCCGGTGCTCACCGCGGTC
>NZ_DYXM01000238.1 GCF_020742175.1 Dietzia timorensis
TTGTTCTTTTTCTTCGGCGGCTGTCCGCCCGGGCCATAGGGTCCACCAGGACCGCCCGGGCCATAGGGTCCGCCGGGCCCACCTGGCCCGAACCCCTGTGGTCCCTGCGGCCCGCCGTAGGGGTACTGGCCGGGCCCCTGCGGGCCGCCGTGCTGCGGACCCTGCCCGCCCTGAAGTCCGTTCGGTCCCTGCTGATTCGGAAACTGGCCGCCGGAAGGCGTTTGCCCCTGCTGCGGACCCTGCGGTCCTTGCGGATTGGGGCCTTGCGGCGTCGGACCCTGCGGCGATGAACCCTGTGTGTTGTCAGTCATGGTCATAAGAGTCCACGACAGGACTCGTTGTTCCCGGCAATTCCGAAATAATTTCATGCACTCGGAATAGCCGGGGTTGACTTCGTTACCCGGTGAAATCGGCCGTGTTGCCGCTCCCGCCGAAAAGCCACGCCACGACGATCGCTCCGGGATCGGGCACGCCCTTCGCCGCGTCCCCGAGATAGGACGCGCGCCCCTTCTTCGCCACCAATTCGCGCGTCGCGAGCGCGCCGTCCCGGGCGGCGTCGTAGCTCGCCGTCAGAACATCGTCGAAACCGTGGTCCGCGGACGCGGCCTCCCTGGCAGCTCGTGCGGCCGGCGCCAGCGCATCGACCAGCGTGTTGTCGCCCTCCTCGGCGCCACCCAGCGTCATGACGGCGGAGACCGCGTTCTCGAGGCCCGTCGCGAAGGCGGTCGCGCTGAGCCCGGAGCCCACCGCATCGGTAAGGGACTGCGAGGCCTTCCCGAGTTCTCGGAACAGGGTGCCGAACACGGCGCCGGAGGTGCCGCCCGCGCGGACGAGCATCCGGTGGGACAGCGCGCCGAGCACGGCCGAATCGCTGCCGTGCAGCGGCAACTCGATGTCTCCGAGTGCGGCGTGCATGTTGGCGCCGAAATCGCCGTCGCCGGCGAGCCGGTCCAGCTCGGTGAGATCGTCGACCGCGCCCTGCACGCGCCCGACGAAATCGCTGAGCCACGCGTTCTCCGAACCGCCCTCATGGTCGTGTGCCGCGGGAAGGTCCTCCTCGAACTCGATGCGGGCGGGGGCGAACTCGGCTTCGCCGCCGAGCACGCGCGGCCACGCGGGGGCGTCGGTGGGAGCGTCGAGAAGCGAGACGATGTCGTCGGTGGCGCGCGTCAGCGTGAGCGAAACCCCGGCCATGTTGACCGACGTGACGTAGCTGCCGACCATCGATCGCCGAACGCGGATCCCGCGCTCGCCGAGAGCGCGAAGCACCTGCCCGAACACGAGGTGCAACTCGAGGTTCGTGGTCCCGCCGAGCCCATTGACCAGGCACACGACGTCGTCGCCGGTAGAAAGGTCGAGCGAGTCGGCGACGCCGTCGCGTAGCTTCGCGCAGAGCGTGCTCGCGTCGGTGAGCGTTTCCCGTGAAACACCGCGCTCGCCGTGGATGCCGACTCCGACCTCCATCTCGCCTTCGGGCAGATCGAAGGTGTCCCGTCCGCTGGTGGGCAGGTGCCCCGGCGCGAGCGCGGCCGCCATACTGCGCGAGTTCTCCGCTACAGATGTAGCGATGTCGGCAACGGCGTCGAGCGAATCGCCCCGCGCGGCCGCGGCGCCGGCGATCTTCTCCACGAGAATGGTCGCGCCGGTGCCGCGCCGCCCCGGCCCGTCCGAGCCGGGCTCGCCCTCGGTGGCGACGTCGTCGGCGACCACGACGGACCGCGTGTTCACGTCGGGCAGGGACTGGCGGGCCACCTGGAAGTTCATCACGTCGCCGGTGTAATTCTTCACGACATGCAGCACGCCGGCGCCCTGGTCCGCCCAGCGTGTGGCCTCGGTGACCTGCACCGCATTAGGGGAGGTGAACATGTGGCCCGGGCACGCGGCGGCGAGCATCCCGGCGCCGATGAATCCGGCGTGCATCGGCTCGTGCCCGGAACCTCCGCCGGAGATCACGGCGACGGCGGGGGAGCCGGAATCGGTGACTACAGCCGAGGACCGGCCGATGAATCCGGCCTCGTGCCACTTGGCGTCGGGGTGGGCGGCGACGAACCCACCGAGCGCCTCGGCGAGGAAGTCGTCCGGCGAATTGCGGAAGCTGCGGATCGTTTCATTACGCGGGGAATCGGCCATGGCGCCGAGGATAATCGTGTGCGCCACCGCGCGGAGACGAACTGCAGCTCGGCAGAAACAGGCACGCGCGAAATAACGAAAGGGACGTCCGCTTCGCGCGTCGTCCCTGTTCCCATTTAATAGTATGGCCCGCACAGGGGCTTGCCGCAAGGGCCTACACCTGCGCCACAATAGCTTCTCTCGCCCGCACCCCGTCTGCTATCTCGAGGGAGCCGCCCCCATGCCGCACACATATTTCGCCCTGCCCGAATCCAAATCCGCGAAGGCCGCACCTGACCTCATCGCGGCCGATGACGCCCATTTCGCCCGCCTCGCCGACCGTCTGTCCCGCCGCATCGCCGAAGTCTCGGAGCGGCTGGACGAATTGCGCGCGTCCGGCGTCAGAGGTGGGCAAGCTGCACTCGAACGGGACCTGGAAGTCCACTCGATGACGGCGGAGCTCCGCATGCTCCGGCGGTTCGCGCTCGACCTGTGCCTCGGCCGGATTGTCGGCGAGGCGGGGGAGGAACCGGTGTATATCGGGCGTATCGGGCTCACGGACGCCGACGGGTCGCCGCTGCTCGTCGACTGGCGCGCACCCGCCGCGGAACCGTTTTTCGCGGCCACGCGTGCACAGCCGATGGGGGTGGCGGCGCGGCGCCGTTACCGCTGGAACCGCGGCCGCGTCGTCGACTACTGGGACGAGGTGTTCGGCGACCCGGGGGCCGGCGAGAGTGGCGATGCGGCGCTCGACGAGGACTCGGCGCTCATCGCCTCTTTGGGCGCCTCGCGCACGGAGAAAATGCGCGACGTGCTCGGCACGATCCAGGCGGACCAGGACGAGATCATCCGCGCGTCCTCACGGGGTCCGCTCGTCGTCGATGGCGGACCGGGCACGGGTAAGACCGTCGTCGCGCTGCACCGTGCCGCGTACCTGCTTTACGCAGACCCGCAGGTAGAGGCCTCGCGCGGCGGCGTACTCATCGTCGGACCGCACCGGCCCTACCTCGCATATGTCGCCGATGTGCTGCCGAGCCTCGGCGAGGAGGGTGTGCTCACGTGCACTCTTTCGGACCTCGTGCCCGAGGGCGAGCACGCGCAGCCCGAGGCCGATCCGCGGGTGGCGCAGATAAAGTCCTCGGCGCGCTGGCGCGAGGCGATCGATCGCGGTGTGCGCTTCTACGAGGAGGCGCCGACGGAGAAGCTCACCCTCGAATCGGCGGGCGGCGATGTGCGGGTCACGGCCCGCGATTGGGCAGATGCCTTCGACTCCTATGACATCGGAGCCCCGCACAACGAGGCCCGCTCGCAGGTGTGGGACGCACTCGTCGAACGCCTGGCGAAAAAGGGGAATGACGCCGGACGAGAGTTCGAGCTCGTGTCGGCCGAGTATGCGCGCTCGGAGGACCTGCGCCGGATCTTCAACCACGCCTGGCCGAGCCTGGACCCGACAAACGTAGTGGAGGACATGTTCTCGGTGCCCGCGTACCTGAGGTTGTGTGCACCGTGGCTTTCTCGGGAGGAGGTGGCGCTGCTGCAGAGGGAGAATCCGCGGGAGTGGACGCGTGAAGATCTTCCGCTCCTCGATGCCGCACGTGCGCGGGTCGGGGACCCGGGCGCCGAGCGTCGACGTCGCGAGCGCGAAGCCGCCGACAGGGCACAGCGAGCCGAGATGGAGAAGGTCGTCGACGAGTTGATGGATGCCGACGATTCGGAGCTGGGGTTGATGAAATCGCTGCGCCACGGCGATCTGCGCGATGCGCTCGTCGACCAGGCCGCGCTTCCGGTCGAGCGCCGCAACCGGATGGATGGGCCGTTCTCGCACGTGATCGTCGACGAGGCGCAAGAGCTTTCGGACGCAGAGTGGCAGGTGCTGCTGCAGCGATGCCCCTCGCGGAGCTTCACGGTGGTCGGCGACCGCGCGCAGGCCAGGGCAGGTTTCGCCGAGACCTGGGCGGAACGGCTCGACCGCGTGGGGCTGCGTGACGCGCGCACGGCGTCGCTGAAGTTCAACTACCGCACGCCGTCAGAGGTGATGAACGAGGCGGCGCCGGTGATCCGCGCGACCCTGCCCGATGCGAACGTGCCCGAGTCGGTGCGCTCGAGCGGTATCCCGGTGCGCCGTGGCTCCGTCGCAGAGGGGAGGGAGATTCTTGCGGATTGGCTCCGAGAGAACGACGAGGGGGTGGCCTGTGTCATCGGTGCGACAGATGTCGAGACGTCGTTCGCCGCGGACACGCCGCGCGTGAGCGTGCTCGATCCGGTCAGCGCGAAGGGGCTCGAGTTCGACCTCGTTGTACTCGTGCGGCCGGGGGAGTTCGGTGAAGGCGTCGCGGGCGCTGTGGACCGATATGTCGCGATGACGCGTTCGACCCAGCAGTTGGTGATTCTCGACTAGCTCGAACGAGCGCGTTAGAAGCCGGCCGTGAGAATGTCTTCCACGATCGAGACAGCGGTGGAGGCTCCGGGTGAGGCGCCGAGCACGCCGACGAGGGATCCGTCTGATGAGCGGACTACTTCCGTGCCGAATTGGAGCTCGCCTCGTTGCGCGGTGCCGGGCTTGACGATCTGGGCGCGCTGGCCCGCGGTGCGCATCGTCCACCCATCGATGTCTGCGGTCGGAGCAAATTCCCTCAGATGGTCTTGCTTGGCCTTTGAGCTGGCGAAAGCCTCTTTGGCAAGCAGTGAGACGAGCGGGACGTTATGCGCTGCCATCGACGCCAGAGTCGTGAGATTGTGGGGGCGCAACGAGCGCGCGGCGTCCCACCAATGGCCGTGCAGGAGAAAGCGTGGGCTCGTTCCTGCGAAGGGTCCGAACAACACGGCAGGCGCGCCTTCGATGACGCGCGCATCCAGGTGCGGCATGGACATCGGCGGCGCTCCGACCGGCGCCTTTCCATATACCTTCGCGTGATGCTTGGTGACGACGGAATCCTCCGACGAGTACAGGAACTTACCGCTCACGGGCAGGAGCCCGTAGCCGCGAACCTGGGGCAGGCCCGCCGACTGGAGAAGCGGCAAGGTCCAGCCCCCGGCGCCGACGAAGATCCGCCGAGCGCGGATCGTGCCGACCGCCTCCCCGTCCTGCGAGGAGCGAAGGGTCGCTCGCCACGACTGTGCTGCGTCCGACGTCAGACGTGTGACTTCCGTTCCGGTGAGGATGGTGGCCCCGCGCCGCTTGGCTGAGTCGAACAGCTGGCGGGTAAGTGTGCCGAAGTCCACGTCGTAGCCGCCGGGATGCCATGTGGCCGCGATTGGGCCGGCGGCGCGGCCCTCGGTGAGGAGCGGGGCCCATTCGGCAATGCGGTCGCGGTCGGTGCTGAACTCGAGATCTTCGAAGCCGGGAAGACCGCGAAGCGCTGCGTGGCGTTTGCGGAGGAAGGTCGAGTCTTGTTCTCCGATCACGAAAGACATGTGCGGGACCGGGGTGAGGAAGCTGTCCAGCGACCCGAGAATGCCTTCTTTTGACCAGTGTTTCCAGGCGGCGAGGTTGTCGGCAAACTGACGGTTCATCGTCTCGGCCTTGCGGGTGTCGATCTCGCCGGTAGGGAGTTCGGGCGTGTAATTGAGCTCGCACAACCC
>NZ_DYXM01000239.1 GCF_020742175.1 Dietzia timorensis
GCGACCGGTGCCGCTTCCACTCGTGCTCACATTCACCGCGATATGGGGAGGTATGGCGTTCTGGAACTCGCCCGCGATCCAGGCACGCCTGCACGCGCTCGCAGGACCGGTGGCGCCACAGGCATTGGCACTGAACACCTCGGGCACGTACCTCGGCGTCGCCGCCGGCGGCGCAGCCGGCGGCATACTTCTCGGCACAGTGGGTGTCGGAGCGCTCCCACCGGTCGCCGCGGGGTTCGGAGTGCTAGCGCTCGGTCTCATTGCCTTGGCCAGCCGGAGTGCGGCGCGTACCGCGAAATAGCAGAACGGGCACGCCGACCGTATCCCGTGGCGCGCCCGATCGCTTGAGAGAACCTAGTTACCCTTGGCTGCGACGAGGCCGAGGCGCTCGTATGTCTGCGCGAGAACCGGGCCGGCCACCTCGCGGGCCCGGCGTGCGCCGTCATCCAGGATCCGTTCGAGTTCCGCCCGGTCGGCGAGGAACTCCTCGAACTTTTCGCGGAACGGCACGACGAACGCCTCGACAGCGTCCGCCGTATCGCCCTTGAGCGCGCCATACTGGGCGCCCGAAGCCTGGTACTGCTCGACGAGAGTGTCGATCGGTGTGTCGGTGAGCTCGGACTGGATGACGAGAAGGTTCGACACTCCCGGCTTGTTCTCCCGGTCGAAGCGAATCTCCCCATCGTTGTCCGTCACGGCGCTCTTGATCCGCTTCGCCGTGGTCTTTGGATCGTCGAGTAGGTTGATCAAACCCTTGGGGTTGGATCCCGACTTGCTCATCTTCGCCGACGGGTCCTGCAGGTCGAAGATCTTCGCCGAGTTCGGCAGGATCTTCGGCTCGGGCACCACGAACGTCTTCTTGAACCGCGAGTTGAAGCGCTGGGCGAGATTGCGTGCCAGCTCGAGGTGCTGGCGCTGGTCCTCACCCACCGGCACCAGCTGCGGACGGTAGAGAAGAATATCGGCGGCCATGAGCATCGGGTAGGCGTACAGCCCGGCGGTCGTGTTGTCCTGCCCCTGCTTGGCCGACTTGTCCTTGAACTGCGTCATCCGGCGGGCCTCGCCGTCGCCGGTGATGCACTGCAGGACCCAGCCGAGCTCCGCGTGCTCGGGTACGTGGGACTGCAGGAACATCACCGAACGCTGCGGATCGATACCGGCTGCGAGCAGCTGCGCCGCGCCACGGTACACGCGCTCGCGCAGTTCCTTCGGATCCCAACCGGGAATCGTGATCGAGTGCAGATCCGGGATGAAGTAGAACGCGTCGTAATCGTCCTGCAGACCAACCCACTGTCGCACCGCACCGAGGTAGTTGCCGAGGTGGTACGAATCGCCCGTGGGCTGGATGCCCGACAGGACGCGCTGTTTCTTCGCAGGCGCGGTGGTTGGTTCAGTCATGGTGTCCATTCTTTCACGCCCGCTCGCGCGGGTTGGATCGTGCTTCGAAAACGCCTAACGCCCAGTCCTGACGGCGGACGGCGATTCCCTATTTGTAGTCGACGACCACCGGAGCGTGGTCGGACCAGCGCTCGTCGTACGCGTTCGCGGCGTCGACGCGGTCCGCGACCGCTCGGGACGCGAGTCCCGCGGTGGCCATGTGGTAGTCGATGCGCCAGCCGGCGTTGTTGTCGAAAGCCTTGCCACGCTGAGACCACCACGAGTACGGGCCGACCTCGTCGGGCCGGCGCGAGCGAACGACGTCCACCCAGCCTGTGCCCTCGCCGAGCACGCCGGTGAGCCACTCCCGCTCCTCCGGCAAGAAGCCCGAGGTCTTGTGGTTGTTCTTGTGGTTCTTCAGGTCCGCTTCCTGGTGGGCGATGTTCCAGTCGCCGCACACGAGCATCTCCGGAGCCTCGCCGGCGAGGCTCGCCTTCGCGCGCTCTTCGAGGAACGGCCAGAACGTCGCCATGAACCTTTCCTTCTCGTCCTGCTTAGGGGTTCCGGTTGACCCGGACGGAAGGTAGAGGCTCGCAATACGAACCTTTTCGCCCTTCTTCGCACCCGGGTACACCGCTTCGATGAAGCGACCGGAGTCCGCGAATTCGGGGTCGCCGTAACCGATGGTGACGTCCTCGGGTTCGGCGCGAGAGAGGATCCCCACACCGGCGCGCCCCTTGGCGGCGGCGGGCGCGACGATGAGGTGCCACCCGTCCTCGAGCGCGGGCTCGAGCGCCTTGGTCGCCTGCTCCTCGGTCGCGCGGACCTCCTGCATGCAGACCACGTCGACGTCAGCGGACTGCAGCCAGCTGAGCATGCCGGGGTTGCGTTCGTTGCGCTGCTTGACGGCAGCGCGAATTCCGTTGACGTTGACCGATGCGACCTTGAGACTCATGGCCACCACCCTAGCGACAGGGTCCGACCATCGGCATCGCAGACCGCGCCGCTAGCAGGGCGAGAGGTACTCGAATCGATCGCTGAGGATGCGTGCGTTCCCGCCGCCGCGCTTCGCGGCCTCGCACACCGAAGCGGCGTCGAAGCCGTAGTCGATGAGCACCGGGTACACGTTCCCACCCTGGTAGAAGCCGCGCAGAGAGGGGCAGGCGCCGGGCATGAGGAATATCGAATCGCCGGGCGCCATCGCCAACGCCGCCGAGATCTGCCCGGCGGGGTCCGGGGTGTTGTCGAGGATCGACGCCGTGATCAACACGTACCTTCCGTCGCATGGCAGCGAGGACACCTCCTCCACTCCCCCTGTCGCCGGCACGGAGGTGAGTGCGCCGGGGAACGGAGCCGCCGGCCGTCCCGCAGCGGCGGATTCGGATGCGCCGGTCGACGCGGCGGGCACCGACTCGCCCTGAGCTTCGAGCGCGGCTTCGCGTCCGGGCACCTCGATGTCGGTGAGCTCGAAGTGCTCGCCGCCGGGCGCCGCCTCCACGCTTTGGTCGCGGAACGTCCACCACAACAGCCCGGCGGCGAGGACTACGACGACGAGTGTGGCGAGCACGGAGATCAGCACGGCAAGCAGCGTTGAGCGGCGCGCAACACCGGCCCCTGTGCCGACTTGCGACCTTTGATCGTACGGATACTGCGGCCCCCACAGCGGCGCCGAATTCGGGTTCTGGCTCCGGTACTCACGCGTGCCGTCCCCGCGGCCGCGCCCATTGACATCGTTGTGCATTTATCGCTCGACCTCTACGTGATGCCTCTCGACCAGACCAGGCCAAGTTGATGCATCAATCATCACGCATTCGGCGACTTTTAGCCAGTGAAATCAAGCGAAATCCCCCGCCCGGAAATCTGGCTTTTCAGTGCTCGGTTCCGAGCACCTCCACCTCGGATACTCGTCCGGTCGGTGCCGCGTCCGTGGACGAACCAGGCGCGGCGCTTCGCGCCTTTCGCGCCTGGATGACGGCGGGCACCGCGATCGCCAGGCCGCCGAGGGCGAGACCGACGGCGGCCACTGCCGGCGCGCGGTATCCCCAGCCTGCGGCGATGACGACACCGCCGAGCCACGCGCCGAGAGCGTTCGCGGTGTTGAGCGCCGAGTGGTTGAGCGCCGCGGCGAGTGTCTGTCCACGGCCGGCCCACTGCATCAGGCGCGTCTGGAGCGCGGGAATCACGGCCGAGGAGGACAGGCCCACGAGGAAGAGCGCGATCACCGACGTCACCGCGTTGGGGGTGGCGAGGTAGAACACCGCGAGCATGGCCGCCATGACGGCGATGCCGTAGAGGACCGTGCGTTCCAGGTTGCGGTCGGCGAGCGCCCCGCCGATGAGTCCGCCGATCACCATGCCGACGCCGTACACCGCGAGCACCGCGGGCATCGCCTCGCGCGGCACTCCGGAAACCTCGACCATCGTCCACTGGATGTAGGAGTAGATGGCGAAGAGTCCGCCGAACCCGACGGCGCCCATCGCGAGCGTGTAGAGCACCTGCGGCTGGCGCAGCGCGGAGAGTTCGTCCTTCACCGACACCGTTTCGAGGGAGGCCGGGTTCGGGACGAAGACGGCGATCGAGACGAAGGTCAGTGCGCCGATCGCGGCGACGACGCCGAACGCCCACTCCCAGCCGACAGCGTCGCCGAGGAATGTCGCTCCGGGCACGCCGACGACGTTGGCGACGGACAGGCCGAGGATTACCAAGGACACGGCGCGCGCCTCGCGCCCCTTTCCCGCCATGGCCGCGGCGACGAGGCAGGCCGCGCCGAAGTACGCGCCGTGCGGCACCCCGGCGAGGAAGCGTGCCGCGATGAGCAGGTTGAGCGACGGCGCCAATGCGGACAGCCCGTTGCCGAGGATGAAGAGGGCGACGAGAACGAGTAGCAGATTCTTGCGCCGCATGCGCGCCGCCGCGATGGTGAGCAGTGGCGCACCGATAACCACGCCAAGCGCGTAGGCGGAGATCACTACGCCTGTTGAGGCCTCGGTGGTGCCGAATCCGTCGGCGATGGATCGCAACAGACCCATGGACGCGAACTCGGTCACACCGATGCCGAAACCGCCCATGGCCAACGCGGCGATCGCGATGGCGAGACGGGCGGGCGACAGGGCACTGGAGGGCGTTTGGGTTTCGGTCACCCGGCAACGCTAGGACCGCCCGTCTGTGCTTCGCTAGCCGCTCCGGTCTACCCCACCCGATCAGACCACCCGAGTGTGACGGCGGTCATCGAAATCCTTCCCGACCTGCCTCCGCTCTCGGTCGCGCAGGACTAGCCGCCGAGCGAGCCGGCCGCGCTACTCAGCGAACCGATGTCGAGGAAGTTCGAACCGACCGGGAGCGATCCCAGCGGGTCCGGAACCGGGATACCGCGTTCGTCTATGCGCACCCCGTATACCGCCGCTTCCTGAGCGACGCCGGCCTGCCCGCCGATGTGCAGGGCCAGCTCGTACTGTCCCGGGGCCAGTCCTTCGGGGAGCACGAGCGAATAGTCCGGCGCCAGCGACTGCCCCGCCTCGACACCGACGGCCTGCTCGGCCACGTCCGCGTCCGCAGTTCGGATCGGGACACGCACCGGCTGCTTGTCCGGCCCGGTGAGAGTCGCCCACACCAATCCGCCGAAGGCGTCTCCCGTCGAGGCGAGCGTGGCCGGGACGTCGATGACGCGGTCGCCTTCCATGCGCGTAAGTTGCAGGTCGCCGCGCCGATCCAGGCGCACAGGTAGCGAGACCTCGGGGTCGGCGGGACGGTTCGTCGTCGGGGAGCCGTCGGCGATGCGCGGCCACCCGTCGACCCAGTCGAGCCGGTCGACGAGAAGTTGGCGGCGCTGGATGCCGTTGGGCAACGTCGCGGCGCCGCGTGGTGCGGCGTGGTAGAGCATCCAGTCCTGTCCGGCGTCATCGGTGACGACATCGGGATGGCCGGGGCCGACCCACTGGGCATTACCTTCCAGCACGGTGTCCCCGCCTCCGTCGCGGAGGTCGCGTCCCTCGCGGTCGACGAACGGGCCGAGCGGACCTTCACCGCGTCCGGCGACGACGTGATACTGGCTTGCCTCACCGGTGCAGCAGTTCCCGGAAGACAGGAAGATGTGTGTCATCCCGTTCCGCTGAACGAGCAGCGGAGACTCGAAGCCCTCCCCCGCCACCTCGACGGCATCTCCGGTGAGAGCGGTGCCCTCTGCGTTCATCTCGACGGCGTGCACGCCCTCGAAATTGCCCATGTACATCACTGGCGCGTCGCCGGAGAAGTCGACGAACGGGTCCATGGGGTCCAAGGCCGGGTCGTAGCCATCCCCCATACACACGATGGCGTGGCCAAGGTCCGTCCACGGGCCGTCGATGCTCGGTGCGGTCGCCATGCCGATGCACGGCGTCGCCCCGCCGGTCGTGTAGTACATCCGGTATTCGCCGTCGATGACGTGCACATCCGGGGCCCAGGTGAACGACCCCTCGGGCGCCCACGCGGGAGCCTGGTCGAACGCGTCGCCGACGTACTGCCACTCGACGAGGTCGAAGGAACGGAAGTGCGGCATCATCCGGTAGCCCGCCCCGTCGTCCCAGTTGTCCGAGGAGGCGTAGACGTGGAACGAGCCGTCCGGCGCGCGCAGCACCGAAGGGTCGGGAGCCACCGAGGAGGTCGCCGGATTAGGAAGGGCCGCGGCCGTGGCCGGAAGCGCCAAGGCAACGGAAGCCAAAACTACGAATACGGTCTTGACGGTCCGCGACCGCCGCGAGAGGTTAAGCACGCACTTAAGTTAATGCATTTGCGCCGCGCCGGTTACCGAATCGGCCCGAACTCCTCTATCGCGATCCGTGCTGGTCCGGGTAACCGTTGAAACCCTGGTGCCCCTGCGGTCCTTGCTGCTCCTGGGGCCCCTGAGGCCCCTGAGATCTGTATTGACCCGGCTGACCCCATCGCCCGTCGGCGGCGTTGCGACGCTTCCCGCGCGACAGCAGCACCGCGGCGAACGCCGCAACCGCGGCAACGGCCGCGATGATCCCGCCGCCCACAATTAGCCACATATTCGTGCCGCCGTCGTCGCCGGCCGCAGAAGCCGCCACATCGTTGTCGTTCACGGAGTCCGTCCCATCTGCGGGCTCGGAATGCGCCGCGCCACTGGATGACGGCGGAGTGTCCGCGGGCTCGGGACCGGGCTCATTCAGCGGTTCCCAGTCGGGGCCCTCCGACGGCTCTCCCGGCGCGGCGACGGCGAATTCGAAGGGCTGCTCAATCCCTCCCGGGTCCTGCGAGTCGACCCTCATCGACACAGCCACGTAGTGGGTCCCGGCGAGGGCGCGATCCTTGCCGCCCTCGTTTTCGAAGCGGTTGCTGTATTCGATGCTTCGGTCGACGGCGACGTTCTTTGTCTTCTCTTCATCGTAGAAGTGCAATGTCTCGTCGGCGACGTCATTTCGCATCGGCCCGAATATCCCGATTCCCATGTTCTCGTTTGTGTCCCGCACCGAAGGTGGCGCCTTGAATGTCACCTGTGGACGCTGACCCCACTCGACAGGAAAGCTGTAGTAACGGGTCTCGCCGGGGACCATCGAGTCCGAGTACGTTCCCTCGGTGATAGCCGTCGCATTGCCGAAGCTGTTGCCGCCGGACACAGGACGTGGTTCGGCCAAAGGCAGGTCGGAAAGTTCCGGCGCGCTTCCGCTGCTGCCGGCGGGCAGAGCTGCGACCTCCTCATCTGTGAGGGCGGGCTCGAACTGGACCGAGACCTCGACGGGAATATTCTCCGGGCGCGAGTCGCCGCCCAGGTCTAGAGAGCTGAATTGCGCCTGAACCGCCCACTCGTCCATCGCACAGCCGTCCACATCATCACCATCGATATAGAGGCTCGCCGACTCCGCCGAATTGAATCCGCCCGCCTGGGTCGAGCCGTATGTCGATCGATCCCGGCCCGTGCAATCGGAATCGGATTCGTTGACACCGTCGAGTCGGGCTCCGACTCCCTGGCCTCCGCGTACGCTGTTCTCGTTGATCAGCGGTAGCGGGGTCACAGCGACCCGGGCATGCATGCCTTCGGGCACGGCGACGCGAAAGAACTGCTCTTCGGCTTCGCTCGCGGACCCGGCGTGGGTGGTGACTTCGGTCTGATACAAACCCTCGCCGAGGTACTTCGCCTCGTCGGGGTTGTCGGCAAATTCGAATTCGGTGCCGGCGGTTTCGTAGGTTTCCATCGCGCGCTGGGTGAGAAACTTCAGCGACTCGGTGAGTGCGGCCGCGTCATCGGCCTGGCGGTAGGAACCTCCGGTCTCCCCCGCAATGCACTCGAGCTCTTGCCGCGTGGCCTCGTCAGCCTTGAATCCGACGACGTGCACGGCTAGACCGATGCCCTCGCCTGCTAGCTCTTTCGCGACCTCACACGGAGGCGGAGGAGCGCACGTGTCTATGCCGTCGGAGACCAAGATGATCGAGCGCTCGCCCTCGCCGGAAAGCTCGTCCCCTGCTACGCGGAGCGCGTTGCCGATAGGCGTGTAGCCCTGCGCCTGCAGACCGTCGATCTCGCTCTTCAATCCATCCTTATCGACGCGGCCAACAGGCGCGAGCGTGCGGATGTCCTCACACCCGCGCTCCTGATTCTCCGGGGCGTCGCTGACCCCGGTGCCATAGGCGAGCATCCCGACATTCGCAGTCTCGGGAAGGGAATCGACGAGCTCGGTCGCCGCGCGCTTGGCCACGTCCATCCGGGTGCCGCCCTCATCCGGCTCAAGCATCGACGAGGAGGCATCCATGACGATGGCCGCCTGGGACTCGCCGCCCGAGTCGTCCGCTTGATCCCCCTGCGCCGTCGCCATCGGAGCAAACGCAGCTGCCCACGCCAGGAGCACCGCTCCGACGACGCCGGCAGCGAACACGGACCCTGCCGGGCGCGCGGCACGTCCGCCGTCATACCGGGAATTTTCCGTGTTTCCCGCACGGCGGACAAGAAACGTACTCGGCATTACGCAGGCTCCTCACACGAACATTAAGCGGGAGCTTAGATAGCTAATGCCAACACCGAGCCAACTTCGCGTTAACGGGCACTAACATTGTTCACGAGGGAGCAATGGGAGCGCCGCTAGTCGGCGAGCTCGGGCGGGAAGCCGCCGGTCGCGATCGGCCCCCACGAATCGATGGTGACGCGGACGAGGCATTTGCCCTGCTTGGCCATTGCCTCCTTGTATTCCTCCCAATCCGGATGTTCGCCGGAGATCGAGCGGAAGTATTCGATGAACGGGTCGAGCGCCTCGGGAAGATCGAGTACTTCGGCGGTTCCGTCGACGTGGACGTACGGATCGTTCCAGTCCTCGGACATGACACACAGGCTGACGGCGGGGTCACGGCGAATGTTTGTGGCCTTGGCGCGCTGTGGATAGGTGGAGATGAGCAGCCGGCCGGCTTCGTCGATGCCGCACGTCACCGGCGAGGATTGGAGCCCTCCGGAGGCTCGGTGGGTGATGAGAACTGCGTGGTGCGCGCCGCGCAGGAACGTGGTGAGTTGTTCTCGGTCGGCTCTGTCAGCGGTGGCGAATTTCGGCATGCCTCGACTCTATGCCCGAAATGCGCACTGCCGCCCCGGTCCGAATCCGATCGTGGATTCGGGGGGCGGCAGGAGTGTGCTGGTCGCGAGGCGCGCGCGACCGGACGAGAAGCTCGTTAGCGGAACGCGGCCTGCAGGTTCTCGTCGATCGCGGCGAGGAATTCCTCGGTGGTGAGGTAGTCCTGGTCTCCCTCGGCGAGAAGCGCGAGGTCCTTGGTCATCTTGCCCGACTCGACGGTCTTGATGACGACGTCCTCGAGCTTGCCGGCGAACTCGCGGACCTCCGGGGTGCCGTCGAGCTTGCCGCGGTGGTCGAGGCCGCGGGTCCACGCGAAGATCGAGGCGATCGGGTTCGTGGAGGTCGGCTTGCCCTGCTGGTGCTGGCGGAAGTGGCGGGTGACGGTGCCGTGCGCGGCCTCTGCCTCACAGGTCTGCCCGTCCGGCGTGAGCAGGACCGAGGTCATCAGGCCGAGCGAGCCGAAGCCCTGCGCGACGATGTCGGACTGGACGTCGCCGTCGTAGTTCTTGCAGGCCCACACATAGCCGCCTTCCCACTTGAGCGCGGAGGCGACCATGTCGTCGATGAGGCGGTGCTCGTAGGTGAGGCCGGCCGCGTCGAACTCGGTCTTGAACTCACGGTCGAACACGTCCTGGAAGATGTCCTTGAACTGGCCGTCGTAGGCCTTGAGGATGGTGTTCTTCGTGGACAGGTAAACCGGGTAATTGCGCTGCAGACCGTAGTTGAACGACGCGCGCGCGAAATCTTCGATGGACTTGTTGAAGTTGTACATGCCCATGACGACGCCGCCGTCCTCGGGCAGCTTGACGACCTCGTGTTCGATCGGCTCGCTACCGTCGTCCGGCGTGTACGTGATGGTGACCGTACCGGCGCCGGGCGCCTTGAAGTCGGTGGCGCGGTACTGGTCGCCGAACGCGTGGCGGCCGACGATGATCGGCTTGGTCCACCCCGGGACCAGGCGCGGGATGTTGTCGATAATGATCGGTGCACGGAAGATCGTGCCGCCGAGAATATTGCGAATCGTGCCGTTCGGCGAGCGGTACATCCGGCTGAGGCCGAACTCTTCCACGCGCGCCTCGTCCGGCGTGATGGTCGCGCACTTGACGCCCGTGCCGTGCTTCTTGATCGCATTCGCCGCGTCGACCGTGATCTGGTCGTCGGTGGCGTCCCGGCTCTCAATGCCCAAGTCGTAATATTCGAGGTTGAGGTCGAGGTAAGGGTGAATCAGCTTGTCCTTGATGAACTTCCAGATGATACGAGTCATCTCGTCGCCATCGAGCTCGACAACGGTTCCTTCAACCTTGATTTTGGACATTAAGTCTCGCTTTCCACTCGTACACGCCTGGGTGTCGGCGTTAACGGCCCGCGGGTCGGGGCCTCATGAGTCACAAATAACGTTTACATGACGCTTCCCTCAGTTTACGCATGATCCATTTTACGCACTGCGGGCAGATCGCCTCCCCATTGAGATTTACCAGGAATGGCTGAACGATGCCGATTTCCTTGTGCTCCGGGCTCCTATCAGGGGCCGACGTTGCGGCGCACATCATGCTGGCCTTAACATGACCGGTAGGTCATGAGACTCAGCGAAAAGCCCCGGCTTGCTGAGCGGCAACCCTCCACCGCGGTGGGGTGCCCCGGGAGACGACCTGGCTCTACCTGCCCGGGCGAGCGCCGCGTTAGCTTCGGCACACTCGCGAGAATTCGGGTATCGGTGGTAGCAAGCGCGGGTCCGCATGTAGACACGCCAGAGAACGTGGCTTCTCCGCCCCATCGGGCGTGATGCCAAGCGATATCCTCTGGAGCGTCGGCGCGGGCGGGCCCCACCGTATAAGTATGACGAGGAAGGGGCCACGGCCATGACGTACGACAATTCAAACGAAAACTGGGGGTTCGAGACCCGCCAGATCCACACGGGCCAGCCCGTGGATTCCGACACCGGCTCACGCGCGCTGCCGCTCTACCAGACCACGAGCTTCGTGTTCAAGGATGCCAAGCAAGCCGCCGCGCGCTTCGCGCTGGAGGAGCTCGGCCCGATCTACACGCGCATCACCAACCCGACGACGGCGGTCGCCGAAGATCGCATCGCCTCGCTCGAAGGCGGCGTCGCTGCACTGCTGTTCGCATCCGGTCAGGCCGCCGAGACGGCTGCGATCCAGACGATCACGCAGGCCGGCGGACACGTCGTCGCCTCGCCCCGCCTCTACGGCGGCACCGAGACGCTGCTGCGCCACACCCTGCCCAAGTACGGGATTACCACGACATTCGTCGACGACCCGGACGACCCGCTCGCCTGGGAGCGGGCGATCCAGCCGAACACGCGCGTGTTCTACGCCGAGTCGATCTCAAACCCGCTCAACGACGTGCTCGACATCCCGGCGATCGCGCGCGTGGCGCACGAGAACCAGATCCCGCTCGTCGTCGACAACACCGTCGCCTCGCCGTACCTGATCCGTCCGATCGAGCTCGGCGCCGACGTCGTCGTCGAATCGGCGACCAAGTACCTCGGCGGGCACGGCACCTCGATCGCCGGTGTTCTCGTCGACGGCGGCAAGTTCGACTGGCGCGCGCAGCGCGACGGCGAGGACCTCTACCCCAGCTTCACCCAGCCCGACCCGGCGTACCACGGCGCCGTGTACGCCGACCTCGGCGCCCCGGCACTCGCGCTCAAGGCGCGAGTCACCCTTCTCCGCGACACCGGTGCTGCGGCGAGCCCCTTCAACGCGTGGACACTCGCCCAGGGGCTCGAGACCCTGTCGTTGCGCGTCGAGCGCCACAATTCCAACGCCCAGACCGTCGCCGAGTGGCTCGAGGCGCGCTCGGACGTCGCCAAGGTCAACTACGCGGGCCTCGAGTCGTCGAAGTGGCACGGCATCCAGAAGGAGATCTCGCCCAAGGGCGCGGGCGCCATCGTCACCTTCGACCTCGCGCTTCCCGAGGGGCTGGACGCCGAGCAGGCCAAGCAGAAGGCGTGGGCGTTCATCGACGCGCTCAAGTTGCACTCGTGCCTGGTCAACATCGGCGATGTCCGTTCGCTCGTGTGCCACCCGGGCTCGACGACGCACTCGCAGCTCAGCGAGGACGCTCTTTCGGCCATCGGCGTCTCCGCCGCGACGGTCCGTCTCTCGGTCGGTATCGAGGATGTCAATGACATCCTCGCCGACCTCGAGCTCGGATTCGCCACGCTGTAGCAGGCTCACGCCAAGTCCGTACCGACGAGAAAAAGAGACCGCTTCGCCTTGTCCACTCCTGATGTGTCACCGAGCTCGCCGCCCGTCGCCCTTCCGGGCGAGGACGGCGAGCTCGGCCATATCTCGATAGGCGAACTCGAGCTGGTCTCCGGGGTCGTGCTGCCCGGCGTCACCATCGCTCTACAGGCGTGGGGGCGGCTCAACGAGGACCGGTCGAACGCGGTGCTCATCGAGCACGCGCTGACTGGCGACTCGCATGTTTCAGGTCCCGTCGACCCACTACACCCGACGCCCGGATGGTGGAACGGGCTACTCGGCCCCGGCCTGCCGCTGGACACGGACAAATACTGCTTCATCTCTACAAACGTCTTGGGCGGGTGCCGAGGTACTACGGGGCCGAGCTCGCTGCACCCGGACGGACACTATTGGGGTGCCCGTTTCCCTGCCGTCGCCGTCCGCGACATGGTCGCGGCGGAGCTCGCCCTGTGCGACATACTCGGGATTGATCAGCTCGCCGCCGTCATCGGTGGATCCATGGGCGGGGCCAGGACACTCGAATGGATGGTCAGCCACCCCGACCGCATGCGCGCGGCGTGCGTCTTCGCGGTCGGCGCGCGGGCCAGCGCGGACCAGATCGGGATCCAGACCGCGCAGATCATGGCGATCACCTCGGACCCGAACTGGCAGGCCGGCGGCTACCACGGCACCGGCCAGGTGCCGGTGCAGGGCCTGGGTATCGCGCGACGGATCGCGCACCTGACCTATCGCAGCGAAGAAGAGCTCGACGAGCGCTTCGAAAATCGCGCGCAGCCCGGCGAGGAACCGCGCGGCGCCGCGTTCGGTCCGGCCGGTCGTTACGCGGTGCAGTCGTATCTCGACCATCAGGCCTCGAAGCTCGTCACGCGTTTCGATGCGTGCACCTATGTGCTGCTCTCCGATGCGCTCAACCGCCACGATGTTGGGCTTGACCGCGGCGGCGTCGAAGCGGCGCTTGCGGGCTGCCACGTGCCGTGCGTCATCGGAGGTGTGACGTCGGACCGCCTGTATCCGCTCCGCCAACAGGAGCAACTCGCCGAGCTCCTCCCCGGCGCCGATCCGCTCGCGGTGATTCCCTCGGACGCCGGGCACGACGGCTTCCTCACCGAGAAGGACGTCGTGGGGCCGCTCTTGACGCGCACCCTCGAACTCGCCGAATCCTGAACCCACAGCGCCTCCGGTGCGCTCTCCGCGCCTCGTGCCCGCCGGCGCCGTCTATCCTGTGCCGAGCGAATCGACCGACAGTGACAGCCAGATGACGAGGGCACCGATGACCGCGAGGAATGCGACGTCAAATGCCTTCGAGCGGACGATGAGCAGGCCCGCCTTCGTGTGGGGCAGCGCGGCCCGCAGGACCGCGGCGAGGAGGGCGACCACGCCGAGCGCGAAGGCACCGCGGCGCCAGCGGTCGAAGACCATGAGCAGTAGTGAAATGACGATGCCGGCGAGGATGATCGCCAGCGGCCATTCCGCGCGGAGGCGGTGCAAGGAAAATCGCGGCGGCCGGCGGATCGGCGCGCGGTGGCGGGGTCCGACGGCGCTGCTGGGGCGAGTCCGCCGGGCGCTACCGGCCGCACTTTCGTTCGGCACCGACTACCACCCTTCGTCGTGGATCCGCTCGCGCCATCCGTGCCTGGCTGCGGGCTTGAATGCTTGCCCTTCAGGGTATGCCGTCGGCAAGGCTACGCCCAACGTGAATCCGTCGGGCACGTCGAATAGCGTTTTGACCTCCTCCGGCGCGTCGTTGAGTGTCGTCGTCCATGCGGTGACGAGCTCGCGGTCTCGCGCCGCGAGCGAATAACTCCACGCCGCCGGAAGAAGCGAGGACCACAACGATGCCTGGTTACCCGGTGGCTCGTCAGGGGCCTCGACAAATCCCAGAACCACCGCAGGCAGCCGACCGAAATTGTCCGCGAGGTGCAAAGCGCTGCGCACGTCCGCGGGCAGATCCTCCGGGGGCACTCCGGCGACGGCTTCGCCGAACCTCGAGTGCCATAGCCTGCGATAAATCTGCCCCAGCGCAGCCACGGATGCCTCGTGCTGCACGACGATCCAGTGCGCCTTGAGAGTCCCTCCACCGGTCGGGGCCTGCGCTGCGATCCGAAGGCAGTCGTGGATGTCCTCGCGCGCCACGGGGAGATCGAAGCGCAGCCGTAACCGGACCGATCGCGTGGTCGTCAAAACGTCGACGAGGTCGAGCCGACCCCGTGGGACCTGATCCTTCATACCTCGTACTCTGCCGCATCGGCGGCCTCCATCGGGCCACAAATCCCCGCCGATGAGGAAACTCTCACTCCGTAGAGTGAAACGTACTCGCTTCCCGATCCCGATAGTCTGGGCAGACCCCAAGTACACAGACCACCCTAGAATTGATGGATGGGATCCGCTGACGTGAGACTCGACCGGGCCGACATACGAAATGTCGGAGGTAAAGCGATCGGGCTCCTTCGACTCGATGCTGCGGGGATCGCTGTGCCGCCGTGGCGGGCACTCGAGGCCGCGCACGGCCAGGCCCACCTCGAACGAGTGCGCTCCCGGAACACTTCTGCCCCCGAAGGTCTTTCCCCTCGCGAGCGCGCACTGAGCGAGCCGCTCGATGCGAGCACCGAGGCGCGCATCGCGACCATTCTCGACGAGCTGGATTGCGAGTTCGTGGCCGTACGCTCATCCGGCCTGGCCGAGGACGGCTCGGACGAATCCCTCGCCGGCCGCTTCGAGACCGTGCTCGGCGTGCGCGCAGACGATCCGGGCGCGATCGCGGACTCGGTCAGGCGGTGCTGGGCCTCGGCGCTACCGGATGCCGTCCCCGACGAAGCGGAAGAGCCGACCGCCGCGGAGACGCCGATGGCCGTCGTCATCCAGAAAATGGTTGATCCACATGCGGCGGGTGTCGCTTTTACCCTCGACGAGCGCGTGCTGGTGAGCGCAGCGTATGGGCTCGGCGAGGGGCTCGTCTCGGGCGCCGTCGACGCCGACTCCGCTGTGCTCGATACCGCGGGTGGGGTTCTCGCCGAGCGAATAGGCGCTAAGGAATCGGCGTTCCGGCGGGTCGGCGGCGACGTCCACGAGCTGGAGGTCGTACCCGCCGAGCGCGCCGAATCCGCGCTTTCCCGCGAGCAATACCGCACGCTCGGGAAGGCGCTTGCGAAGATCACCGATGCCCTCGGCCCGCGGCAGGACGTCGAGTTCGCATTCGACGACGCCGGGCTGCACATCTTGCAATGTCGCCCGGTGACGGCCACGACCCCGGTCCCGGACCTACCGGTACCTGTCGGGATCGACGACCTCGTCTCGGCGGAAAAGGTCGCCGCCGGTGAGGCGCGCCTGTGGGACAACTCGAATATTCTCGAAAGCTTCAACGGCCCTACCTCGCCGCTGACGTTCTCGACCGCGTCGAACGTGTACCGCCACGTCTACGACGGCTACGCGCGTTCGCTGCGAGTGCCGCGCGCGCAGCTCAAGCAGGTCGCCGAGTGGACGCCCCACCTGCTCGGTCAGTTCTACGGCCGCGTGTATTACGACCTGCTGCACTGGTATCGGATGGTCGGAATCGCGCCTGGCTATGCACTCAATCGGCGCGTACTCGAGGTGGCACTCGGCGTCGGCGAGCCGCTGGATTCCCGGGTTGCGCGCACCCTCAAGCCGTTTACCTTCCGCTCGCCCGTCCACCGGCTCGTCTCGCGCGCGATCACCACCGCGACCTATGTTCGCCGGATCGCCACCGTCGAATCGTTCGTCGACGATTTCCTCCGCGAGTTCGACGCCATCTACGCCCGCTTCGACGCGCTCGACTACGACACGATGGACGGAACCGAGGTCCTCGCCCGATTCGAGGAACTCGAGAGCGAATTGCTGCGCCGGTGGGGGCCGGTGATGGTGCTAGACGCGGCGCTCCTGACGCTTTCCGGTTTGCTGTTCGCGCTGACCAAGGTGCTGCTGCCGAATGCGCCCGAATGGTTCGGTTTCGCGGCGATCGCTCCCGGCGAGGATATCGAGTCCGCCGAGCCAGCCCACGCCCTCGCGGACATGGCCGCACTCATCGACGACGAGGCCGTGGCCGAGCGAATCCGCCGCGGAGATCCCGCCGAGGTCTACCAGTGGATTCGCGAGCATGGCCCGGTGAAGCTGCGCAGCGCGGCCGACGAGTACATCGACAACTACGGCTACCGCAGCCTCGACGAGCTCAAACTCGAGATCCCCGACCTGCGAGAGGATCCGTCGATGCTCGTGGTGCTGCTGCGGGCGGCAATGGCCGGCGGCGCGCCGAATCGCGGAGAGGACGCCGAGGCCTACCTCGACGCGAACCTGCACGGTGTGCGCCGCCGCGTCTACGAGGCGCTGCGCCGAAAGACGTCCGCAGGCGCCGCCGCACGCGAGCGCCTGCGCTTCGCCCGCACCCGCGCCTTCGGAATGGTCAAGCGCATGGTTCGCGCCATGGGCCGCGATCTCGCCGCCCGCGGGGTTCTCGGCGAATTCGACGACGTGTTCTTCCTGACCCTCGACGAGCTTCGCGCGCAGCTGCGTGGAGGCACAGCCTCTGACGGCGGAGATGCCGCCCGCGCATCAGTGGCGCGGCGCCGGGAGGCTCTACACCTGTCCCGTTCGGTGGCGGGTCCGGCACGATTCTGGACCTCGGGGCCGGTGAGCGGCCGCGGCGAGCTCGCCGAGCTCGGCTTCGTTGCGCGGTCGGGGCTGCCGGCGGCGGAGGTCGGCGATGAGCTCAGCGGTGTTGCCTCGTCCTCGGGCGTGGCCGAGGGCACGGTGGTCGTCGTCGATTCGCCTGCCGATATCCGCGAGGGCATCCTGGTCGGCTACCGCACCGATCCCGGGTGGGCGACGGCGCTGCCCGCCGCGAAGGCGCTGCTCATCGAGCGCGGATCGCCACTCACCCACGTCGCGATCATCGCACGGGAGCTGGGCATTCCAACCGTCGTGCAGATCGAGAACCTCACCTCGCTGCTGCGGGACGGGATGACCGTCCGCGTCGACGCGACCGCAGGCACGGTCACCGTCCTCTCCGGCGCAGAGGAATCCGAGACAACGAGCGACGAGGAGGCACGGCGATGACGGCCACCTCGGCTCCGCGTTCGGCGGCCAGAGACGCCCACCGGCGCCGCTGGGCAGATATCGATATCGACCGGGTTGTCGGCTGGGTTGATGAACCGGGTGGCTCCGCCGTCATACGTGCATTGAACGACAGCGGCGAGTGGGACGGGCTCGGGTACGAGGAGGCGGCCGCCAGGGTCCGCGGGCTCGGCGATGCGATCGCGTATTGGCTGGCCTCGAACGGGTACGGCGCGGATACGCCGGTCGCGGTGATCGCACCGACGGCAGTCGACACGGTGGTCGCCTACTGGGCGGTGCTCGACTCCGGCGCGGCGCTCGTGCCGCTGTCGCCTCCCGGGCTGGGCGAGGCCGATGCGGCGGCCGAAAAGATCGCCGGAATTCTCGAGGTATCCGCCGCACCGCTCGTGCTGGCGAGCGAGGATTTCGCCCCGCTCGCCGAACGTGCACGCACGCTCGCCGGTACGAGCGCACACGTCGTCTCCCCCGCTGCGTTGGCCGCGCGGGCCGGCCAGGTTGGTGACGCCGAAGCGGATCGCGACCGCGGCGATATCGCGCTCCTGCAATTCACCTCCGGGTCGACCGGTTCGCCGCGCGGGGTCGTGATCAGCTGGGAGGCGCTCGCACACAACCTCGACATGATCGCAGGTCACGTGGGCTTCGAGCCCGGCGACGGATTCTGTGCGTGGCTGCCGATGTTTCACGACATGGGCCTGGTGGGGATCGTGCTGCTGGCGGTGTCGACGAAGTCGCGGCTGGAGCTGATGCGCCCAGACCAGTTCATTCGGTGGCCCGAGCGGTACGTGGAGATGCTTGCGCGCTGCCAGCACTCGGCGAGCCCGTCTTTCGGGCTGGGCTATGCGGCGTACCGCCTTCGCGGGCGCGAGCTGCCCGACGTGGACCTATCGCGGTTCAAGTCGCTGGTCATCGGTTCGGAGCCACTGCGCGCGGCGGACATCTCGGGGTTCCTCGAGCGGTTCGGCGGGCTGGGTTTCACCGCCGCGCAGATCCGGCCCGCGTACGGGCTCGCCGAATCCACGCTCATGTCATGCGGGACGCGGCTCGGCGAGCCTATGCGAGCCCTCGCCCTCTCCCCGGCCACGGAAATCGGCCGACCAGCGGCCATTTCCGATGAGTGGTGCGCCACCGACGGTTCGGTACCCGGCGGCGACGACACCAACTGGTCGTTTTGCGTGGGCACCCCGGACGTCGACGCGCCCGTGACGATCTGCGATCCCGCTGGTGCGCCGTTGCCCCTGGGCACTGTCGGCGAGATCTGCGTCGCCGGCCCGTCGATCGCGGACGGCTACCTCCAGAAGTCGGGCGGCGCGGTCGATCCCGAGCGGACGCGGTTCGATCGGGGGACGCTGCGCACGGGCGACGCCGGCTTTTTCCACGACGGAGGGCTGTACGTGCTCGGGCGCATCGGCACCTCGCTGAAGACCCGCGGGCGGACCGTGTTCATGGAGGACCTTGACGCGGCGGTGGCCCACGCGAGCGGGCTTCCCGGAGGTCGGGTCGCGGCCGCGGCCGCCCCACAGGCCGGCGGTCCGAAGGTGCTCCTCGCACTCGAGTCACCACGCGACGAGCAGCTCGAATCTGCGCGAACTGTGTTGCGCACGATGTGCGGAGACCGCGAAGTCGAGGTATGCGACGTGCCGCGCGGGTTCATCCCCCGAACCTCCAGCGGCAAACCGCGCCGCCATGAACTTATCCGGCTCCTCGTCGGCTCCCCCACAGGCGACGGTGCCGCGACCGACATCCGCGAAGACCGACAAATCGATTTCGCTACTCCTGTAGAGGCCCCCGAGGCGAGCGCTCGCGAGTATGCGGATGCGGACATTCTCGCGCTGTGGGAGGCGGTCGCGCCGCGCGTCGACGTTCCCGAGGCAGCGGGCGTCCTTCACGAGGGTTCGCTCGCCGAAGGCTTCGGGAATGCGCGCAGTGACGTCGATTTCCTCGTCGTCATTCCAGGAGACCCGGCCACGCCGACAATGCCGACCGTCCTGTTCGAGGCGGGCCGCCGCGTCGAGGTGCGCACCCGCTCGGAGGCCGAGATCCACGCGCAGTTCGACCGGCTTGCCGTCGAGGCGTCCGACGCGGACGATCCCGACCCCGAGATCCCGGGAGAGGACATTCTCAACCGCTGCCAGCGGCTCGCTGGGTCGAAGCTGGTGCGCGCGTCCGACGTCATAGACGATGTGTCCCTTCCCCACACACGCGAGTTGGCGGGAATCCTTGGCCGCTGGTGGCGGGTGCGGGCCGAATCGTGCCGCGCCCGGGCGGTGGCCGCGCGGGCGCTCGGCAATGCCTCAGGCGAGGCCGGCTGGATGCGCGAGGCCGGGGTGCAGGCGCTCAAGGCCGATCTGGCCGCAAAGGGCGAAACGTACCTGGAATCCAAGTGGCTCGCCGAGCAACTACACCGCGTCGGTGACGCCTCGGCCGCCGAACTGTTGGGGGCTACGGGAGGCGCGTCGTCCGGCCATGCCGAGCGCTGGGCCGATCTCGTCGGCGAGCGTCTGGGCACGCGCGAGCCGTCGCCGGCGCAGCTGCGCATCGAGCGCGTGCCGGAGGTGACCACGTGGATCATCGGTTCGCGTGTGCACGTCGTGCGCGGGCGCGAGGATGTCTTTATCCTGACGTCGGAGTTCGCGGATGCCTGGCGGCGCGTGGTGCCCGGGCGGACCCTGGCTGCGCACCTCGACGGCGATACATCCCTCGCGGAGGTGCTGGAGTGGGCGCTCGACTTGGGGCTGGTGCGCCTTTCCGTGCGCGCCGGGCAGGAGTGGCGCGAGGTGCGGCCCGCGATGTCGATGGTCGCCGAGTCGAAGGCGGTGAGCCCGCCGCCGGCGACCGGCGTGCCCGCGCTGACCCTGGCCGGTGCGACTTCCGAGAGCGCAAGAGTGCCGTTCGTCCGTTCCGCGCTGCGCGCCAAGGATTTCGCCGCGTGCGGGATGGCGCTCGTTTGGTCGCTGATGGTGACCGAGAACGCGCGCGAGGACCTCGACGGCGCGCTGCGTAGCGAGCAGTGGGGCGTCGCATCGGCGGCCGCGGCGCGCGTCGTGCTGCTGTCGTCGCGGCTCGTGCTCACCAGCTGCGGGGTGTATCCGCTGCCGGCCGATGTGCAGCCGGCGCGTTCGCTTCGCACGCTGTGCCCGCCGAATCCGCAGATCGATGCCCTCGCTGACACGGTCGACGAGCTGCTCGGCGAGAGCACGTCGGTCGAGGCGATCCACGCCGACCCCGAGGGCCTAACCGAGCGGATCGACGCGCTCGTCTCCTCCGTGCGCGAGCTCGCCATCGGCGCAGGTTTCCCCTCGTCGTTCGACGGCCCGGCCCAGTGGAACGAGACGCTGAAGATCGCTTACGACTGGCTGAGGCTCGGAGGCTATCTCGACGCGACCCTGCCGCTCGACGAAGCCCGAGATCTCGTCGAATCCGGCGGCCAGCAGCCGCACGCCGGAATCGACACGACGCAAGGAGACATGCCATGACCGACGCCGCCCAGGCACGTACGCGAGCCCTCGACGTCGTCGAGGCGATGGCACCGAACCCGCCGGTCGGCGGCCTGCAACCGGAGCTTCGTCTCATCGACGACCTCGGCTTCGACTCGCTTCGTCTCGTCGAGCTGACGATGGCGCTCGAGGACGCGCTCGAGCTGGAGCCCATCCCCCAGTCCAGGCTCGCCGAGGTGATGACAGTCGGCGCCGTGCAGGACCTCGCCGAGGAAATGAAGGGGCCCGGATCATGAGTGACGGCACGGTACTGGTCACCGGCGCGGCCGGGCTCGTCGGCGCGGAGGTGTGCGCGCGGATGGCGAGGCAGGGGCGGCGCGTTCTCGCGATGGTGCACAGCAAGCCGGAGATCCGCACGGTCGACGGGCCGCTGCACGCGGCGCGCGTGCGCGTCGTGAACGGCGACGTCACGGCCCCCGGGCTCGGCCTCGATCCCACCGACCCGCTGGTGCGGCGGCTCGACACGGTCGTCCACTGCGCGGCGACCACCAATTTCTCCGAGCCTGACGACGTGTACCGCAGGCTCAACATCGGTGGCACCGAGAACGCCGTCGCCTTCGCCCAGCGAGCCTCGGCGCGACTCGTGCACGTGTCAACAGCGTATGTGTGTGGCAAGCTCGACGAGCTCGCCGGCCCCGGGGCGACCTTCCTCGAGTCCGAGCTCGACCGCGGCCAGCGCTTCAACAACGGCTACGAGGCCTCGAAGCTGCAGGCCGAGCGGATCGTGCGGGACGCCGAGCGCGGCGGACTGCCCGTCGCCATCGTCCGGCCCGGGATCGTGTGCGGACACAGCGAGGACGGCCGCATTACCGACCGGCGAAACCTGTACCTCGTGCTCAAGCTCATCACCGAGGGCAAGCTCCGGACTTTGCCGGGGCGTTACGGCGCGACGCTCGCGCTCGCCCCGGTGGACATGGTCGCCGACGTAATCGCGCATGTCGTCGCCGACGGCATCTCCGGCCGCACGTTCCACGCCGTCGGCCGGGACGCGCTCAGTCTGCGCGATGTCTCGGACGTGATCTCCGAGTATCCCTGCTTCGACATCAACCGTTTCGTGCCGCCGGCGGGTTTCGACCCCGACGAGCTCGACCGCCGCGAGCGTGCCTACTTCGACCGGGTCGCCCGCGACTACACCGACTACTTCGTCCGGACCGTCCGCTTCGACACCACGGCCACCCGCGAGCTTCTCGCCGCCCATGACGCCGCACTTCCCGCAAGCGGGAGGGAGCTCCTTCGCGCGATCTTCGACGATTGCCTTCGCGTCGGATTCCTCGCCGACGGCCTGCGCTCGGTGGACGAGGCCGTCGCGAGCGTCGCCGCAGGCGCGTCGGGAGGACACCGATGAGCCGCGAACACACCCCACCGACGCCGGCAGGCTTGCTCGGGTCCTGGACACGTTCGCCGGACAAGGCCGAGATCTTCGCTCGCGACACGTGGTACCTCGAGGCGTCCGAACAGCTGGCGGGGCGCACAGCGGACGCCGCTGCAGAGGGCGCCCGTACTGCTGTGCTCCTCATCAAGCCCGACGGCGTGTGCGCCGGCGCGGCTCCGGCGGCGGTCGACTGGCTGCTCGAGGCCGGCTATACGATTCATGACGCCGCGGCGGCCCGGCTCGGCCGCAACGATATCCGCGCGCTGTGGCTGCACCAGTGGAATATCGCCTCGCCGGAGCGGCGGGGACTGGCCGACGTCATCCGCTCGCTGTCCCCCTCGCTGGTCCTCGTACTCGGGCGCGACCGGGTCGAAGGGGACGTACCTACGTCCGTAGAGCTCACGGCTGCGAAAGGCCCGACGGACCCGGCCAAGCGCGTGCCCGGAGAGCTCCGCCACGCGCTGCCTACCGACTCCTACCTGCTCAATTTCGTCCATACCCCGGACGAGCCGGCGGATGTGCTGCGCGAGCTCGGCATCTATTTCGACACCGCGCGCAGAGCGCAGACGATCGAGCGTATCCTCTCGCGCCACGACTCCGCGGACGTCGCACGCACGCTCGCCGCCGAGCTGACCGAAAAGCACCACATGCCCACTATCAATGTAGAGAACTCCCGGATCGCACTTATCGCTCGCTCGCGCCACGGCGAAACCACCGAGGACACCACACGGCGGCTCCTCGCCTCCCCCGCCGATCTCGATCCGCTCACCGCGTGGCACGTCCTCGTTGCGGGGGCAGGCACGCTGCCCATGCGCACCCCGCACGGCGACGTCACTCTCGCCAACCCCGGCGCCGCGGCATGGCAGAGCGGGGCGACCGAGCCGCTGCACACACGCGCCCTCGACCGCCGACTGGTGCACCGCCGTTCGCGCGCCGAAACGTTCGTGAGCACCATGGCCGAGCCGCGCCGCGACGACCAGGGGCGCCTCGTCGTCCCCGTCGGCGCACAGGTCGCCCGGGCCCACCCGGTGCACGGCGACCACCTCGGCGCCCAGTCCGGTCGGCTCGACCTCCTCCAGCTGATGGAGACATGTCGGCAGGGCGCCATCGCAAGCGCACACGTCAACTACGGTGCGCCGCTGGGACACGCTTTCATCGTGCGCAGGTTCAGCGGCGCCTTCGACGGCGATGCGCCGCTGCACTCGGGTCACCCGCTGGAAGTCACCATCGACATCGTCTCCGAGCGCGAACGTAGCGCGCCCGGCGGGGACGGCTCGGTCACCGGCCTCGACGTGGACTTCGCCGTGTTCGGCCCGGAACGCACGCGGCTCGCGACGTTCTCCGGTTCGTATACGTGGCTTTCGCAGGCGGACTACCAGGCGCTCCGGACGGCCGCACGCGAGAGCGCGGGCTTCGCCGGCGAGCCGGTCGCGCTCCCGCCGTGCGCGCCGATCGCGGCGGAGGAGATCCTCCGCGAGGTCGCGGCGAACGCCGTCATCTCCCCCGGCGGCCGGCAGCTGGTCGTGGACCCGGCCCACCCGGTGCACTTCGACCACTCCCTCGACCACGTGCCAGGCATGCTCCAGCTCGAGGGTTCGCGCCAGGCCGCGCTGCTCACCGTCCTCGAAGGTGAACGCGAACAATGGCATATGACGTCGATCGACGCTGATTTCCGTGGCTTCGGCGAACTCGAGAGCCGAGTCGAGATCGAGACGGCGTCCCAGGACGCACCGCCCGGCGCCACGCTCGGGGCGCGCGTTCTCCTACGCCAACATGGACGGTTGATTTCCGACGTGCTCGTCGGTCTCCGCCGGCCCGAAATCGGCGGGACGGAGCCTGGTAGCCGATGACCCCGTTGGGTGTGGCCAGGTCGACCGCGATGTTCTTCCGCGAGCGCTTCCCCGCCACTTACGTCCTCTACGCCGTCCTGTGGTCCTCGGCAGCGACGTCCGCGGCGCGGTCGCTCGCCGGTTTCGGGGTCGATGCCGCGAGCGCCGGGCGATTCGCGGCGCAGACGGTCGCGCTGCTTGCGGCGCTCATCGCGTTGCGCCTGCTCGACGATCTCAAGGACCTTCCCGGCGACCGCGCGGCGCATCCGGACCGTCCGCTGCCCTCGGGCCGAGCCTCGCCGGCGGAGTATGGCGTGGCGGCGGGTGCCTTCGGCGCGACCGGGCTCATACTCGCGTTCGTGTCCGCCGGTGTCGTTGGTGCGGCGACTCTCGCCCTGGTTCTCGCCTACGGAATCGCGCTGTGGCCAATCGGCCGCGCAATCGGGCACCTCGATCGCCGACCGCTGCTGGAGATGGCGCTGACCTACCCGGTGCAGATCCTGGCCACGATTTTTCTCCTGACTTCGACGTATCAGCGTCTCGAACCCGGCACAGCCAATCCGCAGGTCATCTGGCTGTTCGTGTTCTTCGCCGGCGCCTTCCTGCAGCTCGAGATTGCACGCAAGTCGGCGTCAGCGGAGAATTCTGCAGCCGGAGATTACTCGCGCGTGCTCGGCGTTCGCGGTGCGGCTGCGCTCTCGGCTGCGTTCTCGGTCCTCGCGGTGTTCGGCGCGGTCGTTCTCGCCCATCCCTGGGATTCCGCGCCGGTATTCAACGTCGCCGGATGGCTCCTGCCGCTGACGCTGATCATCCCGTTCGATTCCCTGTGGAACTTCGCCCGCGGGGATCGGGACCGGCCGAGCGCCGCATCGGCCGCGCTCTTCCTCGTCCTGCTCTACCTCTGTGTTTCCCTACTCGTGCTCATCGGCTGAACCCGATCGCCGCCAGCCGGAAGGATCCATGATCGATATGGCCGCATTCCCGAACCGCCTCTCAGACGTGCCGTGGGCGCCGGGCCGCCTCCCCGGAATCGGCCACGCGCGCCAACTCATCACCGACCCGCTCCCGTTCGTCCGCTCCCTGCCGAAGTACGGTCCCGTCGTCAAGGTCGGGATGGGCCCGCGTCCGCTATACATGGCGACGACAATCGAGCTGGTGCGGGAGGTCGGTCTCGGGCGGGCCGGCGAGTTCCACCGCGACAATCTCATCGAGCCCGTCGCCCCGTTCACCGGGCGCTCGCTGGTCACGCTCAGCGGGTCCGATCACCGCCGTCGACGCCGCCTCATCGCGCCGGCCTTCCACCGCAACCGCATCGCGGTGTACGCGCAGTCATTCGCCGAAATCGCCGACCGGTGGCTGGACACGCTTCCCGTGGGGACCCCGTTCGACGCCACCCCATTCGTGGAGAAACTCGCGATCGACACGCTCATGGCGTCTCTCATCGGCGCTGATATCGGCGCCGATGCGCGCTCGGTCCTCAGCGCGAAGTCCCCCGAATTACTCGCCGAGGCCTCGATCCGAACAATCTTCCCCGTCGCTGTCGCCGAGCTGCGCCGCAGCTCCCATCGCCGCTTTCTCGACACCTCGGCCCGCATGCGCGCGGAGGCGAAGAACGTGGTCGCAGAATATCGCCACAACGGCAGCGACCGCGGGGACCTGCTCTCCACACTGGTCACCCACGTCGACCCGGGTACGGGAGAGTCCCTCGGCGACGAGGACATCGTCGACGAGCTCGTCGGTTTCGTCATGGGAGGCATCGAATCCCCGGCCGGCATGCTCCTGGCGTTCCTGCACGAGCTGACCCACGCGCCGTCCGCGCTGTCGGAGGTCATCGACGAGATTGATGACGTCGTGGGGTCCGGGCCGGTCGAGGCGAGTCATGCCACCGCGCTGCCGGTCACACGCCGCGCTCTCATGGAGACGATGCGCCTGTGGACCTCGTGGATCACGCTGCTCGATGCGCGCGGCGAGATCCGCCTCGGCGACCTCGTCCTGCCCGACGGCGTCCAGATCGGGATGAGCCCGCAGGCAATCCACTCCGATCCGCGCAACTTCCCCAGGCCCACCTCGTTTGAACCGCACCGCTGGCTCCCGGGCCACGAGTCGGAGGCTCGCGACACCGCCGCGATCCCGTTCGGCGTCGGCGTGCGGAATTGTCCCGCCGACCTGTATTCGTGGTCGGCGCTCACGATCCAGGCAGCGGCGATCCTCAGGCGTTTCGTCCCTGTCGCCGAGGACGGCGGAGCCCCGCGGACCGCGGTCGGCTACACGACCAAGGGCGTCGGAATCCGCCCGAACAGTGTGCGGATCAGTCTGTTCCCGCGAGGCGCTCGGCCCGCTCGATAACGTTGGTCATCAGGAAGGCGCGGGTCAGCGGACCCACCCCTCCTGGGTTGGGGCTGACGGCGCCGGCCACATCCCACACATCGGGCGCGAGATCCCCGGCGAGTTTTCCGTCCACGCGGGACACGCCCACGTCGAGAAGCGCCGCGCCCGGCTTCACCATGTCCGCGGTGATCATGTGCGGCACCCCCGCCGCGGCGATGACGATATCGGCGGCACGTGTGTGCGCCGCGAGGTCCTTCGTCCCGGTGTGGCACAACGTCACCGTCGCGTTTTCACTGCGCCGGGTGAGCATCAGCCCGATCGGCCGCCCGACGGTAAGCCCACGTCCAACGACCACGACCTCGGCGCCGGCGATCTCCACATCGAAGCGACGCAGCAGCGCGAGGCAGCCGTTCGGCGTGCACGGCAGTGGCGCGTCCTGTCCGATCACGAGCCGGCCGAGGTTCGTCGGGTGCAGCCCGTCGGCGTCCTTGTCGGGGTCGATCCGCTCGAGGATCGCGTTCTCGTCGAGGTGCTTCGGCAGCGGCAGCTGCACGATGTAGCCGGTGCATTCGGGATCGGCGTTGAGCCGGTCGATCTCCGCCTCGAGCTGGGACTGCGTGGTGTCCTCGGGCAGGTCGACACGGATGGACTTGATGCCGATCTGCTCGCAGTCGCGGTGCTTCATCTTCACGTACGACGCGCTGCCCGGGTCTTCGCCTACGAGCACCGTCGCCAGGCCGGGCACGATGCCGGACTCGGCGAGAGCCGAGGCGCGCCGGGCGAGGTCGGCGACGATCTCGTCGCGAGTCAGTTTGCCGTCCAGTTTGATCGCAGTCACGCCGCCAATTATTGCAGGTTCGGATCGCCGGCCGCGCGCTGCCTGCACACCGCAATTTAGAATCCGGCGCCCCGACGTAGCACTATTTACCCATGGCGAACGGCAAGATCCTTCTGTACTACTGCTTTACTCCCCTGGCGGATCCGCACGCGATCATGTTGTGGCAGCAGGCCTTGTGCGAGAAACTCGGCCTCCGCGGCCGCATCATCGTCTCGCCCGACGGGATCAACGGCACGGTCGGCGGCGAGCTCGCGGACTGCAAGGCTTACCGCAAGGCCACCCGCGCGTACCTGCCGTTTCGCGATATGCCGTTCAAGTGGTCCGAGGGTTCGGCCGAGGATTTCCCGCGCCTGTCGGTCAAGGTCCGCGACGAGGTCGTCTCCTTCGGGGTGCCCGAGGAACTCACCGTCGACTCCGGCGGAGTCGTTGGCGGCGGCACGCACCTGTCCCCCGACGAGGTCAACGCGCTCGCCGAGTCCCGCGACGACGTGGTGTTTTTCGATGGCCGCAACGCCTACGAGGCCAAAATCGGGAAGTTCAAGAACGCGATCGTGCCCGACGTCACGACCACCCACGACTTCATCTCCGAGCTCGAGTCGGGCAAGTATGACGAGCTCAAGGACAAGCCGATCGTCACCTATTGCACCGGCGGCATCCGCTGCGAGGTGCTGTCCTCGCTCATGACCTCCCGCGGCTTTTCCGAGGTGTATCAGATCGACGGCGGCATCGCCCGCTACGGCGAGAAGTACGCCAACCGCGGCCTGTGGGAGGGCTCGATGTACGTCTTCGATCGGCGCATGCACATGGAGTTCGGACCGAAGGACGATCCGGACTACCGTCAGCTCGGCGAGTGTGAGGATTGCGGCGCCCCGACCAACGAGTTCGTCAACCGCGACCGCGACGGCGAGCGCATCCTCGTGCTCCTGTGCGACGACTGCGCGGCCGCGTCCACGGACCCCACCGCCCGGAATTCCGATGACGTCGGACGCCGCGATTCCCAGGCCGCGGGGTAGCCGCAGTGCCTTCTCCGATTTCGACTGAAGGTTCACCGGCCGGGCCGGCGCGCGTGCTGTTCCATTCGCCGCGGATCCCGCCGAACACGGGCAATGCCATCCGTATGGCGGCCGGGTCCGGATGCGAGCTGCATCTCGCCGGCCCGCTCGGCTTCGATCTGTCCGAGCCGCACCTGCGCCGCGCGGGCCTCGATTACCACGACCTCGCCCACGTCGTCGTCCACGACGACATCGAGGCCGCGTTCGCCCATCTCCTCCCGGCCCGCGTGTTCGCGTTCACCGCGCACGCCTCCACCCACCACACCGACATCGCCTACGGCCCCTCGGACGTGCTGCTGTTCGGTCCCGAACCCACGGGCCTCGACGAGGCGGTGCTCGCCGACTCGCGCATCACCGCGCAGCTGCGCATCCCGATGCTCCCGGGGCGCCGCTCGATGAACCTGTCGAACGCGGCGGCCGTTGCGGTGTACGAGGCGTGGCGCCAGCAGGGCTTCCGCGGCGGCACGTAGCCTCACCGGAAATCGCGGCTCCTCCCGATGGCCATGCCGAGGTGCAGCCGTTCGATCTTGTCGGCCACCACGTTGACGGCGCCGGAGGCATTCTCGACGATGCCGCGGACCACGACCGACGGCGCGGAGGACACGATCGGCCGGTATCTGGACCACAGTCCGCGCGAACACACGACATTCGCCATCCCCGTTTCGTCCTCGAGTGACAGGAACGTGACGCCATCGGCCGAAGCCGGCCGCTGGCGGTGGGTGATCGCCCCGGCAACGCGGATCCTGGTGCCGTCGGGCACCGCATCGAGCCCGGAAACCTTCAGCACTCCGGCGTCATCCAGAAAGGTGCGCGCGAACTCCGTGGGATAGCAGTCCGGGGTGATTCCGGTGATCGCGAGATCCGCGGTGGCCAGTTCCACGAGACTCATCCCCGGCAGCGACGGCGCCTCGACCTGGCTGAGCCCAGGCAGCATGCCCTCTTTGTGGCGCGCCGCGGTCGCCGCCGACCACAGCGCGGCGCGGCGGCTGGAGCGCGCATCGGCGACGGCGACGAGCGCGTCGAGCGCGCCCGCGGTGGCCAGGGATTCCATGTGCTTGACCGACAGGTCCGCTCGGGCGGACAGGTCGGCGGCGTCGCGGAACGGGCCGTGCCGGTCGCGGGCGTCTGCGATGCGCTCGGCGGCGTCCTTGCCAAGCCCCCGTACGGACGCGAGGCCGAGGCGGACCTCGGTGCCCCCGGCCTCGCAGTCGGCCAGTGCCTGAGAGCGATTGACACAGGGACGGTGCACCGTGACCCCGTGCCGACGGGCGTCGGCGACGAGCGATTGCGGGGAGTAGAAGCCCATCGGCTGGGCGCGAAGCAGCGCAGCGCAGAAGATCGCCGGATGGTAGCGCTTGAACCACGCCGAGTAGTACACAATCGAGGCGAAGGACTGGGAGTGCGATTCGGGGAAACCATAGGCGGCGAACGCGACGATCTTCTCCCACACCTTCTGCCCCACCTCGATCGATTCGGGTGTTCCGGCCGCGCCGTCGCCGATGCCGTGGAGTTCGCGCATCCCGTCGAAGAAGCGGCGACGCAGGCGTTCCATTTTCTCCGGCGAGCGTTTCGAGCCCATCGCGCGGCGCAGCTGGTCGGCCTCGGCCCCGGTGAATCCGGCGAGATCGGTCGCGATCTGCATGAGCTGTTCCTGGAATAGCGGGATGCCGAGCGTGCGTCCGAGGGATTTCTCCAGCGCAGGATGGTCGTAGGTCACCTTCTCCCGCCCATTTCTTCTACGGAT
>NZ_DYXM01000240.1 GCF_020742175.1 Dietzia timorensis
GGCCATGCAGCCGAAGAGCCTTCGCACCCCTCGCCCACGGGTCAAGCCGGGAGATGCGATCCCGGGAACATAGCTTCCGGACGCTCGCCAGACATGTACCACCGGCAATCGCGGCGCAAACGATGCGATTGCTGCGCGCCATGATCGTGCCGACGCTACTGCCGCTCTAGGCTGGAAGCTCTTACGTACATCGCCAAAGGAGGGGCACAATTGCGTTCGCTCATCATCGGTGGCAATCGTTCGGGCAAATCTGCGCGCGCGGAAAGCCTGATCGCAGCCGCCGCAGGGCCGTCCGAGGTGCTCTATGTGGCGCCTGGCCTGACCTCCGGCGACGATAACGATTTCGCCGAGCGTGTGTCCGCTCATCAAGCACGGCGTCCGGCATCATGGCGCACGATCGAAACGCGCGATATCGCCTCCGTCCTTCGCGAGAACCCGGATGCCTTCGTGCTGATCGATGATCTCGCGGCGTGGCTCACCGCGACGCTGGACGCAAACCTCGGGTGGACCGGCGATCGGCACGCAGCAGATACAGAGACCGACGACCTCTTCGCGGCACTGTCGGATTTCCGCGGTACCGCGGTTCTCGTGTCCGCCGAAGTCGGTCTCGGCGTGATCGCCCCGACGACATCGGGCCGCCAGTTCGCCGATATCCTCGGCGCCCTGAATTCTCGACTTGCCGAGGAATGCGACTACGCGGAATTCGTCATCGCCGGCCACGCGATTTCGCTCGACGGGAGTGCCCAGGCGACCCCCAACGCCGCTCGGCGCGACGACGCGGTCGCCCGGTTCGGTTCTTCCGACGCCCGGACGGCCGCCACCGACCAGGATCCTGCGCAGCAGCGCCCGCCCAGACCGGACCTGTCCGCCGGCCCCCTCGCCGGCTCCTCGGCCGGCGTCGCGGCAACCGCGGGTGTGGCAGCTGCCGCATACTCGTCGCAGCAAGGTGAGGGCGCCACCGCGCACTTCTCCCCCGACTCGCAGTACTCGGACGAGGACTTCCCCGGGCTCCGGGATGCTGCGCTATACGAAGCTCCGGGCAAGTTCGGCAAGGTCGCCCAGCCCGATCGGAACATCTCGGGTCAGGCTCTCGACTACCAGGCAATGCTCACGAAGCCCGCCGGTTCGCTCGGCCGGCTCGAAGACCTCGCCATCTGGTACTCGGCGTGCCGCGGCGAGGTTCCGCCACCTCCGCTGGCGAACACATCCATCGTCGTCTTCGCCGGCGATCACGGTGTTGCCGCCCACGGGGTGTCGGCCTTCCCGCCCGAGGTCACCACGCAGATGGTCGAAAATATACTCTCCGGCGGCGCCGGGGTTTCGGTTCTCGCACGCCAATACGGCGCAGCGGTAAAGGTCGCCGACATGGCCGTCGCCGGATCGACCCCCGAATACACCCGCCGCCACAAGATCCGCCGCTCCAGCGGCTCGCTCGACCGCGAGGACGCGCTCACCGAGGAAGAGACGCTCGCCGCTATCGCCGCCGGGCGCCGTATCGCCGACGAGGAGATCGATGCGGGCGCCGACCTGCTTATCGCGGGCGATCTCGGTATCGGCAACACGACGCCGGCGACGGTGCTCATCGGAACGATCACCGGCCTCGAGCCGGTGACGATCGTCGGACGCGGCACCGGGATCGACGACGCCGGGTGGATGCGCAAGGCCGCGGCGGTACGCGATGGGATGTTCCGCAGCCGCAACGTCTCGCGCAAGCCGGTGGAACTGTTGCAGCGCGTCGGCGGCGCCGACCTCGCAGCGATGGCCGGTTTCCTTGCCCAGGCCGCGCTGCGCAAGACTCCGTGCATCCTCGACGGCGTCGTGGTCACCTCTGCGGCTCTCGTCGCCGACCTGTTGGCCCCGGGGGCCCGCGGTTGGTGGCAGGCCGGCCATCGTTCTCCGGAACCCGCACACACCGCGGGGCTCACCTACCTCGGCCTCGAGCCGATCGTCGAGGGCAACCTCCGCCTGGGCGAGGGTTCCGGCGCCGTCACGGCGCTTCCCATCCTCCAGGGCGCTGTCGCGGTCATCCGGGAAATGGCCACCTTCGATACCGCGGGCGTCTCCGGCAAGTCCCAAACCGCCACCGACTAGCACTGTGACCACCTTGCGCGCGGCCGCGATGATCATCTCGTGGATGACGATCCTCCCGCTACGCGTCCGCGGCACGGTCACCCGCGAAGCGGCGGGTCGCGCCATCGCCTGCCTCCCCACCGCGGGAGCGGTCGTCGGCGTGCTCGCCGCCGTGCTCGCGTACGTCCTCGACCTCGCCGGCGCAGCCCCCATACTCTCGGCGGCGCTCGTCGTCGCCGGGCTCGCGATCCTCACACGGGGGATGCACCTCGACGGCCTCGCCGACACCGTCGACGCCCTCGCCTCCTATAAACCCGCCGCCGAGGCCCGCCAGATCATGCGCGAGGGAACGGTCGGGCCTTTGGGTGCCGGCGCGCTTGCGCTGGTCTCGCTGGTCGAGGTCGCCGCGTACGCCCAACTCATCGAGGCGGGGGCCTTTGCCGCGATCGCGGCCGTGGGCATCGTGTCGCGGTGCCTGCCGGTCCTCCTGTGCCGCCACTCGATCCCTGCCGCCGAGCAGGGCGGCTTCGGCCCGCTGGTGGCGTCCACACAAGGACGCGAAAGTATGACGGCGCAGGCGCTCATCACCCTCGCCGCCGCAGCCCTCGCGGGCGTGAACATCTCCTCCGCTTCCGACCGCTCTATTTTTGTCGAACCCGGGGCGCCCATGGTGGCGGTGGCGATCGGCATGTGCGTCGTCATCTGCGGGGTGGCGTGGTTGTTCGCGGAGGTGCTCGGTAGGCACGTGGTGCGCCGGCTCGGCGGCATCTCCGGCGACGTGCTCGGGACGGCGATCGCGCTGGGGGCGGCGCTCATGGCGAGCGGATTCGCCGTCATCGCGGGTTAGCGCTCGCGAATCAACGTTCCAACCGATCCATTTCGAGCCATTTTCAAATTAGTACAGCCGTGTTAGTTTGAATGCATGGTGAACAAGATCGACGAGAAGCAGCGACGGCGCGCGCTCGCGGAAGCCGTGTGGACCGTGATCCGTCGCGACGGCTTCGACGCCGCCTCGGTGCGAGCCGTCGCAGCCGAGGCGGGGCTCTCCGCGGGCTCGGTGCGACACTTCTTCGGCTCCCAGAACGAGCTTCATATTTTCGCCATGGAGGAACTCTCGCGCGACATCGGGTCCCGCATCCGTGCGACGTTTGAGGCGGCGCGACCGGAAGGGGAACCGCTGCGGGGAGCGCGAGCCCGAGAGGTGGCCGCCGAGTCGCTCGGCATTCTTCTCCCCCACGACGAGGAGACGCGTCTGCTCTACGCGGCGAACATGCAGTTCACCATCAAGGCTCTCGTCCAGCCGGCGCTGGTGCCGGTCGCACGCCGGATACTCGGCGAGATCCGCGAGTTCGCCGGGGCGATCATTTCCGACCTGGTAGAGCTGGGAGCTGCCGACCCCGGCCTCGATATCGGCACCGCGCGGAATCAGTTGTGCGCCATGCTCGACGGGTATGCGCTGGAGATGCTCGTCGACCCAGGCGCGTTTGCTCCCGGCGAACCCGAAGAGAACCTCCGAACCTTTCTCGACTCTCTGGACGGAGCCAGCTCATGATCGCAGCCATCATCGGCGCGGAAATCGCCTTCTGGGTATTCGTACTCGGCGGTTTCTCGCTGCGCTACATCGCCCGGGCAGCGCGTCCGAGCACAATCGTTCTCGCTCTCGTACCCCTCGTCGACCTGGTGCTCGTACTGCTCGTGACCGCAGATCTCATGCTCGGCGGTGAACCGACACGGGCACACGCTTTCGCGGCTCTATATCTGGGCATAACCGTCGCTTTCGGCAAGCCGATCGTTCGCAGAATGGACAGCTGGTTCCGCTACCGGTTCGACAGCGGGCCAAAACCAACGAAACCCGCCAAGGGATCGCGCGACGAGGTCCGAGCGCTGTGGGCCGAGTGGTTTCGGCTGTTGGCCGGCTTCGTCATCACGACCGGATGCATCCTCGCCATGCTCGTCTTCGAAGGTTGGAGTATCCCGTCGTCGTTCGCGGAGGCCAGCGAAGACCCGTTCTGGAGCACGGTGCTGCTCATGGGTGTCGTCGCGGTCATCTGGTTTCTCGCCGGGCCCGCGTTCGCCGGTAGCGGAAAGTCGAACCACGAGAAAGAAGACGTCTCCGCATGAACGACCTCGAAGCTTTCGTGTCCCGCCGATTGGACGAGCGGAGCCTGCCGCCGAACATTCAACGCTCTTATGAGCGACTATTCGTTCTCAGCGGCAGGCTGCGCGAGGATGGAGAGACAGACGACTGGCTGGACTGGGCGACCGGCTCCGCCCCCGCGCTCAAGCTCGGCGAGTACCTCTTCGGAGTGGACCCCGCAAGCTCGGCGAACCGCTCGAGCGACTCGATCCGCGCCGTCATCGCCTCGGCCTGGGACGGACACCCGGATTACCGATCTTCGTGGTCCGAGCTTGCCCGCACGCTCGACCGGTGAATCCCCCACTCCGGCAAATCGTCCAATACACCGACGTGGGGGCTCCCCCTTCCGCTCAGACTCAGCTGAGCTGGACCATCCAGCCGTGCTCGTCGGCGACGCTGCCGCGCTGAATGCCGGTGAGTTGATCGCGCAAAGCGAGGGTGACCGGTCCGGAGCCGCCATCGGCAACGACAAAGTCCTCGCCCGATCCCTTGAAGTGACCGACCGGGGTGATCACGGCCGCGGTGCCACAGGCGAACGCCTCGGTCAGCTCGCCGGAGGCGATGCCTGCCTCGACGTCATCGATCGCGATGCGCCGCTCCGAGACCTTCATCCCCGACTGCTCTGCGAGCTGGATGAGGCTCGCACGGGTCACTCCCGGGAGCAGAGAACCGGATAGTTCCGGAGTGACGAGTTCGGCGTCATCCCCCTTGCCGTACACGAAGAACAGGTTCATCCCACCCATTTCCTCGATGTACTTGTGCTCGGCGGCGTCGAGCCAGACGACCTGGTCACAGTCGTTCTCGATCGCCTCTGCCTGGGCCTTGAGCGAGGCGGCGTAGTTACCGGCGAACTTGGCCGCGCCCGTACCGCCCGGGGCGGCCCGGACGTACTCGCGGGTGAGCCACACCGTGACCGGCGAGATTCCGCCGGAGAAGTACGCGCCCGCGGGCGACGCGATCATAAGGAACAGGTAGCGATCCGCAGGCCTGACCCCCAGCCCGACTTCCGTGGAAATCATGAACGGACGGATATAGAGGGAATCCTCCGCGCCCGCCTCGGGCGTCCACTGCCCGTCGACCGCGAGCAGCTGCCGAAGCGATTCGAGGAAGACTTCCTCGTCGAGCTGGGGCATGGCCATGCGGTCGGCGGAGCGATTCATCCGCCCCGCGTTCTGCTCGGGCCGGAAAGCGCGCAGCGTGCCGTCGGACCAACGGTAGATCTTCAGCCCCTCGAAAATCGCCTGACCGTAGTGAAACACCATGGCGGCCGGATCGATCGTCAGTGGGGCGTACGGCTCGACCTTCGGGTTCTTCCACTCGCCGTCGGAGAATTCGATGGAGACCATGTGGTCGGAGAAGAATTGGCCAAATCCCGGGTTGGACAGGATTTCGGCGCGGCGCTCGTCGCTCGCCGGCGAGGGATTTCGCGTGACCTCGAAAGAGGCAGCACTGATATTCATAAAAAGACACCTACAAGTATGAGAAGAATGGACCGAGCGCACGGGCCGGGTGGTGCGTTGCCCCTAGTCTAAACCGGCCCCCGCGTGGCGCGGGTTGCGTTCGGTCCGAAGAATTTCGCGCGTTGCCGAGCGGCGGTCGCGCCGATTACCGCGTGTGGTTCGCCACCAGGCCGGGCAGGAGCAGCTCGCATTCGACCTGGCGGCCGCGTACGTCTACCGTCACGGTTTCGTTCTTCTTGACGCCGGAGGCCACGTCCACGAAGCCGAGCGCGATACCCGTGCCCAGGGTCGGGGAGTATGTGCCGGACGAGGTGACCCCGATCTTGGTCCCTTCCGAGTAGATGTCCTGCTCGGCGCGGAGCACGCCGCGCCCGGTGACCTTGAGCGCGTACAAACGGCGGCTCGGGCCATTCTCCTTCTCGGCGCGTACGGCGTCGCGGCCCCAGAACTGCGGCTTGTCGAAACCGATCGCCCAGGATCCGCGGGCCTGCACCGGGTTGATGTCCATGGTGAGCTCGTGCCCGTGCAGCGGGTACCCGGCCTCGAGGCGCAGCGAATCGCGCGCGCCGAGCCCGGCCAGCGCGCCCTCGCGCTCGAGGACCTTCTCCTCCAGCGCGCGCCACAGCGTCGCGGCCTCGTCCCAGAGTGGGAGCAGCTCGAACCCCTGCTCCCCGGTGTATCCGGTGCGGCACACGCGAACGGAGCTGCCTTCGTACTCAGAGTCGAGGAACTGCATGTAGTCGAGATCGGTCGGGAGGCCGAGCGCCTGGAGCACCTCTGCCGACTTCGGCCCCTGCACCGCGAATACGGCGCGGGAGCGGTGCTCGTCGGTGATCGTCAGCTCCGGCGCGCGGTCTGCAGCAGCGGCTTGCAGCCGGCTCACGACCTCTGCTGTGTTGGCGGCGTTCGGGATGAGGAAGATCTCCTCGTCGGAGACCCGGTACTGGATGAGGTCGTCGACGACCCCGCCGGACTCGTCGAGGCAGAAGGTGTACTGCGCCTGGCCGGCACCGATCTTGTCGAGGTCGTTGGCGAGGCAGGTGTTGACGAAGGTCGCGGCGCCGGGTCCGGAGATGAGCGCCTTGCCGAGGTGGGAGACATCGAACAGGCCGACCGCATTGCGGGTCGCATTGTGCTCGGACACGGTGCCGGCGTAGGACACCGGCATCGACCAGCCGCCGAAAGGCGCGAAGGTCGCCCCCGCGCGCTCGTGCTCTGCGTGCACCGGGCCGAGTTTGAGCTCGCCTGCCGAAGAATCTCCTGCCATGTCCGCGTCCTCTTCCCTGTGTCGTTCGCCGTTCGTGTCGCGCTGGCACGCGCGACGTCGCTGCCCCCAACGGTAGTCCACCGGCGTCGATAGACTCAGGAGCGAGTAGCGCGAGGCGTGCCCCGCGTGAACCAGCGATATTACCGAACCGACTCGGAGGTCTTTATGCCCAGCGCCAAATCCATTCTCGCGGCCTCGTCCGACGTTCCCACTCTCGCCTCGGCGAAGGAGATCGACCCGGCGGCCGACGCACTCGTCGTAGGCCTCGTCGACGGTGACGGCGACGAGGTCGAGGTCGTCTCCTCGGTGCTGCCCTCGGCTGCGTTGGAGGAGCTAGCGGCGGCTGCGAGGGCGCTCAAGGCTTCGGCGAAGGTCGGCAAGGTCACCGCGCTATCGATTCGCGCCGAGGGTGTGCCGCCGGTCGTGTTCGCGGCAGGCCTCGGGGACGCGGTCTCCGCCGTCACAAATGAGGACCTGCGTCAGGCCGCGGGCAGTGCAGCCCGAGCCGCCCGCGGCCACGGCAACGTCGTGTTCGTCCTCGCCCCTGCCGGAGACGGCAAGGAGCGAATCCCGGAGGCCGCCGAAGTCGCGCTCGGTGCCGGACTCGGCGGTTTCGGCGCGCTCAAGGTCACCGGCAGCGGCGAGGAGAGCGACAGCGCCAACGACAACAACCGGGACACCTTCGCCATCCTCGGTGCGGCCGCCGAAGACATCGAGCGGGCCACCGCGGTCGCAGAGTCCGTCGCGGCGACGCGCAACTTCATCAACACTCCCCCGAACCTGCTCTACCCGGAAACCTTCGCCGCCCGCGCCGCGGAACTGGCAGAAGCCGTAGGTGTGACGGCGGAGGTGCTCGACGACCAGGCCCTGCGCGATGGTGAGTTCGGCGGCATCAATGGCGTCGGCCAGGGCTCCAGCCGACCGCCGCGGTTGCTTCGGCTGACCTACGCACCTAAATCCGACGGACCGACGGTCGCTCTCGTCGGCAAGGGCATCACGTTCGATACCGGCGGCATTTCGCTCAAACCCGCCGCCGGCATGGAGCAGATGACGATGGACATGGGCGGCGCCGCCGCGGTCATCGGCACGGTCCTCGCCGCAGCGCGGCTGGGCGTCGCGGTCAACGTCACTGCCACTGTGCCGATGGCCGAGAACATGCCTGGCGGCAACTCCTACCGCCCCGGCGACGTGCTCACGATGTACGGCGGAAAGACCGTGGAGATCACCAACACCGACGCCGAGGGACGGTTGATCCTGGCCGACGCGATCGTGCGTGCCTGCGAGGACACACCCGACTACCTCATCGACACCGCGACGCTCACCGGCGCACAGATGGTGGCGCTCGGCATGCGCACCCCCGGCGTGATGGGCACCGAGGAGTTCCGCGGCCGCGTGGCGGCGCTGTCGAAGGAGGTCGGCGAGAACGCGTGGGAGATGCCGCTTCCCGAGGAGCTTCGCGAAGGCCTCGACTCGAAGGTCGCGGACATGGTCAACAGCGCGTCTTCGCGCTGGGGCGGAATGCTTGTCGCCGGGCTGTTCCTGCGCGAGTTCGTCAGCGAGGGTCTGCCGTGGGCGCATATCGACGTGGCCGGGCCGGCGTTCAACACCGGAGGTGCGTGGGGCTACTACCCCGCCGGCGCGACCGGCGTTCCGCTGCGCACGATGCTCGCTGTGCTCGAGGACGTCGCCGCGAAGGGCTGATCACCTCGCCCTCGCGGGCGTCGGTACGGGGCCGGCCAGCCACGGTGCTCAGGAGCGCTGTGGTCGGCCTGCCTCCGTGTTTGTTTACCGCTCGTTGCGCTCTTGCTCCAGCCGCCGCATCTCCTCGCGCATGCGCTCGCGGCGTTCCCGCTTCTGTTTGAGGCGCATCGCCTCGTCGCGCTCACGCATGCGGCGCGGGTAGCCCGTCTCGTCGGCCGCATACACGGCGAAGCCGAGTTCGCGGCCGAGTTTGTCGGCGACGTCCCAGCTGCCGATGGGGCGGCGGGTGTACTCGCCGAGAATATCGACGAGCAGTAAGGACACCGGGTTGACGACGGTCGCCGGTTCCACGTATCCGTCGATGCCTGCACGGGTCGCACACCACGTGCGGAAGTGCTCGAGGTCCTCGGGCGAAATGGGACGTCCGCCGTCATATTTCGAGCTTTGCCTATTGCGGCCGAAAAGCGCCATGCGCATCCCCTTGAGATTCTTGGGTTCGTGACGGTCCGGTGTGCCCCAGATCGTAGGTACCGGATTTAACGTGCTCCGCTAGGGCAATTGTTCCCTCGCCGTGCGCGGTCGCCGCATGCGGGTGGGTGCGCTGGTGATTTCGTGGCGGGGATCGGCGGCGCGATGCGAATTCGCAAGGCACAATGAGCGGTAGGGATACAACGCGCGTAAGGTCGAACACGCCCGCGTCGGGTGCATTGCCCGTAGGGTTGATTGCGGTTACTCCCGCAGTCGTAGAACCAGGCCGCGACGAGTCGCCACCGCGCTTGTACCTGCCGAAAGTACGTTAAGACGAACGCCAATAGCCTCGGGGCCACAGCCACCGGGAGCGAGAGATTTCGAGGAGTCAACATATGGCCTTCTCCGTTGAGATGCCGGCACTGGGTGAATCGGTCACCGAGGGCACTATCACCCGCTGGCTCAAGCAAGAGGGAGACACGGTAGAGGTCGACGAGCCGTTGCTCGAGGTCTCGACCGACAAGGTTGACACCGAAATCCCGTCGCCCGCGGCCGGAACGCTTAGCAAGATCGTCGCGCAGGAAGACGACACCGTCGAGATCGGTGGCGAGCTCGCGCAGATCGACGATGGCAGCGCCGGTGGCGCGGAGGACGACGGCGACGAAGCCGAAGCCGAGGACGAGGCCGACACCGCGGCTGAGGACGACGAGCCCGCTGACGACGAGTCGGACGACGACGCGGCCGATGACGATGACGACGATGACGACGAGGCGGGCGCCGACGAGAGCGGCTCCGCAGAGGGCGAAGACGTCCTCATGCCGGAGCTCGGCGAGTCCGTGACCGAGGGCACGGTGACGACCTGGCTCAAGTCCGTCGGCGACACTGTCGAGGTCGACGAGCCGCTCCTCGAGGTGTCGACGGACAAGGTCGACACCGAAATCCCGTCTCCCGTGGCCGGCACGTTGCTGGAGATTCTCGCCGATGAGGACGACACCGTCGATGTCGGCGGGAAGCTCGCAGTGATCGGTTCGGGCAGCGCGGGCGGCTCGAAGCCGAAGAAGGACAAGAAGAAGGACAAGGCCGAGAAGGCCGAGGCCCCGAAGGACGAGCCCAAGGAAGAGAAGAAGCCCGAGCCCAAGGAAGAGCCCAAGGCTCCGGCGAAGGACGAGTCCAAGGCCGAGGAGAAGCCGAAGGCCGCGGAGTCCGAGCCGGCCCGCCCGGCGGCACCCGCCGAGGCCGCGGCCACCGGCAGCTCGCCGTACGTGACGCCCCTCGTGCGCAAGATCGCCGAGGAGAAGGGTGTTGATCTCAAGCAGGTCGAGGGCACCGGCGTCGGTGGTCGAATCCGCAAGCAGGACGTGCTCGCTGCCGCCGAGGGCGGTTCGGCTTCCGGCTCGGGCAAGTCCGCCGCCAAGGAAGGCGGTCCTTCAACCAAGGGCGTGCGCCCCGAGCTCGCCGAGCTTCGCGGCACCACCAAGGAAGCCAACCGTATCCGAAAGATCACGGCACTGCGCACCCGCGAGGCGCTGCAGTCGACGGCGCAGCTCACGCAGACCTTCGAGGTCGACATGACCCGTGTGGCGCAGCTGCGGGACCGTGTGAAGGCCGACTTCCAGGCCAAGCACGACACGAAGCTGACGTTCCTGCCGTTCTACGCGAAGGCTGCGGTCGAGGCGCTGATCTCGCACCCGAACGTCAACGCGTCGTACAACGAGGACTCGAACGAGATCACTTACCACGAGCAGGTGCACCTCGGTATCGCCGTGGACACCGAGCAGGGCCTGCTCTCCCCCGTGATCAAGAACGCCCAGGACATGTCGGTCGCGGACCTCGCCAAGGCGATCGTCGAGATCGCGGGCAAGGCCCGCAACCGCAAGCTCGGTCCGGACGACCTGTCGGGCGGTACCTTCACGATCACGAATATCGGTTCCGAAGGCGCCCTGTTCGACACGCCGATCCTCGTTCCGCCGCAGGCTGCGATGCTCGGTACGGGTGCCATCGTGCGTCGCCCGGTCGTCGAGACCGATGAGGACGGCGAATCGATCGCGATCCGTTCGATGGGTTACCTCCCGATGACCTACGACCACCGCCTCGTAGATGGTGCGGACGCCGGCCGCTTCCTGACGACGATCAAGGATCGCCTGCAGACCGCCGCCTTCGAAGGCGATCTCGGACTGTAGTCGACCGCGCGTCGGCCGCACAGGTCGATCAATGACGGCGGGCTTCCTGCGGGAAGCTCGCCGTCATCCATTTCGCACCATCTCAACCGATTCCGGCGACCGCGCCGCCGAGAGTATTGTGACGGGCATGAGCACCGCACCCCGCAGCATTCGCACGCAGACCGAACCTGTGAAGGTCGTCGAACTAGGCACCGTCGACTACGAGCCGACGTGGGATCTGCAGGCCTCGACAGCCACGGACCGTGCGGCGGGCGAATCGGGCGATACGCTCTTCCTGCTCGAGCACCCGGCGACCTTCACCGCCGGCAAGCGAACGCAGCCCGAGGACCTCCCCGGGGACTCGGATACGCCGGTCATCTACGTGGACCGCGGCGGCAGGATCACCTGGCACGGGCCCGGCCAGCTCGTGGGCTACCCGATCATCAAGCTCGCCGACCCCATCGACGTCATGGATTACGTCCACCGGGTGGAGGCGGGAATCATTCACACGTGCGAACGCTTCGGTGTCTCCACTACGCGCGTAGAGGGCCGTTCGGGCGTGTGGTGTCTCGCGGACGGAGACCGCCCGGATAGGAAGATCGCCGCTCTCGGCATTCGCATCCAGCGCGGGGTGACTATGCACGGGTTCTCGCTGAACTGCAATAACTCGATGGCGGGCTTCGACTCTATCGTCCCGTGCGGGATCGCCGACGCCGGTGTCACCACCTTGTCCGCTGAACTCGGGCGAGAGGTCACGGTCGACGAGGTACGCGAACAGGCATGTTCGGATGTACTCGCCGCGCTCGACGGGCTCATCGATCTTCGCCCGGAAGCCCTGTCCGAGCCCACGCGGCCCAAGGACGTGGCCCCGCAGATCGTCACGCAGGTCTAGGAGCTGACCTCAGCACCCAGGTCGAGGCGCATGAAGACGCTGTGGGGGTCGTCGTCGAACGTGCCGTAGGGTCCGCATTTGATGAAGCCGGCAGACGCGTAGAGCCCGCGGGCAGGTGCGAAATGGTCAGCGGCCCCTGTTTCGAGAAAGACAGTCATCTCATGGCTTTCGCGTGCTTTTTCGAGCACGAATTCCAACAGTTCGCGTGCGAGTCCACGCCCGCGGAGCGCGGGCTCGATGCGCATCGTTTTCAGTTCAACCTGACCTACGCCGATGCGACGGACTGCCACGGTCCCCGCGAATAGCCCGTCGAGGCGTCCTTCCCACAGGCGTACTCCCGGAGCGGAGAACTCACCGGGTCCCAGCGCATGTTGACTCGACGCGGGCACGGTCGGAGTCATTTCCTCCAGATGCGCGGCGAGGAAGTCCTGTAGCTCGGGAGAGCTTAGGTCCGCCTCTCTTATTTTCATCGCGGTCGCCATAGGTGCCTATTGTTCCATGCCCGATTTCGTCGCTCGTTCGGACGTTCACCTGCGGCTAT
>NZ_DYXM01000241.1 GCF_020742175.1 Dietzia timorensis
CCGCGCTCGACGGCCAACAGGCCGAGGATCTTCTGCACTCGGTGGGCATCACCGTCAACCGCAACGCCGTCCCGTTCGACCCGCGCCCACCGATGGTCACCTCCGGCCTGCGCATCGGCACGCCGGCGCTCGCGACCCGCGGCTTCGACGACGACGACTTCCGCGCGGTCGCCGACATCATCGCCGAGGCACTCGTCGCAGGCGACAAGGCCGACGTCTCCGCGCTCAACGCGCGTGTCATAGCGCTCGCCAAGTCCAAGCCGCTCTACGACGGACTCGAGGACTGGAAGCTCCTCGGATAGCTTTCGGCGGCGTCGATCGACCCATGAGCGCACCCGAGCCCTCAGCGGCTCCCGCAGCCCCGGCAGGTAGCCTTCGCATCGGCTACCCGCCGGGGCTGTCTCCGGATAAGTGGCTGCGTCGCATGGCCGGCCGCTTTCCCGCTGTGCAGCTGGACACCACGCTTGTTGACGTCGGACGTGCCCAGCTAGGACAGACGCCGGAACTCCTCGCCGACGAGTTCGACGTCGTCTTCGTGCGTGAGCCCGCCGAGGCGCCGCGATCGGCGCCGGAAGGGCTCGCGCGAATCCCGCTCTATACCGAGGACCTTGCCGTTCTTGTGCCCCGCGATCACGAGGCGTCCCTGTTTTCTTCCCTGTCCTTGACCGAACTCGACGGTGAGCGCTGGGTTGACCCAGTTGACGCCCTCACTTCGTCTTCTGCAGAAGTAGAGATGCATATCGAGCTTGTCGCGGCGAACGTGGGCCTCGGCCTCCTTCCACTTCCGCTCGCTCGCGCGTACTCACGCAGGGACGTCGTTGTCATTCCGCTTGACGAGCCCGCGCGCACCCGAATGGGCATTGCCTGGCTTCCAGGCAGGGGAGACGAGGACGAGATCGCCGGTTTTGTCGGGATCGTCCAGGGCCGTACCGAGCGGACGAGCCGCGGGCCGGAGCCCACACCGCGTGGTGGATCGGGCGCGAGGTCGAAAGACGGTCAGAAGAGCAAGGGCGCAAGCGGAGCGGTAGGTCGCCGAGCAGGGAGCTCGACAGCCAAGCCGCGTTCTGCGAAAGCAGTGCGGCGCGGTCCCGCGAAGGGGCGGCGAAAGTAGGCGACGGAGGCCACCGACGAACCGCCAAGTCCCTGATGGTTCAGGTTGATCGGCGAAATGGAGCCAGGCACGATGCCGACCTGCGCAAACGCGGGTGGCCAAGTTGTGCCGACCTCTAGTTGCTCGCCCTGTGAATGGAGCCGAAATTCGTCTACAAGACGACCATGTGCAGATGTAGAGGGATCCGAGAGATGCCGTCCCTCCGTCGCTTGGGGTGAATCGATCACACACGCATCCGGGAGCGACCATGGCCTTGAAATCGAGCACCAAAGACAAGATTCGCAAACTCCTCGCACAGAGCGCCGACCGCTCGGTGGGCACCGCAGAGGCGGAACTCTTCCGTGCCAAGGCCTTCGAGCTCATGGCCCGCGAAGGGTTGGCCGAGGCAGATATTGGTGAGGAGGACACCGGTAGCGAGGTCGGCATGTTCCGCGTGGACATGCGCATGACGTACGGGCATGAATACGGCGCCGCGTTCGGCCGCGTTGCCGCGGCGTTGCACTGCTCGTATACGTACGGAAAGTTCGACCGAAACGCGGTCATATTCGGTCGTCGCAAGCACCTTGACCGACTCGAATTCCTTTGGCCGCTCCTGGTGCAGATCTGCACGACCCACATGCTCGCGATGCGCGGATACGACTCCGCTTCAACGCGTCGCAAGCGCATGTCTTTCCTTTACGCATTCATGATGTCGGTCGCCAAGCGTCTCGAAGAGACCGAGTATTCGGTTGCCGCCGAACGCGAACGAGAGCGCGCTACTGGTGATCGCACTTCTACTGAACTCGCCTTCACCTCCGACCGGGACGCTGCGGACGTCGCCCGGGACCAGTGGCTCATCGACAACGGGTACATCCTCGCCGGGCGTAGGCGATCTCGCGCCCGTCTCGATCACGGAGCGTCCGCCGCGGGAATGCGCGCCGGAAGCGTTGTCGATATCGGAAACTCTCGGCTCGATGGGGGACCGCGCCAGTTGTCCGTGTAGTTCAATTGGCGCGGGCAAGCCGCGAAGAGCGCGGTGTCCCGCGGAGGATGAAAAACAGTGGAGAGCCGCCGGCTTTGAGAGTCGGCGGCTCTGGCTCAGCCCTGCGGAGTAAGGGTGAACGTGCCTATTTCGAGAGGACCCAAGAACGCGGCGCCTTCGTAGCCGCCGTGTCCGTCGTCATTCATATACACGCGGTGTCCGGGAAAGAAGTCGACGTACCCGCCGGTATCGGTGGGGTGAATCTTATAGCGACCGATGAGCACAAGCTCGTCCCCTTCGACGTGTCCTTCGCGTGCGAGCAGAACACTTCCCGCAGACAGTGTCGTCGAGGTGTACGTTCCGGGCCTGACATCGGCGGACGCCGCAGGTACGGCTGCGATGAACGATCCGGTGCCTACTGCGGTCGCGGCGGCGATTGCGATGAACTTTTTCGAGATATAGCGGGTGGACATAACGGTCTCCTGACCTCGAGGTAGTCCGAGTGTATTGCCTCGAAGGGCGAATACGTAGGACGAGGCAGGTGAATAGGCGCGATATTCTCGCTACTCGGTCGCTCTGAAATGAGTGGTTGGTGACTGTAAGCGGGCGAAAGTGAGTCCGAAAGGCACGCAGCGCTTGCGGCGCTGGCGGGAAATGCACGGAGGGGTTTACCCCTTTTTGTACCCCCGTAATAAATACGCCTTTAGTTGCGCTTAGTGGTCGTCGACACAGTTACCCAATTACGCGAAAGAACGACAATGCAAAAGGTTTTTGCGGCCGTAGCGGCCCTCTTTCTCACCTTGTCCGTAGCGGCATGCGGAAACGCCGCAAACGAACCGGAGGCAGTCACGGTGACATCTACGGTTCCTCCTAGCAGCGCTAAGAGCACGACCAAGGCCACTCCGACGGTGGAGACGACGGCGGAGGCGGCTTCTGCTCCGGCAGCTGCAGATTCGCAACCCTCCGGCGGGGACTGTCTGGTCGGTTCAATGGGGCAGCCGCAGTTCCAAGGCACCTCCTGCCTGGACAAGCAAGTAGCTTCTTGTGGCGACCCGGGAACCATGGAAACAGGGACCACCTTTTTCACCGACGGTTCGTCGGGGTGGACTCAGCAGTGCGCGAACGTAATGCTTCCGCAGCAGGAGCAGCTTCGCGCGCAGCGAGGCCCTTACCCAACGCATTCGGGGGAGGACACCGCAGGGGAGTTCGTTCCGGCTGATCCGGTCACACCGGATTACTCGGACGACGCACCTACCTACAACCCGGATCTCGAGGGAGTCGCCGGAGACTCGAACATTTACGGCGCCGGCGAGGCCGGTTATTAACGACCAGCGGAACAAAGTTCAGGCATTGGCGGAATGTCCCGCCCGAGCCTCTCAGCGCTTGCGCGCAATGACAGCGAACTTGCCCGGGCTCAGATGCTTTGTATTTGTCCATCGCTTCGATAGAGCGCGGCAGAATTCTGCAAGCTAGGCGCTTATGCAGGGCTAGGAATCGCTGACATTGTCTCGCCTCTCAAAGGGGGCTCTCGCTCGAGCCATGGAAATTCTGCTGGATCTTTCGCCAAGGCAGGAAGTTAACAGTTACCCCCGTGTGTAGCCCCGTAACGACGTTCGTTTAAAACGCGTTAAGGGTGTGAATCAATACGATCAGCGCCGCTGAAGGCCACCAAGATAGGAATGCCGCGTGACCAATCACCAGTCGCCCAACGGACCCCAGAACTGGCAGGGAAACCCGAACCAGTCGCCCAACGGGCCCCAGAACTGGCAGGGAAACCTGAATCGCCCTGGCTCCGTCGGAGGGTCTTGCTGAATCAGGCGGCCTGAGGTTCGGTCGCCTGGTTGGAACGGTACATCTCCTC
>NZ_DYXM01000242.1 GCF_020742175.1 Dietzia timorensis
GTGGCCGTCGGCATGAGGAGCAGCGAGATGATCGCCAGCGGCACGCAGACGAGCAGAGTGCCGTTGACGCGGTTGATGTTGAGCTTGTCGCGCACGGCGGCGATGACGACCTCGACGATGGAGATCATCGACGTGAAGCCGGCGAGCACGAGGCAGGCGAAGAAGAGGAAACCGAAGACCTCACCAGCCGGCATAGAGGCGATGAGCGCAGGGAAGGTGAAGAACGCGAGACCGACTCCGCCCTGGACATCGTCCCAGGCCATTCCGCCCGCGTGGACGAGGAAACCGATGCCCGCGAAGACGCCGATGCCCGCGAGAACCTCGAACGCCGAGTTGGAGAACGCGACGACCAGACCGGAACTGGTGAGATTCGTCTTGCGGTTGAGATACGACGAATACGTGATCATGATGCCGAATCCGACGGAGAGCGAGAAGAAGATCTGCCCATATGCCGCGATCCACACCTGGTAGTTGGTGAGAACGCTCCAGTCCGGGGTGAAGAACTGATTGAGGCCGTCCATCGCGCCGTCCTGGACGAGCGCAAAGATCACCATAATGACGAAAAGGATGATCAGCAGCGGGATGAAGAACTGGTTGAGGCGACCGATGCCCTTCTGGACGCCCAGCGCGAGCACGATGATCGTGCCGATCCACACGATGGCGATCATCACCGTGATGTTGCCGACGAAGTCGAAGCTGAAGGACTCCTCCGACATCTGCAGGAAGTCGCCGGTGAAGAACGAGGTGGTTTCCTCGAGTGAGCTGCCGAAGCGCTGGTCGAGCGAGAAGTAGGCGTACCACGCCGCCCAACCGATGATTGCCGCGTAGTAGACGGCGATGATGACCGAGACGAGTACCTGGAACCAGCCGATGGGCTCGAGCTTGCGGTTGAGTCGGCGGAAGGCGAGCGGCGCCGATGCGCGGAAGCGGTGGCCGATCGAGTAGTCGAAGAAGAGGAGCGGAATACCGGCGGTGAGCAACGCGACGACATACGGCACGAGGAACGCGCCACCGCCGTTTTCGAAGGCGACATACGGGAAGCGCCAGATGTTGCCGAGGCCGACTGCCGAACCGATGGCGGCGAAGACGAACACGTTGCGTGAGGAGAATTTCTCCCGCGCGAACTTGCCGTCCTCGGTTGCCACGGAGCCTGATGCAGCGGAAGTCATAGGACTCTCCTGTGGTGGTCGGAATGGTGGTGGCCAGCCGACAGGGATCCGCGGGCTGGCGTGAAGTCCTCACGGACCATGCGCGCTTACCTTAGACCACCCTTAAGTGAGTTCACCAGGCATTTACTCAAGTGGCGTGAATCACACGCGATTTTGCCCCGAATTCGGGGAATCCGGACTAACCGGATGCCTACTGACCGCCGTCTTCGCCCTCGCGGACTTCCTTTTCCGCGAGCCACAGGTAGGCCGCGAGCATCCGCTTGAGTTCACGAACGGTGTCCTCGTGGATCTCGTCGGAATCGCTCGGGCGCTGGACGGAAAAGTTGAGCAGGGAATAGGCGACGTGGACGAGCACCTCGGCCATGAACGCGCGGTGATCCTGATCAGCCTTCGGCGTGAGAGGGGACAGCGCGGCCGCCACCATCGCCGCGAGCTCGCGCTCGTTGACCGCGGCCGTGGCGCGGGTCGCCGGGGTGGCCTGCGTCGCCAACCACACGGCACGTCGCGAGGGGTCGGACTGCCAGAGCCCCGCGAGGTGATCGACGAACTCGTTGAGCAGTTCCGGCCAGCCGGGGGTCGGGATCTGGCTGTAGAAGTCCGTGAGCTCGGCGACGACGCCCCGGGCGTCCTGCCGGTCGAGCTCGCACACGAGCACGTATTTATTGGCGAAGAATTGGTAGAGCGTGCCGATGGGGACACCGGCGCGGGCAGCCACTTCCTCGCAGGTGAACGAGTCGATGCCCTCTTCGATCAGGACCTCGCGCGCGGAGGTGAGCAGTGCCTCGAACTTGCGCCGGCTTCGTTCCTGGATCGGGCGCCGGCGTGGCACGAGAATCTCCGGGGCGCCTTCCGTGTCGTTCGACGGCGTCGTCGAGGAAGGGGAATCGCTCACTGTCTCAAAACCTCGCGTTCTCCGGCAGACCTATGCGCCGGGTTGTTCGGTCAGGTCCACGTCGAGAAGCCCGGCGACCATGTTCACGTGCCCCTTGGCGCGCACGTTGTATCTGGCGAAAGAGAGCGTGCCGTCGGCCTCCACGACAAAAGTCGAGCGGATCACGCCCTGGACGACCTTGCCGTAGTTCTTCTTCTCGCCGAATGCGCCGTAGGCGGTCAGTGTCTCCTTCGACGGGTCCGACAGCAGCGGGAAGGAGATGTCGTACTTGTCGCGGAACTTCGCGAGCTTTTCGGGGCTGTCGGGGGAGAGTCCCACGATCTTCATCCCCGCGGTGTCGAAATCGTCGGAGGCGGCATTGAAGTCGCAGGTTTCGGTGGTGCACCCGGGGGTCATCGCCGCGGGGTAGACGTAGATCAGGACCCGGCCCAAGTCCTTGAGGCACACCTCGTTGCCATCGGCGTCCGGGAGGCAGAAGTCGGGGGCCTTGTCTCCTACTTCGAGGCGCTGTCCGTCCATAGCTTCGAATCTCTCCTTCGGGCCTTCCGCTCGGCGTCGTCGGTGCGCCGCCGCGGGAGCGGTGTGCCTCGCCCGCGCGAAAGGTGATGTTGACTTCAAGTTTTACAGCAACTTTACTTAACGATCGCCGGAATGGCGCGCTTGGTCGGCGAGTGCGGGCATTCGTGGGCTATCGTTGTTTCGAAAAGAGAACACCTGGCGCCGCGCAGCGTGGTCATGGAATTTGTCACAGGTGCGCAGGGTGCGATTCGGAGGACCAGTGGCACGCAGTTACGAAAGCATTGAAGGCGACATCGCCAAGGCTCGCGACAACCTCGCCGAGACCCTGGACGAACTCACCGATCGAGTTAGCCCTAAAAACCTCGCCGATCAGGGCAAGGCCCAGGCGACCGAGATCCTCAAGAACCCGGTCGTGCTCGCCGCGATCGGCGGCGTCGTCGCGCTCGTCGTCGGCGGTGTCGTGTACAGCACGACGTCGAAGCGCAAGAAGAACAAGGCGATCGAGCGCTACCTCGCGATGAAGGAAAAGCGCGGCTTCTAGCGTCTCGGGCGGCCACGCACCGCCGCCCTTCCACATCGGACCCCATGTCTCGCGAAAACAGCGAGGGCATGGGGTCTTTTGTGTCTTTATCGCAATAGCGAACCCGGACTTCCGTTCGTTCTCGTTTGCAAAAACAACCCATTTATGACGTCGGACCTGGGGAAATAATCCAGACCCCGACGTCATTCGCGGTTCTGATCAACAGAGATAACGATATAGCGTTGACATATCTAGACATGCCTGCAATAGTTTTTGGCATCACGGACGCGACAAGCGCGACCGATCGTTAAAACGAAGGAGGCGGCGACCATGGATATGTCGACGCAAGGGTTCGAGAACCCGAATCACGATGGACGTGAAGGATCTGTCGGAGGTGGATTCCCCGGGGGCTTTCCGGGAGGTCCGGGTGGTCCCGGAGCGCGGGGTGGCCGCGGTCGCCCCGGTGGCGAGTTCCGCCGCGGGCCCGGCGGGCACAAGGGCCATGGAGGACGCCGGGGGCACGGCGGCCCGCACGGCGGCCCGCACGGAGGACCACAGGGCGGCGGCGGGCCGGGTTTCGGTCCGGGGCGCGGCGGCTGGAACGGCGCGGCGGGAAACGCCCAGCAGGAAATCGCGCAGGCCTTCGCGGAGTTCG
>NZ_DYXM01000243.1 GCF_020742175.1 Dietzia timorensis
GGAGATGCGCTCCTCGACCGAACCGGTCTCGTCGGGGGTGGTACCGAGGACGACGACGCGGCCCGACGGCACGACCTTGCGGATCACCGGCTGCAGGAAGTCGAACATCTCCCGAAGATCCTCGGGCTTGCGGGCGCCGGTGGCGTCGAAGACGAGGCCGCCGAACTTGCCCTCGTAGCCGGCGTCGGCGATCTCGTAGTCGCCCTCGAGCATCGCTCGGATCGGCTCGGCGAGGCGGCCCTCGCCACCGATGAGGACCGGTCCGGTGAGCGCCGGCTCGCCCTTGGCGTAGCGGCGCAGCGGCTCCGGCTGCGGAAGTCCGACGCGGCCGGCGATAAATGCACCGGGCGCCGAGGAGACGAGCTGGGAGTACAGGTCGTTATTGCCCTGAGCCATGAAGTATTCAGTCCTTTGGTTGGAATGTGCGCCCTGCCGACCTCAGACGACCCGAGGTCGACAAGTAACTTACTCGTGAGTAACAATAACCCCCAGATACTCAATTCTGCTACCTCCACGCCCGACCTCGGTGCTACGCAGAGCGGCGGCAACGCTGCCGGGGAGTGTCGGAGAATTCATTGCTCGCGACCCATATTGGAGATTGAGAAGAACATGGCCAACACTGCGCCTCGCAAGGTCGCCATCATCGGTGGCAACCGCATCCCGTTCGCACGCTCGAACGGCAAGTACGCCGATGCTTCGAACCAGGACATGCTGACGGCCTCGATCAACGGCCTTGCGTCCCGCTACAACCTGCAGGACAAGAAGCTCGGCATGGTCGTCGCCGGTGCAGTGCTCAAGCACTCCCGAGACTTCAACCTCGTTCGCGAATCCGTCATCGGTTCCGTGCTCGATTCGTCGACCTCCGCGTTCGACCTTCAGCAGGCCTGTGGCACCGGCCTCGCCTCGGCTATCCAGATCGCTGACGCGATCGCCCTCGGCCGTATCGAGAGCGGCATCGCCGGCGGTTCCGACACGACCTCCGACGCACCGCTCGCCGTGGGCGACGACCTGCGTAAGATCCTCATCAAGGTTTCGGCCGCCAAGACCACCCTCGACCGGGTCAAGCTGCTCGGCGAGATCCGTGCCTCCGGCCTCATCCCGGAGCAGCCGCGCAATGCCGAGCCGCGCACCGGCCTGTCGATGGGCGACCACGCCGCCATCACGGCCCGCGAGATGGGCGTCTCCCGCGAGGATCAGGACGAGCTGGCCGCCACGAGCCACCAGAAGCTCGCCGCCGCTTACGACCGTGGTTTCTTCGACGACCTCGTCACCCCCTTCCTCGGGGTCGCCCGCGACGACAACATGCGTCCGGACTCCAGCGTCGAGAAGCTTTCCAAGCTCAAGCCGGTCTTCGGTAAGAAGGACGCCGAGGCTCACGGCACCGAGGCCACGATGACGGCCGGTAACTCCACCCCGCTCACCGATGGCGCCTCCGCCGTGCTGCTCGGCAGCGAGGAGTGGGCCAAGGAGAACAACCTCCCGGTCCGCGCCTACCTCGTGGACTCCGAGACCGCTGCCGTGGACTTCATCCACGGCCACGACGGCCTCACCCCGGACGGCCTGCTCATGTCCCCGACCTACGCGGTCCCGCGTCTTCTCGAGCGCAACGGCCTCACCCTCCAGGACTTCGACTACTACGAGATCCACGAGGCCTTCGCCTCGCAGGTCCTCGCCACGCTCGCCGCGTGGGAGTCGGCGGAGTACTGCAAGGACCGCCTCGGTCTCGACAAGCCGCTCGGCTCGATCGACCGCGAGAAGCTCAATGTCAACGGCTCCTCGCTCGCCGCGGGCCACCCGTTCGCCGCGACCGGTGGACGCATCCTCGCCTCCGCCGCGAAGCAGCTCGAGGAGAACGGCGGCGGCCGGACCCTCATCTCGATCTGCGCCGCCGGTGGTCAGGGCGTGACCGCCATCATCGAGCGCTAGTAGCGCAAAGCCAAGGCAGCACAAGCTAGGGCGCTGGTCGCCCGATGGCTCTCGGGGCCCGCCGCGTTCATTCGCGGTGGGCCCCTTGTGCTTGCGGTCGACTTTCCGGAAATGGCGAGTCGCGCGGACGTGTGCTGCACATTTGGTTAGGATTGTTAAAGCTGTTACTAGTGTGGCGAATATTTATAGTGTGTTCGTCAGCGATGTCTAAGGATTAGTTCACCTCGCTGGGTAGAATTGCCGGTCGGGGCGTCCGCAAATCGTGCAGTCGGCGACGGGTAGCCGCCACAGATCGTGTCGCGCAACACAGCGCGGGGCGTGTGATCGATGTTGGAGGTGTGGAACGTGGCAGATGGCCGCGAACCACGGGCCGAGCAGTTCAGGCCCGCTTGGGGTTTGCCGGGGCAGTTCGGCGTGGACGACCCCAACGCACATAAGCCCGCGCTGGGCGCCGCAGCCGCGTCCGGCGATGCTCAAACCACCCAAATACCTTCACCGTATGACGGCGGAGCTACCGCGCCCGCGGGACGCCCCGGGCCCTCTCGGCAGGGAAACGAACCGGTGCACGCCTGGTCGCAGTCCTCGGCGGGCGAACCCTCGCGCGGCGGCGTCTACGCGGCAGCCGCAGGCGCAGCGGGCGCAGGCACGCTCGGTGGCGCCGCCGCCGGTTCCCGCAACGCCCCCGGCCCGCAGCACGGCGCCAACCCGTATGCGCCCACGGGCGAACGAGCAGAGCCTGCGGCCCTCGACGGCGTGGAGAACCCCGCCACGGGCGATCAGCGCAGCGCAAACAAGTGGCTCTCGCGTGCCAAATGGACCTACATCGCCGCCGGCGTCTTCATGTTTCTCGCCGTCCTCTACGGCGTCGACCTCGTTACGAGCCTGGGCAAGGTGCCGCGCGGTTCGGAGGTGGCCGGCGTCGAGGTCGGTTCGATGGACTACTCGGACGCCGAGACGAAGCTCGTCGACGAGCTCGGCCCGAGGCTGACGGACCCGATCGCGATCCGCGCCGGCGTGGTCTCGACGGAGCTCGATCCGCAGCAGGTCGGCCTCAGCGTCGACTGGCGCGGCACGCTCGACCGCGCCGGTGAGCAGCCGCTCAACCCGTTTACCCGCCTCATCTCCTTCTTCCGCTCCAAGGAAATCGGCATCGAGAGCCGCATCCCGGACCAGCGGCTCACCGGCTACCTCGAGACCCTCGCCCGCGAGGCGGACCTCGATCCCCGCGAGGGCGCGATCTGGTACGACCGCGCCGAGGTCAAGTCGATCCTCCCGCGCGATGGCCAGAGCGTCCGCATCGAGGACTCGCGCGATGCGGTGCTCGCGCACTGGCTCGACGAGAACGGCGTCGACCTCGCCGTGGACTACACGCCGACGGAAACCGACGCGGACCAGGTCCGCGAGGTCATCGACAAGGTCGCCGAACCCGCAGTGGCCGAACCGGTCACGCTCGTCGGTTCACGCGTCAATCCTGACGGCGGAGAGCCGGAAACGAAGGACGTGCCGCTGCGCGTCAACGAGCGCGAGGAGGGCGATGAAAAGGGCTCGCCGTCGACGACGACCGTGAATATGGTCGACCCGCGCGGGCCGAACGCCGTGCCGGTCGAGTTCCCGCGCGACCGGATCGGTGAGTACCTCACCTTCGAACGTAACGGCAATCGCCTCGAGCCGAAGTACAACGCCGAGGCCGCCAAGGGGATTCTCGACCCGCTGCTCTCGGAAACCCAGACCGAGGGGCGCGACGCGAGCTTCGTGTTCTCGGGCAACTCGGTCACGGTCGAGCCGGCGGTCATGGGCCGCACGGTCCAGTGGGGCCCGCTGCTCGGCGGCCTGCAGGCAGGCCTCCAGGATCGCGGACCGCGCACCGTTCCGGTGTCCTACGAAACCACCGAGCCGGAGCTGAGCACCGAGGACGCAGAGGCCGCGGGCATCCGCGAACGGGTCGGCGAATTCAGCATCGATGTGAGCGCCGGTTCGGCTGCGAACGAGATGATCGCGGCGATCAACGGGCATCTGGTCCGCTCTGGCCAGACGGCGAACCTCGCCGAGCTCGCAGGAACTTACTCCGGCAATACCGGTGCAGACGGGGTCGCAACGGCGTTCTTCAACGCCGCATACGAGGCGGGTTTGACCGAGCTCCAGCGGACCTCTCGCGGCGTCGACGACCCCGCGTTCCCGGTGGCGCGTGACGTCTCGGCCGCCCAGGCGACGAGTTTCAAGAACCAGCAGAACACCGGCGTGGTGATCGAGGCGTTCTCCACCGGCAACCGCATCACGGTGCGCCTGTGGGGCACCTCGCAGTACGAGGTGCGCACCGAAGAGCAGCCGCGCACCAACGTCGAGCGCCCCGAGACCAGGCGCGAGAGCGGTGAGGACTGCCGCCCGAGTGCCGGCCGCGACGGGTACACGGCGGTGGCGACGCGCATCGTCACACAGGGCACGCGAGAGGTCTCTAGGGACACCTTCCGCAGCGTGTACGACCCGGTGGATGCCATTGTCTGTGCGCCTGCGCCCGATCGCGGGGGTGATGGCAACGGCGGCGGCAATAACGGCGGCGACGCCGGCGGAGACGGCGGCGGCGGAGACTCGCCGGCCCCGGCACCGCCGGAGGTGCCGGGCCTGCCGTTCCCGCTGCCGGAAATCCCCGGCATCACCCGTCCCGCTCCGTAGGCGGCGACACGCGGCCACGGCATATCGCGGGCCCGCCTTTCGACCTTTGAGGTCGGGGCGGGCCCGCACCGCATTTCATGCCGGTTCATCCACCGTCGAGCCCGACGCGGCGCAGCAGAAGGCGAGGGCGGCGTCAATCCATCCTTCAACCCGCAGACGTGCGCGACTCGGTGCCCACGCTCCCGAATTGCGCATGAAAAAGCCCCGCACACGGGGCATTCCGTGTGCGGGGCCATTCGGCGGTGCGGGCCCGCCGGGGGACTTAGAACGCGGCTTCGTCCATCTCCATGATGCCGAGATCGACATCGTCGACGAGGTTCTTGACCTGCTGGATCGCCGGAAGCTCGTTACGGGTGAACCACTTCGCAGCCTCGATCTTGCCGGTGTAGAACGACTTGTCGTCGCCGGAGGCGTTGTCGAGCGCAGCAATCGCGACCTCGGCGCCGACGAGCAGTCGCCACGCCATCATGAGATCGCCGAACGCCATGAGCACGCGGACGGAGACGAGGCCGATCTTGTAAAGGTTGGTGGGCTCCTCGGAGGCGCCCATCGCGTACTCGATGGCCTTGCCGATGATGGCCTCGTATGCCTCGATCGACTCGGCGAGGATCTTGCGCTCGGCGTCGAGCTTGCCACCGGACTTGTCGTTATCGATGAATTCCTTCATCTTCGACGACAGGTGGCCGAGCGCCTTTCCCTGGTCTCGGGCGATCTTGCGGAAGAAGAAGTCCTGCGCCTGGATCGCCGTGGTGCCCTCGTAGAGCGAGTCGATCTTGGCGTCGCGGATGTACTGCTCGAGCGGGTAGTCCTGGAGGAAGCCCGAACCGCCGAAGGTCTGGAGCGACTCGGTGAGCACCTCGTAGGCGCGCTCGGAGCCGACACCCTTGACGATCGGGAGCAGCAGGTCGTTGACGCGGAAGGCGAGGCCCTCGTCGGCGCCGGACACGCGCGCGGCGGTTTCCGGGTTCTGGTGCGCGGCGGTGTACATGTACACCGAACGCAGGCCCTCGGAGAACGCCTTCTGGCGCATGAGCGCGCGGCGCACGTCCGGGTGATGGGTGATCGTCACGCGCGGGGCGGTCTTGTCCGTCATCTGCGTGAGGTCGCCGCCCTGCACGCGCTCCTTGGCGTACTCGAGCGCGTTGAGGTAACCGGTCGACAGGGTCGCGATCGCCTTCGTGCCCACCATCATGCGGGCGTGCTCGATGACGTCGAACATCTGGCGGATGCCGAGGTTGAGGTCATCGCCGATGAGCCAGCCCTTGGCCGGAACGCCGTGGCCGCCGAAGGTCAGCTCACACGTGGCCGAGACCTTGAGGCCCATCTTGTGCTCGACGTTGGTGACGAACGCGCCGTTGCGCTCGCCGAGCTCGCCTGTCTGCTCGTCGAAGTGGAACTTCGGCACGTAGAACAGCGACAGACCCTTCGTGCCCGGTCCGGCACCCTCGGGGCGCGCGAGCACGAGGTGGATGACGTTCTCGAACATGTCGTCGGAGTCGGCGGAGGTGATGAACCGCTTGACGCCCTCGATGTGCCACGAGCCGTCATCCTGCTTGATCGCCTTGGTCCGGCCGGCGCCGACGTCGGAACCGGCATCGGGCTCGGTGAGCACCATGGTGGCGCCCCAGTTGCGCTCGACCGCGAGCTCGGCGCGGCGGCGCTGTGCGTCATCGCTGGAGTTCTCGTACGCGACGCCGGCGAAGGCCGGGCCGGCGGCGTACATGAACACGGCCGGGTTGGCGCCGAGGATCAGCTCGCCCCGGGCCCAACCAAGTGCGCTGGGTGCCGGGGTGCCGCCGAGTGCCTCGGGAAGGCCCATCGACCAGAAACCGCTGTCCATGTAGGCGGCCTGCGACTTCTTGAAGTCCTCGGGGATGGACACGGTGTGCGTCTCCGGATCGAAGACCGGCGGGTTACGGTCGGCGGAGGCGAACGACTCGGCGATCGGCCCTTCGGCCAGAGTGGCGATCTCGTGAAGGATGGCCTTGGCGGTGTCGGTGTCCAGGTCGCCGAACTCGCCGGCGTCCAGGGACTCGTTGATGCCGAGGACCTCGAAGAGGTTGAACTCGAGGTCGCGGACGTTGCTCTTGTAATGACCCATGTCGGAAGTCTCACTCCTGGTCTGTTCACGTGGGCTGCTCCCCGCCGCGGCTCTATGGGCGCGTGTGGCCGGAGCAACTCCTTACCAAGGGGAGACTCTAGTCCGCCCCCGCGCGGGAAGCGAAAATGAGGGAGGCCTCAAAAACCGCTATCTACCTGCATTGTTGAGGATTCCCTCACGATTGCGCGTGATCGTCGACAGCGTCGGCTCGGCTGCCGTCGATCCCCGCCCAGGCGTCCGGATCGTGGCGGACGAGTATCACCGTGCGGGATCGGCGCGCGCCGGGCAAGTCCCGTCCGTCGAGAATCTCGAGGATCGCGGCGCGCCCGTCGGCGTCGAGGTGCTCGGTCGGTTCGTCGAGCAGCAGGATCGGCGCGTCGGTGAGCAGCGCTCTCGCGAGCAGGAGCCGGCGACGTTGCCCTCCGGAAAGCGCGGCCCCGCCGCCGGTGAGCACCGTCGACAGCCCCGCGTCCAGAGCACCGACCCAATCGCCGAGCCCGACCGCGCGCAGCACCTCGGTCATCTGCACATCGCTCGCCTCGGGAGCGCCGAGCGCGAGATTGTCCCGCACGGTGGTGGAGAAGACATGCGCGTCGGAGGCGGAGAACACGATGTCCGGCGTCGGCCCCGTCACCTCGCGACCGCCGACGAGCACCCGCCCGCCCATCGCCGGCAGCAGCCCCGCGAGAGTGAGCAGCAGCGTGGTCTTCCCTGCGCCGTTGGGTGCGACAATCGTGCGCCGCTCCCCGCCGGCAATCCTCTCGGAGCGCCGCCCCAGCGAGCCGGTGGACGGCCAACCCCATTCCAGGTCTTCCATCACGAGGTCGGGGAGCACCGGCTGCGCGGCGGAACCACCATGTATGACGTCGGAGTCGCCCGTCTCCTCGGCCCTCCCGATCTCGCGGACCCTGCGCACGGCGCCCTGCGATCGCACCCACGCCGTGGCCGCGGCGGGAAGCGCGTCGACGGCCTCGAACGCGGCCAGCGGAAGCAGTAGAAGCACACCGAGCCACTCGGGCGAATGGCTGCCCGCGGCGCTCACGGCGAGTACGGCGATGAGGATCGCCGAGGCGATTCGCCCGCCCACGGACGCCGCGGAACCGCCTGCGGCACCGGCCGCTCCGAGCCCCTCGGCCCGCGCGAGTGCCCCGGCGGCGCCCTTCGCGCGGGCGACGGCGGCGCCGACCTCCCCGCGCACCCGCATCGTTCCCTGGTCGGCGAGGATCGCGTCGAGCTCGGTGGACCATTCCTCGGACGCCGCGGCACGCTCGCGGTCGACGCGCGCAACGGAGCGGGCGGTGAGCCACGGCGCCAGCACCCCGGACACGAGAAGTCCGCAGGCGAGCACGGCAGCGGCTGCGGGGGAGAGCAGAGCGAGGAAGGCGACCGCCGCGGCGGAGGTCACGGCGGCGACGCCGACGGGGATGGCCACGCGCACGATGGCGTCGCCGATCGCGTCGACGTCAGCCCCTGCGCGCGAGAGGAGCGAGCCGCGCCCGAGCCGCGACAGACGCCCGGGAGGCAGCCCGGCGAGGCCGGAATAGATGCGCACGCGCGTGCGCGCGACGGCCCGCAGCGCGAGGTCGTGGCCGACGAGACGATCGAGGTACCGCAGCACCGCGCGGGAAATGCCGAGCGCACGCACCGCCGTCACCGCGACGGTGAGCTCGAGAACCGGAGGCATCTGCCACGCGCGCATGATGAGCCACGCCGAAACCACGGTGAGCGTCAGCGAGGCGATGAGCGTGAACGACGCCGCCGCCACCGGCGCGACAAGCGAGCGCGCCCGAACTCCCGTGATTTCCGAAAGGTCGCGCAGCTCGGCCCGGATTCCTCCGTGCGTTGCTTCCGGCGCGGTGCGCTGCTCAGCGGTGCTCATACGGCACCTCGATGACGTCGGACGCCGCGTCGAGCAGGCGGTCGTCGTGGCTGGTGACCAGGACGGTGCGTCCGCCGGCGGCCGCCTCCTCCAGGAGGCGGACGACCTCGCGGGCGTGGTGGTCGTCGAGGTGTGCGGTCGGCTCGTCGAGCAGGAGTATCGGGCGCCGGCGGGCGAGCTCGGAATCGAGATCGGCGAGGCGCTGCTGCCCCGTGGACGCGCGCGCCGCGGAGTTCAACGTCCGCTCGGGCGCCGGAGCCTGCGGTAGCCACGCCACCTGCGAGTACAGCGCCTCGCCGGTCGCGACGCGGCCACCCGCGTCGCGTACCTCGGCGGTTCCGGAGACCCCGTCGCGGACGAGGGCGAGCGCCGCGAGGAGCGCCGTGGACTTGCCCGAACCGTTGGGGCCCGCGAGCGCCGTGAGCGACCCGGCACCTGCGCGGGCGGTGAGCCCGGCGGGCGCCGCGCCACCGCGGGAGGGGACTGCGAGCGAGGAGAACACGATCTCGAAGGGGGCGGTAGGTGCGACGTCATCCAGCGGTTCGGTGATGCGCGCACGGGAGCCGGTCGCGGGGTCGAGGAGGGCGAGGACCTCCGCGGCGCCCTCGGCGCCCTCGCGCGCGGAATGGTAGGCGGCGCCGAGCGCGCGGAGCGGGACGTAGAGCTCGCCGATGATGACGAGCACGGTGAGCCCGGCGAACAGGTCGAGGCTACCGGTGACCAGCCGTAGGCCGATGCCGACGGCGACGAGCGCGACCGACAGCGTCGCGAAGAATTCGAGCACGGCGCCGGAGAGGAACGCGATGCGTAGCACCCGCATCGTCGACGAGCGGTGGGATTCGCCGAGGCGGCCGAGCTCGGCGACGGGGGTGTGGGTGCGGCGGAATGCGCGCAGCGTGGGCAGGCCGGCGATGAGATCGAGCATCTGCTCCGACAGCACCGCGAGGCCGCGCAGGCGCGCCGACGTACGTCCCTCGGTGAGCTTGCCGATGAGGATCATGAAGATCGGGATGAGCGGCAGCGTCACGGCGGCGGTGATCGCCGAGGTGAGGTCGAGCCAGCCGATGACGAGAAGGATCGACGGGATCGCTATGAATGTAGAGGCGAGAACGGGCAGGAAGGAACCGAGGTAGGGGCCGATGCCGTCGAGCCCCTCGGTGAGGGCGGTGCGCCAGCGCGCGGAGTCGGCGGTGCGGGTGCGCACGTCCATCAACGCGAGCTCGGCGGCTGCCTGCGTGCGCAGGTCCGCGATGATGCCCGCGGCGGCGAGATGCGCGCTGCGGCGTTCGGCCCACGCGATCGCGATCTGCGCGAACCCGGGCACGGCGAGCACGGCGAGGATGCGGCCGGCGCTCGGAGTGGCCGCGCCCGGGTCGAGGGTCGAGGCGCCGATCCAGCCGATGGCGAGGCCGAACGCGACGATGCTGAGCGTGCGCGCGGCCGCGAGTACCGCGGCGAGCACGATCCAGCGCCGCGCGGGCCGCGACAGTGTGAGCAGCCGCGGGTCGATCGGCGCCCGCGACAGCCCGGGGACGACCGCCTCCGGTTCCACGCCTGGTTCTGTCCCCGTTTCGACGCCCGCGGACGCGGTCATGACTTCTCCGCGGATCCCTCGGTGCTCGCGGTCGCGGGGAGCGCGACCGGGTCGGCCGAGATCCGCTTACTGAACACCCAGTACGTCCACCCCTGGTACAGGATGACGAGCGGGGTGATGAACGCGGCGGTCCACGTGAGGATCGTGAGGGTGTACTCGCTCGAGGAGCCGTTGTGGATGTTCAGCGAGAACGCCGGGTCGACCGAGCTGGGCATGAGGTTGGGGTACAGCGACCCGAAGATCAGCGCGGTGACGGCGAGCGTCGCGATCGACGTGGCGGTAAACGCGATCCCGTCGCGGTGCCCGGCGAGCGCAGCGATTCCGCCGACGACCCCGAGAAGCGCGAGCGCTGCCACGACCCACGTCCAGTCCTTCCCGTAGGAGAGCTGCGTCCACAGCACGAACGCCGCGCCTGCCACAGCGGCGAGGCCGCCGACTATCGGGGTGAGGCGCGAGGCCTCGTCGCGCAGCGTGCCGGTGGTCTTGAGTCGCAGGAACGCGAGCCCGTGGAGGAGGAACACCAGCGTGAACGCGACGCCGCCGAGCAGCGAGTACGGGTGGACGAAATGCACCAGTGTCTCGGCGCCCGAGGACAGTCGCTGCTCGGAGTCGAGCGGCAATCCGGCGAGCATCGACGAGATTGCGATTCCCCAGATGAGTGGGGTCGCCGTGGAACCGGCAACGATTCCGGCGTCGCACCAGCGGCGCCAGCGATCGGTGTTGACCTTCGAGCGCCACTCGAGCGCGACGGCGCGGAAGATGAGCGCGAGGATGATGCCGAACAGGCCGAGGTACAGGCCCGAGAACATCGTCGCGTACCACTCCGGGAACGCGGCGAACATGGCGCCACCGGCGACGATGAGCCACACCTCGTTGCCGTCCCACACGGGGCCGATCGTCGTGATGATCGCCGTGCGCCGCCGCTCGTCCTTACCGAGCATCGGCAGCAGCATGCCGATGCCGAAGTCGAAGCCCTCGAGCAGGAAATACCCGGCGAACAGCACCGCGACGAGGACGAACCACAACACTTCGAGTTCGATTCCGAAAATCATCGTCCCTCGTCCTTTCGATCGTCGCTCGCGGCCGCGCCGCTCGAGGTGAAGGACACGGGGGCTTCGGCCGAGTCGGCCGCACCCGAGTCCGCGCCCGCGGGCGAGCCGTACCCTTCGCCGTCATCGGCGGGGCCGTCCGAGGTCGGTGGGCCGGCGAGCACCGTCTTGCGGATGAGCCAGAACCACACGACGAACAGGGCGCCGTAGACGAGGGTGAAGCCGATGAGCGTGGTCCACACGGTCCACGTGGCGTGGTCGGAGACGCCCATGTCCACGAGCAGGCGGATCTGTTCGGTCCGCGGGTCGCCGCGCGATTCGGGGTTCGGGTGCACCACCCACGGCTGGCGGCCCATCTCGGTGAAGATCCAGCCCGCCGAGTTCGCCAGGAACGGCATCGGCAGGGACACCAGGGCGAGCGTGGACAGCCACGTGCCCCGTCGATCGGTGGGGATCTTTCCCTTCCGGGTGAACCACCAGGCGACGACCGCGAGGAGGAACGAGAAGGCCATGAGGCCGATCATCGCGCGGAAGGACCAGTAGGTGACGAAGAGGTTGGGGGCGTAGTTGCCGGGTCCGTACATGGCCTGCGACTGCGCCTGCAGGTCCTGGACCCCCTCGAGGGTGACGCCGCTGAACTTGCCTTCGGCGAGGAACGGAAGCACGAACGGCACCTTGATGAGGTGCATCACCGAATCGCAATTATTGTGCGTGCCGACCGTGAGGACGGAGAACATCGGATCGCTCTCGGTGTGGCACAGCGATTCCGCCGACGCCATCTTCATCGGTTGCTGCTCGAACATGAGCTTGGCCTGCGTGTCACCGGTGAAGAACAGGCCGAAGCTCGCGATGACGACCGTGACGATGCCGACGAGCAACGCCGGGCGGTGCGCGGAGGCGCGGACGTTTTCGGGCGCGGAATCCGCCGCGGAATCCGCCCCGTCCGCAGCTTCCGCCACGCCGCGCCGCGCCTCGCGCACCATCGACCAGCAGGCGACGCCGAGGACGAACGTGCCTGCGGTGAGGAACGACCCGGCGACCGCGTGGGAGAACGCGGCGAGAGCGGTGTTGTTGGTGAGCAGCGCGACGAAGTCGACGAGCTCGGCGCGCCCGGTCTCCGGGTTCCATTCGGCGCCGACCGGATGCTGCATAAACGAGTTCGCGACGATGATGAAGTACGCCGACAGGTTGACCGCCACCGCGACGATCCAGATGCACGTGAGGTGTAGCCAGCGCGGCAGGCGGGTCCAGCCGAAGATCCACAGACCGAGGAACGTCGACTCGAGGAAGAACGCGGCGAGACCTTCGAGTGCGAGCGGCCCGCCGAAGACGTCTCCGACCGTGCGGGAGAATTCCGACCAGTTCATCCCGAACTGGAACTCCTGCACGATGCCCGTGACCACGCCCATGGCGAAGTTGACGAGGAAGACGGTGCCGAAGAAGCGTGTCGCGCGGTACCAGCGTGGGTTGTCGGTGGCGACCCACATGGTCTGCATGAACGCGACGAGTGGCGCGAGTCCGATGGTCAGCGGGACGAAAATGAAGTGGTAGACGGTGGTGATTCCGAATTGCCACCTGGAGATATCGACTAGGTCCATGGGAGAAGCCAATCCCTTCGCACTGCGCACGGGGACGGGCGGCCAAAGTGGCGCGCCGGGTGGCCATCCGGGCCGGTCCGGCGGTCCCGCCTAAGCGCTGTCACGATTTACCCTAAGCCCTCGATGTGCTGAAAGCGCTACGTTCTCGCGTCCCGTTTTCGGCGCCGTCGAGCCCCGGAGCGACGAATGTAACCGCGACCACCGCGAAACGGGAAACCCTAGGAGCCGGTAGTGGATACGCGCTGGTCGTGGCTCGGAATAATGGTTGATGTGACACGGAGTGCCAAATTAAGTAGATCCCTTTAACATGCCTGGTTCGGGGGTGAAAACACCGCGTTCGGGGTGGCTTCGGAACGGCTGGCTGCACCGGTAGTTCCGCCGCCGCGGCGCCTGTCGGGGTTCTTCTCGGCGCGCCGCGGGTCCATACTGTTAACCATGGCATCGACACCACTGCACCGAATGCTGGGTCAGCCGCGCGCGTTCCAGATGCTCGCGCGGATCTACCCGCCCCTGCTCGGCGCGGGCATCAGGGTCACCTCAATCTCGCCCGACTGGACGCGCGGGGAGCTCTCGATGCACGTGTACCCGTGGAACGCGAACCACAATGGCACCGCGTTCGGCGGCGCGCTGTTCTCGGCGACCGACGTGCTCTACGGGACGATGCTCGCCGGTCAGCTCGGCGGCGGATTCTCGGTCGCCACGAAAGAGGCGACCGTCCGTTTCCTGCGTCCGGGTCGCGGACGCATGTCGTGCACCGTCGAGGTGCCGCGCACCGAGGCGGATCGGGTGATGGAACAGCTGCAAACGTCGTCCGGCGTGGACGTGCGCCACCTCGCCACCCTGTACGACCCCAAGGGGCGCGCCATCGTCGAGGCCGAACATGTATTGCGGGTGAAGAGGCGCAAGTGAGCAAGGATCCTCGCCCGGAAACCGGCCCGCCCGCGGACCCGTCCGCGCCGGCCGGGGACATCGAGCGCCGCGAGAACCGGCAGCCCTCCACGCTGCGTCGGGCGGCGCGCTCGACCGGGAACGCTGTGGCGCTCGCGGCCCACGAGGTGCGCAACGCCCCGGCCCGCGGGTGGCTGTTCGCCGAGCGGGTTGCCGCGCTGGCCGCGCGTGCCGGCGACACGCGCGTGGCGATGTCCGACGTCATCCAGGCCTTGTGGGAGTTGGCCGAGAACTCCGAGGCCAACGTGATGCACGTGGTCAACGGGCCGCTGGGTCCGGAGCGGACGAACATGCGGCTGTCGCCGAAGGAACTGCGCGCGCAGGCCGAGGGTGCTGGCGGCGCGGCGCAGCGGCCCGGCGCGATGGGCGAGAGCGAAACCCACTATGCGGCGGACGGCGAGACTGACTCCGATGCCGGCCCGCGGGTGCGGATGCAGACCGGCGGAATGCTCAGCTCGGACGAGGCCGTGATGGTCGAGCTCGACGTGCCCGAGCGCCATCTCGACGCTGTGATCGCCAAGCTCGAGGCCGTGGGGCTGGCCACGGAGGAGCTCGGCAGGCAGTTGCGCGGCTTGCCCTCGCACGCGCTCCCGCTGCGCGGCGGCAAACGCCGGTAACCTCGCAGACGTCCCGATGGGACCACCGACGATAAGGAGCGCGTTATGGTTCTCGAAAGCGGCACGCTGCCCGTGATCCCCGGTAAGGAAGAGGAATTCGAGGCGGCATTCGAGCAGGCCAAGAGCCTCATCGCCGGATCCCCCGGCTGCATTTCCGTCGAGCTTCGCCGCAAGGTCGAGGTGCCGAACGAATACCTTCTGCTCGTGCAATGGGAGACGATCGAGGACCACACCGAGGGCTTCCGCGGCTCCGAGGCGTTCACCGCCTGGCGCGAGCTGCTGCACCACTTTTACGAGCCCAAGCCGGTGATGGAGCACTTTACATTTGTAGCGGGCGAGACGGGCGTAGCCGGTTCCTAACTCGTTTCACCTATGACGGCGGACGTGCCGGTTACTCGGAGTCGCGCTTGCTTTCGAGCTCGTTGATCCGGTTCGCGGCCTTCCGGAGACGTTCCTTGCGGTCCTCGGCGACCGACTCCTTGATCTCGTCGTAAATTTCCTCATCCTCGTCGGTGTACTTGAGGATCATCCGCGGCACCGACAGCGTGACGATGAGCGAGGGCCACACGACCCAGGCGTAGCTCCAGTCGAGCGCGAGCTGCATGATGAGGAACGCGACGAGGGTGACGCCGATGATTATCCAGTCGAGCGATTCGACGAGCTCTCCCCGCTTGCGCAGCGATTCCAGCTCCGCCTCGTCCGAGGCGGGCTCGAGGTCCTTGCCGGGCGTGGTTTTGCCCTCGGGCGCCGGATTCTCGGGCGAGGCGGGCACGGCGATCTCGCGCTTGACCAACACTCCGCGAGAGACCTCGAGCGGAACCCCGCCGGGGAGACCGGTGAACAGGTCGTCGAGCTCGCGGACCCGGCGCGCGTCGGCAGCGCGCCCCGACAGCTCCTCGAACTCGGACATGTCGATGCGCCCGGTCGCGTAATGCTCGCCGAGAGCGTTGAGCGCATGTAGGCGCTCGTCATCGCTCAGGCGCAGGTTCTCGCTGTCGTCGGCGGCCATTTCTGTCCCACTCCCCGGGTCCGGCGTGCGTGTTGCAGTCCTCACCCAAGCCTAGCCGGACCCGGGGAGTCCGATTATGCGGCGTCGACGACCCCGCAGCCCACGCGGTCCCCGGCGTCGCCGGTCTTCAGCGAGTCCTCGTCGGGAGCGGGGGCATAGCGCTCGGGAATGTGCGCGAAGTTGTCCGCGCCCGCGTGTATCATCACCGCAGTGCCGCCGTCGGCGCTGAGATCCTCGGGCGTGAACCGGTCCGTCTGGAAGGACGTCTCGGCCTTCCCGTTCTCCATCACGAGCAGCGAAGGCATGTCCCCGGCGTGGTCGGGGTGATCGGCATCGTCGGGGTTGAGGTGCGATCCTGCCGAGTGGAAGGCGGCGTGCTCGCCGTCCTCGTCCGTGCCGTGTGGTTCGCACTGCCCGGTGTCGTGGATGTGGAAGCCATAGAAGCCCGGGTCCAGGCCCTCGAGGGAGGCGGTCACCTCGGTGGCACCGTCGACCTCGGCGAACGAGACCGTGCCCAATTCCTTGCCGGACTCGTCGAGCACTTTCGCGGTCGCGTCGGCATCGGCGTCCGCGCCGTCCTCGCCCGTCGCGCCCGCTTGTTCTGCGCTCGCGGTGGACTCGGCGCCGCCTGCGGAGGAGGTATCTCCGGCGTCATCCGAACCACATGCGGCGAGGCAGAGCAATGCGGCGGCGCCGATGCCGAGGGCGAGGCGGCCCGTGGCGTGTCGTCGATTTTCGTTGGCAATTGTGCGCACGTCGACTCCTTGAGATCGGGTGGTCGGGGCCATCGGTCCCTATCTCCAGCCCTACACGACTCGCGCGCGGAGTAGAAGGGGGAGCGTGCGGGTAGGGGCAATTGCGCAGGGAAATCAGGCCCGGCGTAGGGTATGCCCGTCCGCGATGAAGGAGGCAATGTGGCAGCTGAGGTGGGACCGAATTCACCTGACGGGGACGTCGAGGAAGCGGGCGGGCCCGCTGCCGTGAGCGGACAGGAGCAGGAGTCGCGCGGCCTGTCGCGGCAGCTCGCCAACCGGCATATCCAGCTCATCGCCATCGGCGGCGCCATCGGGACCGGGCTGTTCATGGGCTCGGGCAAGACCATTTCGCTCGCCGGTCCTTCCGTGCTGTTCGTGTACATGATCATCGGCGGGATGCTGTTCTTCGTGATGCGCGCGATGGGCGAGCTGCTTCTGTCGAACACGAACTACCATTCTTTCGCCGATTTCGCCGGCGACCTCCTCGGCCCGTGGGCCGGATTCTTCACCGGCTGGACGTACTGGTTCTGCTGGATCGTCACCGGCATCGCCGATGTCATCGCCATCGCCGGATACACCACGTTTTGGTGGCCGGACCTGCCGTTGTGGATCCCCGCGCTGGCCACGGTTGCCGTGCTCATCGGGCTCAACCTCGTCACGGTCAAGGCATTCGGGGAGACCGAGTTCTGGTTCGCGATGGTGAAGATCGTCGCTATCGTCGCGCTCATCGTCGTCGGGTTGGTGATGGTGTTCTCGCACTTCTCCGCGCCGAACGGGGCGCAGGCGGAATTCGCGAACCTGTGGGACGACGGCGGCATGTTCCCCACCGGGTTCATGGGCTTCGTCGCCGGCTTCCAGATCGCCTCGTTCGCGTTCGTGGGTATCGAGCTCGTCGGCACCGCGGCAGCGGAGACCAAGGACCCGGAGAAGACCCTGCCCAAGGCGATCAACGCGATTCCCGTGCGCGTCGCGCTGTTCTACGTCGTCGCGCTGCTCGTCATCCTCGCCGTGACGCCGTGGCGCGAGATCTCCCCTGACAATAGTCCCTTCGTCGCGATGTTCTCGCTCGCCGGGTTCGGGATCGCCGCTTCGGTGATCAACTTCGTCGTGCTCACCTCCGCCGCGTCCTCCGCGAACTCGGGAATCTACTCGACCTCGCGGATGGTGTACGGGCTGTCGTGGCACAGCGACGCGCCCCCGTGGTTCGCGCGCCTGTCCTCGCGCCGCGTGCCCTCGAATGCGCTGTACCTGTCCGGCGTCTTCCTGCTTACCGGGGTGGTGATGGTGATGGTCGGCGACTCGATCATCGATGCGTTCACCATCGTCACCACCGTGTCCTCGCTGTGCTTCATGTTCGTGTGGACGATGATCCTCGCGAGCTACATGGCCTTTCGCCGCAAGTTCCCGGAACGGCATGCGGCCTCGAAGTTCAAGATGCCCGGCGGAATCGTGATGTGCTGGGTCGTTATCGCGTTCTTCGCCTTCCTCATCTGGGCTCTCACACAGAAGGAAGACACCCTACAGGCGCTCCTCGTCACACCGATCTGGTTCGTGGTTCTCGCTATCGCGTGGCTTCTGTTGCGGCGCACTCCGGTACAGAAGTCGCGTATCAGCGCCTTCCGCGAGGGGCGAAGCGAGTTCTGATTCCCACGACCGGCGGCGCCGTGGAATGCTGGACGACATGGCAGAGCCGAACGAGCGAACGCGACGGCTGGAGGATCTCGTCCGGCTGCGGCGAGTTCGCGACCGGATCGACCGGGAGTTCGCTTCGCCTCTCGACGTGGAGTCCCTCGCCCGCGGGGAGTACATGTCCGCTGGTCATCTGAGCCGGCAGTTCAAAGCCGCCTACGGCGAATCGCCATACTCCTACGTGATGACTCGGCGTGTGGAACGGGCGATGAGCATGCTGCGCGGCGGCGACCGGAGCGTGACCGAGATCTGCTTCGCCGTAGGGTTCTCCTCGCTTGGCACCTTCAGCACGCGGTTCTCCGAGTTGGTCGGCGTCTCGCCGAGCGCCTACCGCGAGTTTGCGGCCTCAGGGGAGATCGGGACCCTCTCTCCGTGTGTCCTGCGCCGGGTCGACAGGCCGGTCAGGAATCGAGAAGCGCGTCCGCCGTCAGCGCCATAGTGTGTGGTGCATGAGCCTTTCCATTCACCAAAGTTTCCTTCCCTTCACCGACGCCGAGGAGTCGCTGCGCTTCTATCGCGACGCGCTTGGCTTCGAGGTACGTCTGGACGTCGGCGAAGGCGCCATGCGCTGGATCACCCTCGGCGCCCCCGGGCAACCCGACACCTCGGTCGTTCTCGAGCCGGCGGTGTCCGACCCGGGCGTCACCCAATCCGAGGCCGAGATGATCGCAGAGATGATGGCCAAGGGAACCTACGCCGGCCTCAACCTCGCCTCGACCACACTCGATGCCGACTTCGACAAGATCGTGGCGGCGGGCGGCGAGGTCGTTCAGGAACCGACTGATCAGGTCTACGGCCTTCGCGATTGTGCCCTGCGCGATCCGGCGGGAAACCTCATCCGCATTCAGCAACTACAGAAGTAGGGGAGACCGTCGTGGCGAAACAAGAAGGTACGGGTTTCAGCGAATTCGAGCTCGCGGCGATGAAAGAACGCGCTGCGGAGCTGCGCGCGGAGAAGGGCGGAAAGAAGAAGGCCGACAACCTCGCCTCGCTCCACGAGAAGATCGAGGAAATGCCGGACGAGGAGAAGACCATCGCCCTCGCGCTGCATCAAATCGTCGGCGAAGTCGCGCCGGACCTCGCTCCGCGCACCTGGTACGGGATGCCGGCCTACGACAAGGAAGGCAAGGTCCTGCTCTTCCTCCAGGGTGCGACGAAGTTCGAGACGAGGTACACGACGCTAGGCTTCAATGACACGGCCGCGCTCGACGACGGCGAGATGTGGGCAACGTCCTTCGCGATTCCCGCACTCACCGATACGGTGCGCGAAAGGATCACCGACCTCGTCACACGCGCAGTCGGGAAGTAAAAGACCACAAGGGGTGGGGGATGACGGAAGAGTCTCGGCACGGGACGGGGCGGATAGTTCGGGCAGACCGGAGGATTTCGGCGGCACCGGCGAAGGTTTTCGAGCTCATCGCCGATCCTGCTCGGCAGCCCGAGTGGGACGGCAACGACAATCTGGGCGAGGCTGCCGAAGGGCAGCGCGTCCGCGCCGTCGGCGACGTGTTCACCATGACGATCACCAAGGGCGTTGACCGCGACAACACCGTGGTCGAGTTCGCCGAGGGGGAGCTCATCGCGTGGCGGCCGAGCGTGCCCGGCGAGCCCGCACCCGGCCATCTATGGCGATGGGAGATCGCAGACCAAGGCGACGGGACCTGCGTCGTCACCCATACCTACGACTGGACCGACCTGACGGACACCGCACGCATGAAGTGGGCGGCGGCCACCACTCCGGAGTGGCTCGCAAGGTCCATCGAGCGGCTCGCGGCGCTGGCCGAAGGCTGAAACGGCCAACTCGCGAGCACTATTTCGCGGTCGCGCCCCAACCGTGGACCTTGTCGATCGAGATCCACACGTCGACGCGCGGCTGGTCCCGCACCGGGTACGGGTTGCCCGTGTAGTGGCGCGAGATCTTGTCGATGCCTTCGAGCTCGGGGTCGTCGGCGATCTCCACGACGCGGCCCTGGATGGAGACGTGCGAGTACCAGTCCCCATCGGCGAGCACGGTGAGCGAGACGCGCGGATCGCGCTTGAGGTGCTGCAGGCGGACGCGGCTGCCGTCGAGGTTGAAGCGGATGCGGTCGCCTTCGAGGAGATACCACGTCGCCACCGTCACGGGCGTGCCGTCCTTGCGGAGCGTCGCCATCACCGAAGGATTCGGTTTGGCCAGGAATTCGAACTGCTGAGTCGAGGGTGTCTCGGCCATGGGATGTCTCCTTTTTCGGGGATCGGTGCCGCCCAGCGTACGCCGGGCGAATGCGGGTTCGTCGCGCGTTTACCTGCCTGACCCGGCAACTTTTCCCGCTCGTTTCCGGGGCTGGATACGTTAACGCCATGGCGGCATCGACGTATTCCCGAAGATCATTTATGACGGCGGGCACCGCGGCTCTCGCCGTCGGCGCATTCGCGGCGGGAACAGGACGCGTCGCCGCGGCCCAGACCGGCTCCTCCGCCCGCGATAACCTCGCCGCGCTCGACCTCGAGGTGATGACGGTGACCGACACCTCCATCGCCCTGAGCTGGACGACCTATGCGCTGGGCGGCGGCCCCAC
>NZ_DYXM01000244.1 GCF_020742175.1 Dietzia timorensis
GGCGTGCCCACGGTCCGCGAATCCGACGGCCTCGCGATGAGCTCGCGCAACCGCTACCTGGACCCGGAACAGCGTGAACTGGCGGTCGCGCTGTCGGCCGCGCTCGTCGCCGGCGCGCACGCGGCCCCGCGAGGAGCGGACGCCGCCGTCGAGACCGCGCGCTCGGTGCTCGCCGAGGCGCCCGGTGTCGAAATCCAGTACCTCGAGGCCCGCTCGCCTGATCTCGGCGAGGCCCCGGACTCCGGCGAGGCGCGCCTTCTCGCCGCCGTCACACTCGGATCGGTGCGGCTCATCGACAACGTCGGCATCACGATCGAGTAGTCCCGCGGAAACCGCATTTTTCGGGTTTCCGCCTGTCCCGGCGTATTCTTGACGCGTTCGAAGTTTTCCGATGCCCTGGAGCGCCGACCCACATGCAACGGACAATGCTCAAGTCCAAGATCCACCGAGCGACTGTGACCCAGGCCGACCTCCATTACGTCGGCTCCTGCACCATCGACGAAGATCTCATGGACGCCGCCGATCTGCTCGAAGGCGAGCAGATCGACATTGTCGACATCAACAACGGCAATCGCCTCACCACTTATTGCATCGCCGGCGACCGCGGCACGGGCGTGCTCGGCATCAACGGCGCCGCGGCGCATCTCATCCACCCTGGCGACCTCGTCATCTGCATCGCATACGGAATTATGGATGACGCCGAAGCACGCGGATACCAGCCGCGCGTGATTTTCGTCGACGAGAACAATCGGGCGCTGTCGGAGGGGAACGATCCGGCGAACGCCCCGAGCGGCTCGGGTCTGATCAACCCGCGCCACCCCGAGGACTAATCGCTCACAACCCGTACGTCTTGCCGATGATGTCGCGCTGAATTTCGTTGGTGCCGCCGTAGATCGACGACACCACCGCCTGGCGCAGCAGACGCTCGATCCCGTATTCGGTCGCGTAGCCGTACCCGCCCATCGACTGCATGCATTCGAGGGTCACCCACTTCGACAGCTCGGTGGCCTTGAGCTTCGCCATCGACGCCTCGCGTGGGAACAGCGCGTCCGGGTCTGCGTCGACCTTCTTCGCCACGGCGTAGACGAGGAGCTTGGTCGCCTGGATCTCGGTCGCCATGTCCGCGATCCGGTGCCGAAGCACCTGGAACTTGCCCACGGGCCGACCGAACTGCTCGCGCTCGGAAACGAACCTTAGGCACTCGTCGAAGGCGCGCTCGGCGACGCCGAGCTGCATTGCGGCGAGGATGAGCCGCTCGATGTTGAGGCCGGACATGAGCTGCGCCCAGCCGCCGTCGACCTCGCCGATCACCGCGTCGGAGGGCAGCCGGACGTCGTCGAAATACAGGTCGTTGACCTCGCGCCCGCCCATCGTGTCGATGCCGGAGATGCGCAGGCCCTCGATGTCGGCGGGCACGTCGAACATCGTGATCCCCTCGTGCTTGGATCCCGCCGAGGAGGTGCGGGCGACGAGCAGGATGCGGTCGGCGAAGTGCGCGTTCGAGCACCACGTCTTCTGCCCGTTGATCACCCAGCCGTCGCCGCTGCGCTCGGCTTTGCAACGCAGCGCCCCGACGTCGGAGCCGGCGCCCGGCTCGGACATCGAGATCGACAACGTGCCGCCGTCGGCGAGGAGGCGCAGCGCGCGCTCGCGCTGCTCCGGTGAGCCGAACCTCTTGTACGCCGCGCCCGCGATGAGGGTCGGCCCGATGCTCCCGATCGGCGCGAGCCCGTAAAGGCTGCGCTCGAGAAGGATGCACATCTCCGTCGCGCCCGCGTCGGCGCCGCCGAACTCCTCGGGCACCGTGATCCCGAGCCAGCCGAGCTCGGCCATCTTCGAGTAAATCTCCTGGCTGTGCGTTCCCCCGTCGGCGAGGGAGCGCGATTTCTCGAACGACCCGATTTCGCGAGTGCAAAATGCGTCGATCGACTCCGCGAAGGCGGTCTGCTCCGAATTCAAGATGTCGAACATCGATAACTCACTTTCCGTAGCGCCCTGTTGTATGTAGTGTTCCTGCGCTACTATGGCCCACATCACAACAAAGTACATCAAATATATTTGATCGGAAATGAAGCGAGGTGGACCATTGAGCGTCCAACAGGAAACGGCGAACCCCGCCCCGGCGAAGACACTGCGCGTCTCCGATCCCCGCACCGGGGAGACGATCGGGGAATATCCGCATGACGGCGCCGCTGAGGTGCGCGCGGCCGTCCGGCGCGCGCGAGGCGCTCTGCGCTGGTGGACGGCCCAGGGTGTCCGTGGCCGCAAGGAGTGGCTGCTCGAGTTCAAGCGGCTCATCGCCGGGCGCGCGGAGGATCTCGCGGCGCTCATCTCCGCCGAGACCGGCAAGCCGCACGAGGACGCGATTCTGGAGGTGATGCTCGCGGTCGGGCACCTCGAATGGGCCGCGAAGAACGCCGGCAAGGTCCTCGGCCGAAGGCGCGTCTCTTCCGGCGCCACCATGATCAACCAGGCTGCTTACCTGCAGTATCAGCCCTTTGGCGTCGTCGGTGTCATCGGTCCGTGGAACTATCCGCTCTTCACGCCCATGGGGTCGATCTCCTACGCGCTGGCCGCCGGGAACACCGTGGTGTTCAAGCCCAGCGAACTTACCCCCGGAGTGGGGGCGTGGCTCGCCGAGGCGTGGCGCTCGCTCGGCCCCTCGGGCTCGATCATCGAAGTCGTCACGGGGGAGGGCGAGACCGGCGCCGCACTGTGTGATTCCGGCGTCGACAAGATCGCGTTCACCGGGTCCGCGGCCACGGGCAAGAAGGTCATGGCCGCCTGCGCGCAGACGCTTACGCCCGTCGTCATCGAGGCCGGCGGAAAAGATGCGATGGTCGTCGCCGCGGACGCCGACCTCGACGCCGCGGCCGAGCAGGCCGCCTTCGGCGCCATGGGCAACGCAGGCCAGACATGCGCCGGGGTTGAGCGAATCTACGTCCAGGAGGAAGCCTTCGACGCCTTCGTCGAAAAGTTCACCGCCATTGTCCGCGAACTCGAGCCCGGCAACTCGCCCGAATCGAGCTACGGGCCGATGACGATGGCCTCCCAGCGCGAGATCGTCTCCCGCCACATTGCCGACGCGCTGGATTCCGGTGGCCGGGCAGTCCTCGGCGGGCGCGACTCCGCAAGCGGCCGCGTATGCGCACCGGTCGTACTCGTGGACGTGCCGGAAGACAGCGCCGCCGTCCGCGAGGAAACCTTCGGACCGACCGTCGTCATCAATAGGGTTGCGAACCTGCACGAGGGGGTCGAGCGCGCCAACGGCACCACCTATGGGCTCGGCGGCTCGGTCTTTACCGGCGACAAGGCCGCGGGCCTCGAGGCCGCGGAACTGATGAAAGCCGGCGGGGTCTCGGTCAATTCTTTCCTGTCCTTCGCAGCCATCCCGTCCCTGCCGTTCGGCGGCAGCGGCGACTCGGGATTCGGTCGGATCCACGGCGCAGACGGGCTACGCGAATTCGCCCGGCCGAAGGCGATCACCTCGCAGCGCTTCGCCCCGCCGCTCGCGCTCATGACCATGAATCGCAAGCCTCGCGACGTCAAAGCGGTCAAATGGCTGCTCGCGAACTTGCAGGCCAGGGCTTGACGTCCCTTCGCCCCTTCACCATTGGAGGTCTACCCATGACGACGCACATCGATTCCCGCAGAGCCGATCCGATCGCCGACGTGGCAGGACGTCGGATGCCGCTTCGCCGCCATCACTGGGTCGACGTCATCGACTCCCTTGATCCAGTCGCCGATGCGCTGACGATCCACAAGATCATGGCCGCCATCGAGTTCCCCTGGGACTACCAGCGCGCGCTCGAACTCGCGCTGTTCCGCACCTACTGCGTGCCCACGGTGTCCGACCTGCTCGAGGCGACCGGTGAGTTCAAGTACCGGCCGCAGAAGCGTTACGACGACACCTCGCTGCTCATGATCGAGCTCGTGCTTGGTGGCTACGAGGAGGGCAGGGGTCGGGACGCGCTGCGCATGATCAACCGCAACCATCAGCGCTACGACATCTCCAACGACGACATGCTGTACGTGCTCTCGACGTTCGTGTTCGACCCGCTCGACTGGATCGACTCCTACGGCTGGCGGCGGCTGCGCCCCAACGAGAGACTCGCGGCGTTCCACTTCTACCGCGAGGTGGGGATCCGCATGGCGATCAAGGACATCCCCGCCGACATGGGCGAGTTCCGCAGTTGGCGCGATGAATATGAGGCCACGCACTTCGCCAAGACCTCCACGACCATCGCCGTCGGCGGATACACGATGGGACTCTTCCAGTCGTGGTTCCCCGCGCCCATCCGGCCCGCGGTCAAGGAGGTCGTCAAGGCCCTCGTGGACGAGAACATGCGGATGGCCTTCGGCTACTCCACACCGCCGCGGATATTGCGGACGTTCGCGGAGGCGGGCCTGCGGGCGCGCGCCAGGGTCGAGCGGTTCATGCCGGCGCGGACCGCGCCAATTGATATCGGCGGCGGCAAATATCCGACGTACCCGGACTACGACGCAGACACCGACATCCGCGGAATCGGCGCCTGTCCGTATCACTCGTCGGCCACCGACGCAGCCTGAGCTCGGGGGAGTAGCTGGTCGGCCACACGCTTGACCGAAAACCCCACCGCAAGATCATATATGTGATCTGATCTATTTAACTTTTAAACACACCCAGCGTTCACCTCTTCCCCGGACGCGCCGAAAGGAAGTCCTATGCCAGGTCAAGACGCGTTTATTTTTGACTCAGTCCGTACTCCGCGAGGGCGAGGCAAGTCCACCGGATCGCTGCACACGATCCCACCGATCGAGCTTGCCGTCGGGGTCATCAATGGCCTGCTAGAGCGGAACCCGAATGTCGACCGGTCCCAGATCGAGGACATCGTCATGGGCATCGTCTCCCCGGTGGGCGAGCAGGGCGCGGTGCTCCCGCGCGTGGCCGCGCTCGTGGCGGGCCTTCCCGAAACCGTCGCCGGCGTTCAGGAAAACCGCTTCTGTGCCTCCGGACTCGAGGCCGTGAATCTCGCCGCACAGAAGATCCGATCCGGCTGGGAAGACCTGGTGCTCGCCGGCGGTGTCGAGTCGATGTCGCGAGTCCCGATGGGATCCGACGGCGGCGCGTGGGCGGAGAACCCGTCCGTCAACTACCGGACCTCCTTCGTGCCGCAGGGCGTCGGCGCCGACCTCATCGCGACGATCGAGGGCTTCGGCCGCCGGGACGTCGACGAGTTTGCGGCCCGCTCCCAGGAGCTGGCCACGGCCGCCTGGGAGAACGACCGCTTCGGCGGTTCGATTCTCCCTGTCGCCGATTCGAACGGCGCGCTTGTTCTCGACCGCGACGAGCACATCCGCTCGGGTACGACAGCTGACGATCTCGCGGGGCTACGCCCCTCGTTCGAAGCGCTCGGCCGCGAGGCCGGCTTCGACGCCGTCGCTCTACAAAAATATTACGAGGTCGAGGCCATCGATCACGTGCACCATGCGGGCAACTCCTCGGGCATCGTCGACGGCGCGGCACTCATGCTCATCGGCAGCGAAGAGGCCGGCAAGCGCAACGGGCTGACGCCACGGGCGCGCATCGTGTCGGCCGCGGTCGTGGGATCCGAGCCGACCATCATGCTTACCGGGCCGACGCCGGCGGCCGCCAAGGTTCTAGCCAAGGCCGGGCTCACGATCGACGACATCGATCTTTTCGAGGTCAACGAGGCCTTCGCCGCCGTGCCGATGAAGTTCTCGAAGGACACCGGCGCACCGATGGACAAGATCAACGTGAACGGCGGCTCCATCGCGATGGGGCACCCGCTCGGCGCCACGGGGGCGATGATCCTCGGCACGGCGCTGGACGAGCTCGAACGCACCGATAAAAAACGCGCGCTCGCAACCTTGTGCGTCGGCGCGGGAATGGGCATCGCGACCGTCATCGAACGCGTCTAGTCGCGCCCGCGCTTTCGACCTCGTTCACGTCCCCTTACTGCACCGGAGAATCACATGGCTACCAACACGATCAACTACTCGATCGACGACGCCGTCGTCACCCTAGAGCTCGACGACCCGAACCAGAACGCCAACACCATGAACGAGGACTACGTCACGTCCATGGAGAACGCCGTCGCCAAGGTTCGCGAGGACCACGAGAACGGGAAGGTCAAAGGCGTAATCATCACGTCCGCGAAGAAGAGGTTCTTCGCCGGCGGCGACCTCCGCGACCTTCTCGCGATCCCCCTAAACGAACCCACGTCCGCGCAGGAGACCACGGACCGTGTCACCGCCCCGCTGCGCGAACTCGAGACGCTGGGTATCCCCACGGTCGCCGCGATCGCCGGTTCCGCGCTCGGAGGCGGGTTGGAAATCGCGCTGTCGTGCCACCGCCGCATCGTCGTCGATAACCCGAGGATCCAGCTCGGCCTTCCCGAAGTCGGCCTCGGCCTGCTTCCCGGAGGCGGTGGCGTCACCCGCTCGGTCCGTCTCCTCGGCGTCGAATCCGCGCTGATGAACGTCCTCCTCCAGGGCAAGCGCCACCGCCCGGACTCCGCGCTGCGGGTGGGGATCGTCGACGACGTGGTCGCGAGCGCCGACGAGCTGATTCCCGCCGCGAAGAAATGGATCGCGGAGAACCCGGAAAGCCGCCAGCCGTGGGACGAGAACGGTTTCAAGCTGCCCGGCGGTTCCCCGAAGGACCGCAGCCTGAGCTCGAAGCTGCCGATGTTCCCTGCGCTGCTGCGCAAGCAGCTCAAGGGTGCGCCGTACCCCGCGCCGATCGCGATCATGTCCGCCGCCGTCGAGGGCGCGCAGCTCGGCTTCGATGACGCCCGCACCGTCGAGCGCCGTTACTTCGGCCACGTCGTCGCGAGCCAGACCGCCAAGAACATGATCCGGGCGTTCTTCTTCGACCTACAAACCGCCAATGGTATGACGTCGGAGGCCGCGAAATCCGTGGACAAGTCCGTCGACAAGCTCACCGTACTCGGCGCCGGAATGATGGGCGCCGCCATCGCCTACGTGTGCGCGAAGGCCGGGATCGAGGTGGTCCTCAAGGACATCTCGATCGACGCCGCGAACAAGGGCAAGGCGTACTCGGAGAAGCTCGTCGCGAAGTCCGTTTCCAGGGCATCCGGCGAGGCCGCCGAAGCCGCGCAGAAAAAGGGCGACGAGCTCCTCGCGCGCATCACGCCCACCGACGACCCGGCGGCGACCGCCGGTTCCCAGGCCGTCATCGAGGCGGTATTCGAGGATCCCGACGTCAAGACGAAGGTCTTCGCAGAGATCGCCCCGCATATCGAGGCCGACGCCCTGCTGTGCTCGAACACCTCGACCCTGCCCATCACGGAACTGGCCAAGGGGGTGGACCGCCCGCATGACTTCATCGGCCTCCATTTCTTCTCGCCGGTGGACAAGATGCCGCTCGTCGAGATCATCAAGGGCGAACAGACCTCGGCGGAGACGTTGAACCGTGCACTGTCGATCGTCGGCAGGATCTCCAAGACCCCGATCGTCGTCAACGATTCTCGCGGCTTCTTCACCAGCCGCGTCATCGGCACCTTCACCAACGAAGGCGTGTCCATGCTCGGCGAGGGCGTCCCGGCCTCGCAGATCGAGCAGGCCTCCTCGCAGGCCGGGTACCCGGCGCCGGTGCTCTCGCTCATGGACGAGCTCACGCTCACGCTTCCGCGCAAGATCCGCGAGGAGACCAAGGCCGCGGCGCAGCGAGAGGGTAGGGAGTGGGTCGACAGTGGTGCCGACGCCGTCATCGACCGGATGATCGACGAGTTCGACCGGAAGGGCCGCTCGACGGGCGCGGGCTTCTATGAGTACTCCGACGGCAAGCGCACGCGCCTGTGGCCGGGCCTGGCCGAGAACTTCGGTGGGCAGACCGACATCCCGATGCGCGACGCCATCGACCGGCTGCTGTTCATCGAAGCCATCGAGACGGTCAAGTGTCTCGACGAGGGTGTGCTCGAATCGACGACCGACGCCAATGTCGGCTCGATCCTCGGGATCGGATATCCGGGTTGGACCGGCGGAGTTTCCCGATTCATCGATCAATACCCCGGCGGGCTGGCAGGATTCGTAGCACGTGCAGGCGAGCTCGCCGAGCGATACGGCGAGCGATTCACCCCGCCGCAGTCGCTTGTCGCGAAAGCGGAGTCCGGCGGCACCTACGAGGAGGTCCAGGCATGACCGGGACGAACTCCGGGCGCGACGCGCTCGCCGTCGACATCGATGAACTCGGCATCGCGACGATCAGCATCGATCGACCCGAGGTGATGAATGCCTTCGACATCCCGACGATGGAGGTACTCGGGGCGCTCGTAAGCGAGATCGCCGCCGGCGAGGCGACCACCGTCATCGTCATCACCGGCGCCGGCGACGCGTTCACCACCGGAGCGGACCTGCAGTCCCACGGCGGTTCCGGCGAGCCTCCCGAGGTCACCGCGCGCCGCTCGATGGACGCGGCCGCCGCGCTCGTGCGCACGATCGTCCGTGTCCCCGTTCCGGTCATCGCGGCGGTCAACGGCCCCGCCGCCGGCGTCGGCGTGTCCATCGCCCTGGCCGCGGACATCGCCGTGCTGTCCTCCAGCGCCTACCTCTTCTTCGCGTTCAGCGGGCTGGGACTCATGCCTGACGGCGGAGCTACCGTTCTCCTTGCCGCCTCGATCGGCCGCGCGCGGGCGAACGACGTGCTGTTCGGGGCGAAGATGGTTCCCGCCGGAGACGCGGAGGCGATGGGCATGATCGCCGAATCGGTCCCGGCCGAGGAATTCTCCGAGCGCGTCGGCAAGCGAGCCCGCCGCCTCGCCCGCGGCCCCAGGCTCGCGCTGGCCAAGACGAAAGAGGGGGTTAACGCCCCAATCCTCGCCGAACTCGACGCGGCGCTCGACCGCGAGACCCACGGCCAGACCGAACTCCTCACCGGACCCGAGTTCGCCGAGGGTGTCTCCGCGATGCTCGGCAAGCGACGCCCAGACTTCGTTTCCCTCCGCTAACCCGCCACATTCGAAAGAAGGCACCGACGATGTCCGACCCCCAGAGCACGTACACCGCCAAAGCCCTGTCCCCGGAACTGCAGAAGTACCGCCGCAACACCTGGAACAACTGGGTGAACATCCACGCGGAGAGTAAGCCCGACGAGCCTGCGTTCCGCTTTCTCGGTCGGGAAACGACGTGGTCCGAGCTGCGGGACCATATCGGAAGGTTCGCCGATGCCCTGTCGCGCCGCGGAGTGGGCGCCGGAGATCGCGTGATGATCATGGCGCTCAACTGCACCGAGTTCGTCGAAGCCGTGCTCGGCGCCAACGAGATCGGTGCAATCGCAGTGCCCGTCAACTTCCGCCTGACCCCGGCGGAGCTCGCGTACCTGGTGGGGGACTGCACGCCCAAGGCGGTCGTGACCGACTCGCTCCTCGCGCCTCTCGTGCCCGCTATCGCGGCAGCCGGCGGTGACACAGGATTCCACGTCGTCATAGGTGGGGAATCGGGAGCCGAGGGGCAGGAGACCTGGGAGGACCTGCAGAAGGAGGGCGGCGAGCCGCATCCGGCGATCGATGTCGAGGAAGATGCGGTGGCGTTGATCATGTACACCTCGGGCACCACGGGCCGCCCGAAGGGCGCGATGCTCACGCACATGAACATGGTCGCCCAGTCGCTCACGTGCATCCGGGTGTTCCGCGTGCTCCACGACGAAGGGGTGTCGATCTGCGCCGTACCGATGTTCCACATCGCCGCGCTCGGGTCGATGGCGCCCAGCCTGCAGGTCGGCGCGCTCACCGTGATCAACCCGCTGCAGGAATTCGATCCGGGGCAGGTGCTCGACACGCTCGAGGCGGAGAAGATCACCGCGGTGTTCCTCGTTCCCGTCCAGTGGCAGGCTGTGTGCGCCGAACAGCAGAGCAATCCGCGCTCACTGGTGCTCGAGAACATCTCCTGGGGCGCGGCGCCGGCGACGGACACGGTGCTGCGCGCGATGGCCGAGACGTTCCCCGAGGCCCGCAACTCGGCAGTGTTCGGGCAGACCGAGATGGCGCCGGTGACGTGTTCGCTCGACGGCGACGAGGCGCTGCGCAAAATCGGCTCGGTGGGTCGGGTGATCCCGACGATCCAGGCTCGCGTCGTCGATCCGCTCGGCGAGGATGTCGCGCCCGGTGAGGTCGGCGAGATCGTCTACCGCGGCCCGACGATGATGGCCGGTTACTGGAACAAGCCGGAGGAGACGGAGAAGGCGTTCGACGGCGGCTGGTTCCATTCCGGCGACCTCGTCCGCGTCGACGACGAGGGATTCGTCTACGTCGTCGACCGCGTCAAGGACATGATCATCTCCGGCGGCGAGAACATCTACTGCGCGGAGGTCGAAAACGCGATCGCCGGGCACGAGAGGATCCGCGAGGTTGCGGTCATCGGCAAACAGGATGAGAAGTGGGGAGAAGTGCCGGTCGCGGTCATCGCGATGGCGGACGAGGGGCCGGACCTCACCGTCGACGAGCTGCGCGAGTACCTCGCCGACAAGCTGGCCAGTTATAAGCGGCCGAAGGAGCTCGTCTTCGTCGACGCGCTGCCCCGCAATGCCTCGGGCAAGGTCACCAAGCACACCCTGCGCGCCGACGTGGTCTCCTAGTTCTCGTCCCACACCCCGGCGGTCTCGAGATGCTCGATGAGCCGCGCGCACGCGTCGGTGAATTGCGTCTCGAACGAGCGCAGCCCCTTCTCCGCGTCATTCTCGGTCGCCGCGGCGGCGAGATCCCGGTTGAGTGCCGTCTGCTCGGCGCACCATTCGGGGTCGGCGGCGTAGACGTGGACCGGGATGTAGCGGGACACCGTCGCGAGGATCCGCACCAACTTGTCCGAGTTCGCCGAGAGGTTGATCATCCGGTAGATACGGTGCTGCGCCTGCACGATCGGCGCGGTCGTTCCCGCGCCGGCGGCCTCGGCGAACTCGTCGACGAGCCGGTTGAGCTCGGCCCGATCCGTATCGTCGAAATTCTCGAATGCCCGGGAGATGAGGCGCCGCGCCAGCGTCAGCTGGATCCAGAAAATGTCCTCGATGTCCTGCCTGCTCAGCGGGGACACCGAATATCCGCGCCGCGGCACGAGATCGACCAGGCCCTCGCCCTTGAGCGTCAGCAGCGCTTCTCGCACCGGAGTCACGCTGACGCCGAGAGAGGTGGCCGTTTCGTCGAGGCGGATGAATGTGCCCGGCCGCAGGTCGCCCGCCATGATCTGATTGCCCACGAGATCGGCGATCTCCTCGGACAACTGCGGTCGCCGGGCCATCCGGGCCGTGGTCGTTGTCATGGCTACTCCTTGGCACTGTGCACTTGACGAATAACCTATCAAATATACGATAAATTGCGGCGATTCGATACTCTGCCATTTGCGGCGCAGACAATTCCGCCCGTTGTACCTCGCCGCGAATCGTGCCCGCGCGGGTTGGGCATTACCCTGGTATGTCGTGAACGATCAACGCGACGCCCAGCCCAAGAATTCGTCCGCCTCCGCCGTCACACCTAACGGCAATGAGGCCGATGACGCGCCCGAACAGCTCCGCATTCGCCGCGAGAAGCGGGCGAAAGTCCTGGACGGCGGCGCGCAGGCGTACCCGGTATCGGTCCCGCGCACGGTCGCGCTGCGCGACATCATCACCGACCCGCGCTACGCCGAACTCGCCGACGGCGAGGAGACCGAGGATGTCGTGTCGGTCGCCGGTCGCGTGCTGTTCTTCCGCAATACCGGCAAGCTCGCATTCGTGCGTCTCCAGGATGGCGTAGACACGACCGGACCGCTGGATGACGACGCCGTGGCGCCTCAGCTCCAGGCGATGCTGTCGCTTGCGAACGTCGGACAGGAGTCGCTCGACGCGTGGAAGTCCGATGTGGACCTCGGCGATTTCGTGTCCGTGACGGGACGGGTCGTGCGCTCCAAGCGCGGGGAATTGTCGGTGATGGCCGATTCGTGGGAGCTCGCCTCGAAGACGCTGCGCCCGCTGCCGGTCGCGCACAAGGAGCTCAGCGAGGACACGCGTGTGCGCCAGCGCTACAACGACCTCGTCATGCGGCCGGCGGCGCGCCGAAACGCGCTCGTGCGCATCCGCGTGATCCGCGCGCTGCGCCACGCGCTCGAACGCCGCGGCTTCCTTGAGGTCGAGACGCCGATGCTGCAGACGCTGCACGGCGGCGCGGCGGCGCGACCGTTCGTCACCCATTCGAACGCCCTCGACATCGACCTGTACCTGCGCATCGCACCCGAGCTGTACCTCAAGCGCTGTGTGGTCGGCGGGCTCGAGCGGGTCTTCGAGATCAACCGCAACTTCCGCAACGAGGGCGTGGACTCCTCGCACTCGCCCGAGTTCGCGATGCTCGAGTGGTACATGGCCTACGGGGACTACGACACCTCGGCGACGATGATCCGCGAGATCATCCAGGAGATCGCGATGGAGGTCTTCGGCTCTACGCGCGTAGAGCTTGCCGACGGTTCGACGTACGACTTCGGCGGCGAGTGGAAGTCGATGCAAATGTACCCCTCGCTCAACGAGGCGCTGCGCGCGAAGCATCCGGAGCTCGCGGGGGAAGACGGCGCACCCGCCGTCACCGTCGATTCCTCTGTGGCCGAGCTGGAGAAGCTCGCCGCCGCCGTCGGGCTCGACGTGCCGCAGGGCAAGGGCTGGCTGCACGGCAAATTGGTCGAGGAACTGTGGGAGCACCTGTGCGGCGACCAACTCGACGGCCCGGTCTTCGTGCGTGACTTCCCCGTGGAGACGGCGCCGCTCACCCGCGACCACCGCAGCGAGCGCGGGGTCACCGAGAAGTGGGACCTCTACGTGCGTGGCTTCGAGCTGGCGACGGCGTACTCGGAGCTCATCGACCCGGTCGTACAGCGCCGGCGCTTCGAGGACCAGGCGCGCCTGGCCGCCGCCGGCGACGACGAGGCGATGGTGCTCGACGAGGACTTCCTCGCCGCGATCGAGCAGGGCATGCCGCCGACGACCGGCCTCGGGCTCGGTATCGACCGCCTGCTCATGGCGTTCACCGGCCTCGGCATCCGCGAGACCATGCTGTTCCCGATGGTCAAGCCGAACCCGCGGGACTAGCAGCTAGAAGCTGGAGGAGCCGCCGCCACCGGAGAAGCCGCTGCTGAAGCTGGTGTTGGTGCCCGAGCTCGACGCGGACTGCCCCGCCAGTATGTCGGAGTGGTACCAGGAGTTCATGTAGACGAACGGCACCCACCCGGCGTAGCCGTGGCCGACCCGGTAGTCGCGCTCGTAGATGCGCGGGGCGTGGCGATCCTCGGCGTCCTCGTCGAGCTCCGGCATCTCCTCGTTCTTGATGAGCTCGAGGAGATGGCTGTAGGCGCGCAGGAGGTCTGCGTAGCGGTCCATGAAGTCCTCCGCCGCGAGGGCGTCGCGCAGCTCGAGCGCCTCGGATTCGAGCGCGCCGAGGCGGGCGGTGAGGTTCTCGTCCTTCGTCTCCGTCTGCGCGGAGATGATGTCCTCGGACAGCTGGGTAAGTTCCTCGCGGCGCGCTGCGGAGTCCCCGTGCTCCATCTGGAAGATGCGCTCGATGTTCTTCTCGGCGTTCTCGATGTGTTCTACCGATTCGGCGGCTGCGGCCAGCTCATCGTGATGGGTGCGGAACTCGGCATCGGTCGAGTTTGCGGTGAGCCCGGTGTTGCCGATGACGTCTCCGAGCGCGAGGAACTCGTCTCGCACCTCCTCCCACTGCCGGCGCAGCTCGGCGTTCGCGATCGGGGAGGTGAGTGAGTTTGCGCGGATGTCGATGTGGTCGAGCCGCTGGGCAACCGAGCCGAATTCGCGGGAGACGTAGTCATAGTGCTCCTTCGCCTGCGCGGTCTTCTTTCGGCGCGAGTAGACGTATGCCCATCCGCCGCCACCGACGACGACGGCGCCGATGCCTCCGCCGATCGCAGCCATCGTGGCGCCCGAGCGGCTGTTGTCCTCCACCACGAGGCTCGGGTCGGCGGCGGTGCGCACCGCGTCGAGGAAGGCCACGGTGAAGTTCGGGGCGTCCCCGTCGTCGCCGAGCCCGGGCTTCATGTCCTCCAGGGCGCGGTCCAAGTGCGGGCCCTCGAAGAGGTCGAGCGCGGCACACACGTCGTCGCCGCAGTAGACACCGTTCTCCCGCTCGCCCATGGACACCGCGACGATGAGCTGTCCGTTCGCCCAGGAATCGCCCTTATCCGTGCCATCGGGGACGAGCTCGGGACGATTGTCGGCAGACCACTGCAGAAGGTGGTCGTTGAGGTTGCCGTCGATGTCGTCGAAGACGATATAGCTGACCTCCGAGACCTGCTCGGGAAGCTCGATCTTCGGAGTCTCCTCGCGCAGCGTCTGCTCCGCGCTATCGGAGACGAGGTCGTACGGGTCCGAGATCTCTACATTCGTCGTAGCAGTATCCGCGGGGGGTTGCGCCAGTGCGGGCCCTGCGGTGAGAAGTGCGAGCGCGAGGCTCGCGGCCACCGTCGATGCGGTCCTGAGCGGGGCCTGGGTATGGATGGGAGCTCCTTTGGCGCGGCGTTCCTGTCCGCCCCATGGTAACCGCGCCGGTTCCGCGAACTACGCGATGGAGCCCGTGCCCTCCTTCGCCGCGGGGGTGAGAAGGAGCTTCGGGTTCGTGTCGCAGATCGACCTGATAATTGCGTCGGCATCCCCATTCCAGATGCCGGCGACGAGTGCGTCCTGGACCGCCGTGAACGAGTCGAGCCACACGGCCCGGGCATTCGGCTGCGCTCCGGGCTGCTGCAGAGTCGAGCGCAGGAAAGAGGTGGCCACGTCCATCGTCGACAAATAGAGCGCCTCCAACAGGGCGTTGGTGGAGATGCTCGCGACCTTCGCATGCAGATTCCATGCGGCCCATACGTATTCGATGACGTTGCCGCGCTCCTGCTCCCGGTGGACGAGGGCGAGTCGTAGGTCCAGTTCGGCCTGGTCTGCTTCGGTGATAGAAGCGAGAACTTCGGCGGCGAGGAGTGGGGCGAGCGCGCTCCGGATCGACATCGCGTGGTCCAGCGCGGCGTCGTCGCCGGTCGCCGCTCGGAACCAGGAGTTCATCCGCGCTAGCGGTGGCGGCTCGAGCGCGAACAGCCCACCCCCGGGTCCCGGACGTGAGGAGATGACGCCCCGGTCGAGCGCCAGCTTGATCGCCTCGTTGAACGTCCCCACCGACACCGCGCACTTGGCGCGCAGCATGTCCTTCGAACCGATGCGCGCGCCCGGGCGCGCCTTGGCGGCGATCGCCCCGATGAGGTCGGCGGCCTTCTCGGCGCGCGAGGCATTGTGCGCGAAGGAGCCGGGCAGCGGTTTGCTGCGCACCCACTCGCGCGGCATGAAGGCGGGCGACGGCATGTCGCCACCCCGTGGCGCCTCGGCCGCGTCAACGTTGTCGATCATCAGAAATCCTGACGGAGTACCGGTAACTTAAGCAATGTTTGAAAAACAAGCTTAGTCCGCCGTCATACCTGGTGAAAAGGGCTAAGAGTTTTTGGTCGACCTGCGGTTTGTTCGCGCGGTAGCCGTGGCCTCCCAAGGGTTTTCGGGCCACGGGTGCTTCGGGTAGCGCCCGCGCATCTCGGCGCGTACCCCCGGATAGGCGTTGTCCCAGAAGAACCTCAGATCGGTGCTGACGGCGAGCGGCCGCCCCGCCGGGGACAGAAGTTCCGCGGTGACCGGGACCCGGCCCCCGGCGACCGTGGGCGAGGCGGCGAGTCCGAAGAACTCCTGCAGCTTCGCCGAGACCACGGGCCGATCGCCGGACCCGGGCTCCGGATACCGCACCCGGTGGCTATTGCCAGAGGGCAGCGTGAGCCGCTCGGGGACGAGCTCGTCGATGCGACCCGCCTCCGGCCACGGGACGAGCCCGCGTAGCGCGGATGCGGTATCGATGCGCGCCGGCGGGGCGCCCGCGGCGAGCTCGTCGACGATGAGAGCGAGCCCCTCGTCCGCCTGCGCGGCGAGGCCGGCTGCGCTCATGTCCGGCCACGGCTCGCCGAACACCTCCCGCGCGCAGGCGAGGCGGCGGCGCAGCATCGCGGCCGCAGAGTCGCGGCCTGCCACCGCGTCGAACCAATCGATGACGCCGGACGTCCCATCCTGCGAACCGATCCACTCCGCGACGGCCTTCCGCGCGGGGCCCGGCGTCGGCCGGGTCGGGGTCGAGGAGAGCTCGATCTCGCCGAGCCTGCGCACGAGACGGGCCTGCAGGCGCGCGCCGTCGAATGTCGTGGCCTCGTCCTCCCGGACCAGTGCATGGCCGGCGGCGAGCGCATCGGCCTCGGACAGGGGAGCGGCGAGTCGGGCGAGTACCCGCTCGCCGACTCGGCCCGCCTCGGCGACGACGATCCACTCGGAGTTCAAGGTTCCCGAGCCCGGGGCGAGAAGAACCTGCGTGCCGGTGGCGAGCTTGTACACCGCCGAGCGGCCGGAGGCTCCGGCGTGGGAAACCCGCCGCGCGATGCGCTCGCCGAAGGCGAGAGCGGTGACGATCCCGGTCGCCCGCGGGTCGCTCGCCGGCGGAAGCGCGGGCGTGGCGGGCGTGCCCGCGGTCGTGCCTGCCGTCGCGGCGGCGAAGTCTTCGGCCAGCGAGCGCGCGAGCTTGGCAAGACGGTCCGCCTCGCGACGCCAGCGCTCCGAGCCGGGGTGGCGCCCTGCCCGCAGCTCGTCGATCGCCGCGGGGAGAGAGGCGTCCTGGCGTCGCGGTGGATCGCCGAGGGCGGCGGCCACCTCGGCGGCGGTGTCCGCCGCGCCCGAGGCGCCCGCCGCGAGCAGGGCGCGGGCGATTCGCGGGTCCGCGGGGACGCGCGCGAGGAGTCGACCGAGCGCGGTGGCACCTCCGGCGTCATCCACCGCCCCGAGCGCGAACAGCGAGGATTCGGCCCGCCCCATAGCGGCGGCGGGCGGCGGGTCGAGCAGCGTCAGACCCTCGCCGCGCGGCGTACCCCAGCACGCGAGGTCGAGCGCCGCGGTAGTGAGATCCGCGGCGGCGATCTCCGGCGTGCGGTGGGCGCGCAGCCTGCTCCAATCGGCCTCGGCGATCGTGCGGATGGCGACGCCGTCGGCGGTGCGCGCCGCGCGGCCGGCGCGCTGGACCGCTGAATCCTGCGAACACGACACCGTCACCAGGCCCGACACCCCGCGCGCCGCATCGAGCCGCGGCTCCCGCGACAAACACGAATCGACGACGATCCGCACGCCCGGCACCGTGAGCGAGGACTCCGCGACCGACGACGCAACGATCGCGCGGCGGCGCCCGCCCGGCTCGGAGGGCCGCAGCACGCGGTCCTGCTCGCGCGCGGGGAGCGAACCGTGCAGCTGCAGAACCTCTACATCCGCAGAATGTTCGCGGAGGATCGCCTCGAGATGGCCCGCGGTGCGCTCGATCTCGCGAACACCCGGCAGGAACACGAGAGCGTCCCCGGGATGCTCGGCGAGCGCCTCGGCGGTGGCCTGGGCGATGTGGCGGCAATAGTCGTCGGTGACCCCGCGGCCGTCCTGCCGCGGCCCCGGCGCAGGTGCGTACAGGGTGCGCAGCTCGTGCGGCGTGGCCGGCGATGTGAGCACTGGCGCGGGTGGGCCGTCGCCGCCGAGCAGCGCAGCGAAGCGCGGCGCGTCGACGGTCGCGCTCATCGCCAAGAGCGCCAGCTCCGGTCGCAGCTCGCGGAGCTCGGCGGCCATCGCCAGCACGAGGTCCGTGTCGAGCGCGCGTTCGTGCACCTCATCGCATATGACGCCGGACGTGCCCTCCAGCGCGGGGTCCGCGATCAACCTGCGCAGTAAAACCCCCGGCGTGCAGAATTCCAGCACGGCACCCGCGGACATCCGCCGCTCGCCGCGCACGGTAAACCCGGCGAGCTCGCCGACACGCGTGCCGGTGAGCTCGGCCAGGCGATGTGCCGCGGCGCGCGCGGCGATTCGGCGGGGCTGGGTGATCAAGATACGTCCGCCGTCATCGGCGAAGAGCTGTGCCACCACAGGAGGGACCAGCGTCGTCTTGCCGCTACCAGGCGGCGCGGCGACGACGGCGACCTGCTCGCGGGCGAGGGACTTTCGAAGAGGTTCGACGAGTGCTGAGGCGGGCAATCCCGCGCCGATTGCGGCGATCGCGGAATCGTCGAGGGGGAGGGGTCTGGCCACGGCTAAAGCAGGTTCCCCGCCGTCAGCGACTCGAGCGCGCGGTCGGCGAGTGTCCAGGTGGTGTGCACGGAGGCGTCGGCCTGCGTCGCGGTCGCGGGATCGGCCAACGCGAGTCCGTGGGCGAAGGACAGAGTCGAATAGCCCTGGTCGCCCACGCGAAGGAGCAGCCGGTGGCCGTCCCCGGGGGCGATGCCGGTGCTTCCCGTGGTCGACGCGGAGACGGTGTCCGCCGCATCGCCGAGAAAGTACAGGCGCCACAATGGCGCGAGATCGGCGTCGAATTCCGCCTGCGTGCCGGCGACGATGGCGTCGCCCTGGTCGGCGATCGCCCCGACGATCTCGAGGTACTGGCCGTACTCGGAGGGAGTCGTTCCCGACGAGGCGACCGCGCGGGCAAGATCGACGGTGAGGTGCGCGTTGTACCCGGCCATCGCCGCGTAGCCGCCCGGGGCCGAGCAATCCGTGGCGAGCTCGAAATAGTGCTGCCAATGCTGTGGCACCTCGCCGCCGGTGACATGCGCGTGCACGGCAGAGAGGTAGCCCTCAAGCAGATCGGTACTCAGATGAGTGGCCCATGGCCGGTTGGCGATCGGGCCGGAGGCGTCCGGCGCCGTGCCCGAGGATTCGCGGTAGAGAGGGAGAACGGCCTGCGATTCGACAAGGTCGAGCCCGATGCCGAAGATCGCGCGCCTATCGTGCTTCGAGAGGAAGATCTCGGTGATCTCCTCGGCGGCCCTTGCGCGCTCCTCGAGGAATGGCAGCGTGTGTTCGCCCGTCGCCGATGTCGCGGACAGTTCGGCGATTCGAGAAAGATCGGCCGGCGACAGCTCGTCCCCGCAGGCGGCAGTCGGCACCGTTCCCGCCGCGATCGTATCCGCCGGAGGCAGAACCGACTGTGCACTCGCGAGCGGGGCTCCCACTCCGCAGCACAGCACCGCCGCTGTCATCGTCGCCGAGGCGCGGAGTCGGAGCGTGCGGGTGCTGGAGAGAATCACTCCTCGACTATAAGGCGAAACCCCGGCGACGGCAGTACGCGCGCGGCACACTGAGAAGTGAGCCATCGTGCTCCGGATTGCGTTTCCTTGAGGTAATTTCCGGCCCTTGGCCTGCGAGTTCAGGAAACCGGAAAACTTTTTCGGAACGTAGCGGAACCTTTTGCCCACCCCGTGCCTCACATAACCGAGCGGCCAGGAAGCGCCCAGCACGACACACCACAACGCGAGCAACGCCCCACCTCACAGGAGAACATCATGTCCGGAACGAACGACGCCAACGCCAACGCCAACCAGAACGCCGGCGACATCAACGACCAGGTCAACACCCTTCTCGGCGAGGACAACGCACAGGTCGTCGGAGTGGGAAGCCAGAGCGCTTCGGGTACGCCGGACACCTACGAGGTGGACCTAAACGGGGACGGGATTCCGGAGGCCACGGCCCGGGATATCGACGGCGACGGAAAGGTCGACCTCGCGGCGGTAGACACCGACGGCGACAAGATCACCAACGACTACGTCCACGACTCCAACAACGACGGTGCAGCCGACAAGGTGACCTCCGACCTCAACAATGACGGATACGCCGAGACGACGGCCACCGACAGCGACCACGACGGCAACCCGGACAAGGTCGAGGTCGACACCGACGGCACCGGCGAGGCCGATGTCACGGCCTACGACTTCGATGGCGACGGAAAGGTCGACACGATCGCCTACGACACCGATGGCGACGGCAGCGCCGACGCCCGCCAGTACGACTTCGACGGCGACGGCGTCGTCGACTCCGAGGACGACATGTCCAACGTCACCGACTCGCAGGCCGGCGTCGGCGATGCTCTCTTCGCTTCGGGCGACGGCTCCGCCCCGGAGGCTGGGGCCGCTCCCGCACCCGAGGCTGCTCCCGCGCCGGAGGCGGCGCCCGCTCCGGCACCCGCCCCCGAGGCAGCGCCCGCACCGGAGTCTGCTCCTGCCCCCGAGCGCGATCCGGCCGAGGATGTCGCAGCTCCCGCCGGCGACGAAGCGGTCACCGGTACGGGCGGCGAGGACCTCGGAGTGCTCCGCGAAACCGAGAACGGCGGCGTCGACATGAGCGGTCTCAACAATGTCGACCCGTATTCCTCCACCGAGGTCGATCTCAACGCCGACGGCTACGGCGACGCCATCCTCACCGACACCGACGGCGACAGCCGTGTCGACGAGATCGAGATCGACAGCGATGGTGACGGCATCACCGACACGATCGCGAGCGACACCAACGCCGACGGGCTCATGGATGAGCTCCAGGAAGACACCGACGGCGACAGCGTCGCAGACGTGATCCAGGTCGACACGAACTTCGATGGCGCTCCGGACGCGCAGTACGAGGACTTGAACCGCGACGGCGTCTTCACCGAGGACGAAGCCACGGACGTCTCCGAGATCGGTGGCGACGACGGAATGAGCGTCTAACCCACTGCCCTCTGCTCCCGCCGTGCGCGGGCGCTGCAGCACTTCGAACCGGGCCCGCACACGATATCGACATCGTGGGCGGACCCGGTTCTTTGCGCGGACCTGAGAAACAGCGTGAAATCCCGCCGTTCAGGCCGCGTTCGCTATCGGCGTACGACCTCGGGCCGATATCGGCAATATTCCGCGCTACCTGTGCGTTGACTCCAATCAACGGGCTAGTTGCCGCGGGCGTAACGATCGATTGCTCCCGGCAGGATTCCGTACTGGTGGGCTTAGATTCGCCAGGCCCATTACAGTGGCGAATGGACACGTGGACCTGCGAACGGCGATCATCGCGATGGTCGTCCGTCGGTCCGGATTAGTTAGTTAAGCAAGGCAGCGAACAAAACCGAAAGAAACGCGAGGGAACAACGATGTTCGAACGGTTTACCGACCGTGCGCGACGGGTCGTGGTGTTGGCCCAGGAGGAAGCACGCCTCCTCAAGCACAATTACATCGGCACCGAGCACATTCTGCTCGGCTTGATCCACGAGGGCGAAGGCGTCGCCGCGAAGGCGTTGGAATCTCTCGGGATCTCGCTCGAGGCGGTTCGTACCCAGGTCGAGGAGATCATCGGCCAGGGACAGCAGTCGCCCAGCGGGCACATCCCCTTTACCCCGCGCGCCAAGAAGGTCCTCGAGCTCAGCCTCCGCGAGGCGTTGCAGCTCGGACACAATTACATCGGCACCGAGCACATCCTGCTCGGCCTCATCCGCGAGGGTGAGGGCGTCGCCGCGCAGGTCCTCGTCAAGCTTGGCGCGGACCTGACCCGCGTTCGGCAGCAGGTTATCCAGCTGGTCAACGGTCACTCCGGGAAGGAAGAGGCCGCTGCGGGTGCGGGTGCTGGTCAGGGTGCCGGACGCGATCCGGGCACGCCGTCGACCTCGACGGTCCTCGACCAGTTCGGCCGTAACCTCACGCAGGCCGCGATGGAGGGCAAGCTCGACCCTGTCGTTGGACGCGGCAAGGAAGTCGAGCGCATCATGCAGGTGCTTAGCCGCCGCACCAAGAACAACCCGGTGCTCATCGGCGAGCCGGGCGTCGGCAAGTCGGCGGTCATCGAGGGGCTCGCGCAGTCCATCGTCAACGGCGACGTTCCGGAGACGCTCAAGGACAAGCAGCTGTACTCGCTTGACCTCGGCTCGCTGGTCGCCGGTTCGCGTTACCGCGGCGATTTCGAGGAGCGCCTGAAGAAGGTACTCAAGGAAATCAACCAGCGCGGCGACATCATCTTGTTCATCGATGAGATCCACACGCTCGTCGGTGCCGGCGCAGCCGAGGGTGCGATCGACGCGGCGAGCATCCTCAAGCCGAAGCTCGCCCGCGGTGAGTTGCAGACCATCGGCGCGACGACGCTCGATGAGTACCGCAAG
>NZ_DYXM01000245.1 GCF_020742175.1 Dietzia timorensis
GCCTATCGCTCGTCCTCACAACACCGCGAACACGAACTCCAGCCGGTCGCCTGACCCGGACTCTCCAGGCTGAGCATGGACTCGTTCCCCGGGGGGCGCGGCGCCTCACAAAGCGCAGCGCCCTCGGGGCATAGAGGCTCTAGTAGACGTCGCCATCCATGTAGAACCACCGACCGGATTCACGGACGAATCGCGAGCGCTCGTGAAGAATTCCGAAGCTGCCATCGGCCTCGATATACGTTGCACGAAATTCCACGACGCCGTGGGAGTCTCTCGGTCCGCCGTCATGGGTGTCGACGATCTGCAGCCCGCGCCACCGTGGGTTGTTTCCAAGATCCAATGACGCCGGCCGCGAAGAGGGATGCCAGGTCCGCAAAAGCCAGTCCGCGTCGGCCGAGCGAAAGGCCTCGAACCTCGAGCGCATGAGCTCGACCGCTGTGTCCGGCTCCGGGCGCGAATTTTCTGTTTCGCTCATCGCTTTCCGATTCTATCGACCGAAATCCGCCGCTAGTCTTGAAGCATGATTCGACAGCTCATCGCGCGAGTGTTCTGGACCGTTAGCCCGTGGCGACTGGTGTCGGAACCGGCGCCGCAGAGATCGTCGATTCTTGTCGGCGCGCCGCATACGTCCAATTGGGATTTCATCCTCATGCTGGGTATTGCCTGGCGGCTTGGGATCCGGGTGCGCTGGATGGGCAAGAAAAGTCTGTTCGCGGGGCGGCGTGGGCCATTCATGCGTGCGCTCGGCGGTGTGCCAATCGACCGCGAGAATGCGCAGAGCGTCGTCGCCGACATCGTCACACGCTTGCAGAACGACGAGTCGTTCTGCCTGGTGATCACTCCCGACGGCACGCGTAAGGGGCATTCTCATTGGAAGTCGGGCTTCTATCGAATCGCGCGCGAGACCGGAATGCCGGTGGTGCTCGGATACGTCGACCGAACCACGAAGACGAGCGGACTCGGGCCGACGATCGAGCTTACCGGCGAGGTCGGAGCCGACATGGATGAGATCCGCCGCTTCTACTCCGACAAGGCCGGATTCACCCCGGAGAATCGCATAGTGCCCAGACTCCGGGAGGAATAGCAGCTCGTAGAGGCCTCCACATCCGGCTCCGCCAACCCCGTCGCCAAACGCATATTCATCTCTCCGCCTCTTAATGCCGGGAAGGCCAGGTAAACGCATGGCTGAATTGCTCGATGAGGGCCCGTTCTTCCACGGGACGAAAGCGCCCCTGAACATCGGTGATCTACTCACCGCCGGGTATCGGTCGAACTACCGTCCCGAAGTCGTCATGAACCACATCTACTTCACCGCCCTTGTCGATGGAGCAGGTCTCGCCGCCGAGCTTGCCGCCGTGGATGGTGAGCCCCACGTTTACCTCGTTGAGCCGACCGGCGAGTTTGAAAACGACCCCAACGTGACCGACAAGAAGTTCCCCGGTAATCCGACTCGGTCCTACCGGAGCGCTGATCCACTCCGCGTCGTCGCCGAGGTCAATGACTGGCCGCGGCTTTCACCAGACGCACTGCGACAGTGGAGGGAACGCCTGGCGGCAATCGGCAACAAGGGCGAGATCATCAACTAGGCGCGCAGCCGCGCATGGGAAAACGCAAGATTCCTCACTCCTCAGGACCTCGTCATTCCCGAAGGACGGATGACCGTTTGTAAGGATGTTCTCGGAAGCTACGGCTCAGTTATCGAGAAGCCGGAGCGCGCTGCCCTTATGCGCAGCGATGTGATCGGTCTTGTCGCTGGCGATCTCGTATTGCGGCTCATCGGGCGAGGCGCGACGAGTGTGTCCCTTGTAGTCAAAATCCGCAGTGTGAACCTTGGTGATCTTGCCCGAGACGTTTCCCGCTTCGGAGTTCCACGTCACGTGATCGCCAACCTTGAACTTCGTTGTCATCTCAACCCCCTAGTACGACTTCGGTTTTTGTCCCTGACTCGATCTTAAGGCCCTGCAGCGTCTTTCGCTTCGGGTTGACGTCGCCGAAACGAATCGAATTGCGGGCTCGACTCCCTTATCGCGTTCAAATTTTGCGAGACGAAATCATGGGAGACGGCTCTAGTCCGGTGATCGCGGAGGGCATTGTGATTGCGACAGTGGTGTCCATGTTCGCCGCCGGCTCAGTTATCGCCGGAGACGCTCTGGCCTGGATGATTCCTTGGTGAGCTAATCGCGCCGCCGACGAATGGGAGGCTACCTCGGTAACCTATCGCCGCAATATCGCTGACCAAGTCCCTCCGCCTGGGACCGATCATCAAACGCCCAAGCATTCGTGGTCGGTGGCTTGAGCGAGGTGTCGCTTGACGCCAGGCCTTACCGATACACGTTGAAGCGGAACTCCACCACGTCCCCACACGGAGGACCATCTGACCCCTCGGGTCCAGGTCGCCACACTTACCGATGGCATATCCCGCCAATGACGAACGCGGTTCGGCGATCGTAATCAGCGCGAGGCGGCCGGCCACCGTGCTTGAGGGCCAGTGCGTTGTCCCGGGCGAGAGCTTGGAAGTCATCAGGCGTAAAACCGTCGACGAGGACGCCTGCGGCATGGCCTTGCGCGACAAGGCCGTCATGGAACGTCGCGCCTGCGTGACACAGGGCGAGCATCGGCTCGGAGTCGCGGTACTCCTGCAACAGGACATCATTGACCGCCGGAAGTCGATATTGCAGATCCCGGAGCGAACCGATGTAGAAGCAGATCCGCTCACGTACCTCGAAAACGGACTGCGCATCCTCGATGACAGTCCGCAACTCCTCCGCCACGACGTCGTCAATGACGGCGTCGATCAACCCGATCCTCCCTCCGAGCCGATTGAAGATGGTCGCCTTGCTCACCTTGGCGACCGCGGCGACCTCCTCGAGCGGCGCGGAGAACCCCTGCTCCCGAAACACCTGCACCGCCGCATGACGGATCCGATCGACGTTTCGGCGAGCATCCGAACGGAGAGTAGGCGCACCTCGGGGGTCGGACACGATGCAGACTCCTTCCGAGTCGACAACAAACTTGATTGTGATAGTCAATTTAGTGAACGATGGGCCAGGCGGAAACTTGACCACTCCAGTCAAGTTCATAAGTGTCGTTCGCCCAGACCGCACGGCACAGCATCACGTCGGAACACCGACCCCATCGAAAGGACGTTCAGATGATCATCGTCTCCGGTGCCACAGGCACTCTCAACGGGGCCACGGTCGACCACCTCCTCAAGCGGATACCACCACACCGAATCGGCGTCAGCGTCCGCGACCCCTCGCGTGCGACTCACTTGGTCGATCAAGGTGTGCGCGTACGGCAAGGGAGCTATGACGACCCGGCGGCTCTGCGTCATTCGTTCGCCGACGCCGAACAGGTGCTCCTGGTCTCCTCGAGCGACCTCACGTCTGACGTCGTCGCACAGCACCACAGGGCCATTGATGCTGCCGTTGACGCGGGTGCAAAGCGGATCTTGTACACGAGCGCCCATGGGACGGGCTTTGATACGCCCTATCCGCCGCTCGCCATCCATGCCGCCACCGAACAGCACCTCGCCGCAACCGGGGTCGCCTGGACCGCATTGCGAAACGGCTTTTACGGAGACCCGACCCAGTTGCTCGGTCGGTGGCAGGAAACGGGCGTAATCGCCATGCCTGCCGACGGCCCCTTCTCCTGGGTCGATCGACGAGATGCTGCGGAGGCCGCCGCCGCGATCCTCACCGCCGACGATGCGTTTGACGGGCCGATCGACCTAACGCTGCCCGAACCCGTTACTCTCGTGGACTTCGCTGCAGCCGCGTCTGAACTCACCGGTCGACAGATCAATCGAATCATCGTCGACGACGAGAAGTGGGTAGCCGATGAGACGGCCAACGGCGTACC
>NZ_DYXM01000246.1 GCF_020742175.1 Dietzia timorensis
ATGTGTTCCGCGACCTCGCCCGGGTCGGCGACTCCGCAGATCGCGACATCGATGGGGCCGACCTCGGTGCCGCGGGACCCACCGACGAACTTCGCCGCAGATTCGACGATCCGGTGGACGACGTCGAAACCGTGCTCCGGTATCGACGGGCACCCGGCGGTCACCACGATGGCACGCAGCGACCTCGAATGGGCCTTCTGCCGAGTCCAGGCCAGTTCGGCCGAACGATCGGGACCGGCGACGTCAATCCGCGCCGTGGTTCCGGGCCGGAGCGAGAGAAGCCGCACATCGACCGATTCAAGTTCGGTCACGTCTTCAAGCTGTGGCATATGCCGCACCCCGCCCTACGGCGCGAGGCCGACGAGCGGAAGACCGGCCGCCTCCTCGAGCCCGAGCGCGATGTTCATCGACTGAATCGCCCCGCCGGCCGTGCCCTTGGCGAGGTTGTCGATGGCCGAGGTGATGATCGCCGTCCCGGCTGTCGAGTCCACCTCGACGCCGATCTGCACGCAGTTGGAGCCGAGCACGTTCGCCGTCATGGGCTGTTGGCCCGCAGGAAGAACATGAACGAACGGCTCCTCGGCGTACGCCTCGACATAGGCCGCACGGATTTCCTCGGCCGAATGGGTCGTGGGAATGACGGCGGTCGTGAGGATCCCCCGCGCCATCGGCGCGAGCACCGGAGTGAACGAGATCTTGAGCGAGGAGTCCGTAAGCCAGCCGAGATTCTGCGTGATCTCCGGGATGTGACGGTGCACGGCGACGCCGTAGGCCTTCACGGAACCGTGCACCTCCGCGTGAAGCATGGGAACCTTTGCGGCCTTACCGGCGCCCGAACTGCCGGTGACGGACACGATGGTGATCTGCTCGCCGAACAGGCCACCCGCAACGCCCGGCATGAGCGCGAGGGTCGCACCCGTGGGGAAACACCCCGGGACCGCGATTTTCTTGGTGTTGGCGAGCTTCTCGCGCTGACCGGGAAGCTCGGGAAGGCCGTAGGGCCACGTCCCAGCGTGCTCGGTGCCGTAGTACTTCTCCCAATCCCCCGAGTCCGCGAGACGGTGGTCGGCGCCGAGGTCGACGACGAGGATGTTCTCCGACAGCTGAGCGGCGATCTCTCCCGAATGCCCGTGCGGCAGACCGAGGAAGACGACATCGTGCTTCGCGAGGATCTCCGGGGTGGTCTCCTCGAGCACCCGATCCGCGAGCGGGATGAGATGCGGATGCGAATCGCCGAGGCGCTGGCCGGCGTTGGAGTTCGCCGTAAGCGAGCCGATCTCGATGCTGCCGTCTCGGACCCCGGGGTGGTCCAGGAGAAGGCGGAGGAGCTCCCCTCCGGCGTATCCCGATGCTCCGGCAACTGCAATTGAAATCGTCATGCGCCCACTGTGCAATATTTTACGTAATTTTGCAACTACTTACGTTTAGTGTGTGGCGCGGTCCGCCGTCATGCGTGGAGGTACCAGTTGTGGTCGAGAGGCCCGCTCCCCTTGCCGACGTCCAGATCCAGGCCGCCGAGGAGCGCGCCGTCCATCCATGGCCGCACACGGGCGTAGGCCTGTTGCCAGTCCTCGCTGATGACCCGCGCCGTGGCGAGGGCGGAGGACATCGAGCATCCCGTGCCGTGGGTGTGAGGGGTCTCTACACGTGTAAAGGGAAGCTCGACGACACTGAGCTCTCCCCCGGTGGTGGTGACGAGGATGTCGGCGTGGCTGGCGTCCTCGAGGTCGCCGGTCGTGGCGAGCACCGCGACGCCGAGTTCCTCATGCGCCTTCGTCGCCTGCCGGACGACGTCATCGATTCCCGGCGCGGTGTCCTCCCCCGCCAGGATGCCGAGCTCGGGCACGTTCGGGGTGACGATCGAGACGCTCCGCGCGAGCTCGACAAGCGCCACCGTGGCGTCGTCTGTGGAAAGCTTCCCGCCGGTCGTGGCGACCATGACGGGATCCATGACGACGATCGGCGGGCGCTCGGACTCGAGCCATGCCGCCACGGTGCGGACGGTGTCGGCCTCGCCGAGCATGCCGATCTTCACCGCGTCGATGATGACATCCGCGGAGATCGACTCGAGCTGGGCCAGCAGCACCTCCACGGGCTGTGGGTACACGCCCTGGACGCCGGTGGTGTTCTGAGCGGTGATCGACGTGATCGCGCCCATGCCATAACCACCCATGGCGGAGATCGCCTTGAGATCGGCGAACAGCCCCGCACCACCCGTGGGATCGGTGCCCGCGATGGACAACACCCTCGGTACGAGCGCGGTGCCGGCCGTTTCGGCGTTCGCGGGCTCAGCCACGAAGGACCGCCCCCACCTTGTCGCCTGCCGCGCGGACTGCCGCGTCGCGCATCTCGCTTGCTTCGTCCTCGGTGAGCGTGCGGTCCGGGGCGCGGAAACTCAGCGCATATGCGAGCGACTTCTTGCCCTCGCCGACCTGCGCGCCGGTGAAGACATCGAAGAGTTCAACGCTCTCGCACAGCTTCCCCGCGCCGTCCGCGAGCGCGTCTCGCACGGCCGAGGACGGCACATCCGAATCGACGACGACCGCGACGTCCTGCAGAACCGCGGGATAGGCGGAGATCTCCGGCGCCGGGAGCACCTCGCCCACGCCGAGCTCGGTGAGGTTGATCTCCATTGCGCTCGTGCGCTTCGGCAGCTCCAAACGTTCCAGCACGGCAGGGTGCAGCTCGCCGGCGTGGCCGACGACGCGCTCGCCGCGTTCGTCGCGCACGACGATCTCCGCGCAGCGGCCGGGATGCCAGGGCGCGTATTGCGCCGCACGGATCTCGATGTCGACGCCGGCGCCGCGCGCGACCTCTCGCGCGGCCTCCACCGCGTCGAGGGCGTCCGCGACGCGCCCCGCTCCCCAGTGCCCGGCCGGCGCGCGCTCGCCGGAGTACAGGGTCGCCACATACAGCGGCTGATAAGGCAGCGAGCCGTTCAGCTCTTCGATCTCTGCGTTCGATGGCCGCGCCGAAACGTCGAACACGTCGATTCTGCGCGTCTCGGGCGTGCGTTGGGTGACCTGCGAAATGGAGAACATCGACAGCGAGCGGCGGCCGCGCGCGAGGTTACGGCGTGCGACGTCAACAAGCGGTGGCAAAAGGGTCGTCGCGAGATGCGCCTGCTCGGCATCGAGCGGATTAAGTAGCTCCATGGTGTTGCGTCGCGGGTCGTCGGCGTCGAGGCCGAAGGCGTCGAACACCGAGGGGTTGAGGAACGGGAACGCGATGACCTCGACGTGGCCCGTGTACGCGAGGGCGTGCCCGATCGCGCGGCGGGAGCGCTGAGCGGCCGTGAGTCCGCGGCCCGACGGTGCCTGCGGCAGAATCGATGGGATCGATTCGAGCCCCTCCAGGCGCAACACCTCCTCGACGAGATCGGCGTTCATCGTCAGGTCCGTCCGCCAGGACGGCGGGGTCACCGAGAGGACTCCTTCGTCGCCCGCGACGACCTCGCAGCCGATCTGTCGCAGCCGCCGCTCGGACGTTCCCTTCGGGTAGCCCACACCGGCCACCTCGTCGGGGCGCGCCGCCGGGAACTCGATCGTCGGCATTTCCGGGACGCCGCCGATATCGGTGAGTGTGGGTTCGACGCTGCCACCTGCGATCTCGGCGAGGAGGGTGGCTGCTCGGTCGAGCGCGGCGATGGTGATCCCGGGGTCGACGGACCGCTCGTAGCGCTTGCCCGCCTCACTGGGGAGCTTGTGCCGACGGATCGTGCGGAAGACGTGCAGCGGCTCCCATACCGCGGCCTCGAGTAGTACGTTCGTCGTGTCGCCCGCGACCTCGGTGTCGGCGCCGCCCATGACGCCGGCGAGCGAGATCGGTCCGCGGTCGTCGCAGATCACGACGTCGCCGGAATCGAGCGTGCGAGTCTGGTCGTCGAGCGTGACGAGCTTCTCACCGGAGCGGGCGAAGCGCACGTGCAGCCCGCCCTGCAGGGTGTCCGCATCGAAGGCGTGCATCGGGTGGCCGAGCTCGAGCATCACATAGTTCGTGACGTCGACCGCCGGGGAGATCGGGCGGATGCCCGAGGTGAGCAGTCGCTTGACCATCCACCACGGCGTCCGGGCGCGCGCATCGATTCCGGTGACCTTTCGCGCGGCGAACCGCACGGTGTCGGCGTCCTCGTCGATGCGGACGGGCCATGCCTCTTCGGCGTCGCCGAGACCAAGCTCGCCGGCGGGCTCGGTGAATTCGAGATCGAAGCCACAGGCCAATTCGCGGGCAAGGCCTCGCGCGGAGAAGCAATAGCCGCGATCCGGAGTGATATTGAGTTCGATGACCGTGTCGTCGAGACCGAGCACATCCACCGCGGAGTCGCCGGGCTCGCCGGTGCCTTCCCGGAGGGTGATGATCCCGCTGTGGTCGTTGCCGATGCCGAGTTCCTTCGCCGAGGCGATCATCCCGGCGCTCGGCTTGCCGTAGGTCACGCGCTCGCCGATCTCGAAGTTCCCGGGCAATACGGTACCCGGCAGCGCGACCACCACGAGGTCTCCCTCGGCGAAGTTGCGTGCACCGCACACGATCTCCTGCGGCGCGTCGTTACCCACGTCGACGTGGCAGAAGCGGATCGGCTTCTTGAAGCCCTCAAGCTCCTCGATCGACTGCACGCGCCCGATGACGAGCGGGCCGGTGGTCTCCGGCAGCGCTTCGGGTTCGCCCTCGACCTCAAGCCCGACGGAGACGAATCCGGCGTCGAGCTCCGCTGCACTCACGGACCAACCTTCGTTGGCTCGCTGCAGGATTTCCGTCAGCCAGGACTGTGCGATCTGCACGGTGGGTGCCCGCCTTTCGCTTCGGTGGGTGGTTTTGGATCAGTTATGACGTCGGAGGCGCTAGGCGCGCACGCCGAACGGGAGCGAGAAGCGGACGTCGCCTTCGATAATGTCGCGCATGTCCGAGATTCCGTTGCGGAACTGCAGGGTGCGCTCGAGTCCCATGCCGAAGGCGAATCCGGAGTAGACCTCGGGGTCGACGCCGCACGCGGTGAGCACGTTCGGGTTGACCATGCCGCAGCCACCCCATTCGACCCAGCCGGCGCCGCCCTTCTTGTTCGGGAACCACACGTCGACCTCGGCGCTCGGTTCGGTGAACGGGAAGTAGTTCGGACGCATGCGCGTGCGCGAATCGGGGCCGAACATGGCGCGGGCGAGGTGATCGAGCGTGCCGCGCAGGTGCGCCAGCGTCAGACCCTTGTCGACCGCTAGTCCTTCGACCTGGTTGAAGACCGGGGTATGCGTCGAGTCGATCTCGTCGGTGCGGAACACCCGGCCTGGGCAGGCGACGTAGATCGGCGGCTCATGATGGAGCATCGTGCGGATCTGTACAGGCGAGGTGTGGGTGCGCAGCACCTGGCGGCTGTCCTCCGGGGCCACGTGGAAGGTGTCCTGCAGCGTGCGCGCGGGGTGGTCGGGAAGGAAGTTGAGCGCGTCGAAGTTGTAATACTCGCTCTCGACCTCCGGACCTTCGGCGATCTCCCAGCCCATCGCGACGAACACGTCGGCCACCTGCTCGGAGATGATCGTCACGGGGTGCTGGGCGCCGCGCGGTGCGCGGGCGGACGGCACGGTGAGGTCGAGGGTCTCGGCGACGAGTACGGCCGCGTCACGTTCGGCGAGGAGAGTCTCGTGGCGCTCGTCGAATGCCTGCTGGGCGCGCTGACGCGCGGCGTTGACCGCTTTGCCTGCTGCCGCCTTCTGTTCCTTGGGCAGAGAGCCAAGCGAACGCCGGCTGAGCGCGATGGGGCTCTTGTCGCCGAGGTGGTCGGACTTGGCTGCGGCGAGCTCCTCGAGGTCTCCAGCCGCCGCGAACGCCGCAGCCGCGGCCTCCGCGTGCGCGTTCAACGAGTCCTCGGACACCTCGATGTTCTCGGGCGCTCGGTCACCTGCCACGGTCGTCCACTCCCTTTCGGCGTACTCCGCCCTCGCGCAATTCGCCGTGCGAAGGCCCTAGATAGTGTCCCAGAGTAATGGATGCGGGGCATCTATCCCGCAGGTGGATGTGCGATCGCGCTGGAGTGGAGGCAGATCGCCGCTGCGGTGGCGATGTTGAGGCTCTCGGCCCGGCCGCGCAGCGGGATACGCACCCGCGCATCCGCCGCGTCGCGAAGCTCCGGAGCGACGCCGTGCGCCTCGTTGCCGAATACCCACGCCGTGGGCGCCGACAGCAAGGCGTGGCCCTCGGGCGTGGTGATGTCGATGTCGCCGTCTCCGGTGGCCACGAGAAGCTCAAGCCCCGCGTCCGACGCGCGCGAGGCGACATCGGCGACCTGGATACCCCGCACTACGGGCATGTGGAACACGCTGCCTGCCGAGGCGCGCACGGCCTTGGGCCCCTCCGGGTCGGCGGAGTCCGAGGTGAGCCACACCTGGTCTGCGCCGAGCGCGTCCGCTGCTCTGATGAGGGTGCCGACGTTACCCGGTTCCGCCAAGGCCTGCCCGATCGCGACGATCCGCGGTCGCGTCCCTGCGCCGACGTCCGTGGTAGGCACGGAGGCGTCGTGGACGATGGACCGGCAGAGGGCGACGATCCCCGGCGGGGTCACGGTCGCGGACAGCCCCGACATCGCCCGCTCTGTGACGGCGGACAGCGTGATCCCTGCATGGGACACTGCGCCGACGAGTGCGCCGAAGCGATCGAGCGCGTCCGGCGTCATAAATACTTCTTTTGCCACTCCCGCGCCGAGCGCGGCCTCGACCGAATTGGCGCCCTCCGCGAGGAAGGCGCCGGCCTTGCGGCGGGCGGCGGCGCGGTGGAGTTTGGATGCAGAAACGACCCGCGGAGTCCGTTCGGTGAACGGGTCCGCGGGTCGTCCGCTGGAGTTCGATGCCATGGGCACTCGACCGTCGTTACGCCGTGTTGGCGTTACGCAGCCGGCGCGTTGACGTCGGAGGGAAGCGCCTTCTTGGCGGTCTCGACGAGCGCGGTGAACGCGGCCGGGTCCGACACGGCGATCTCGGCGAGAACCTTGCGGTCGACCTCGACGCCGGCGGCCTTGAGACCCTGGATGAAGCGGTTGTAGGTCATGTCGTTGGAGCGCGCAGCGGCGTTGATTCGCTGGATCCAGAGCTTACGGAAGTCGCCCTTGCGCTGACGACGATCCCGGTAGCTGTAGGTCATCGAGTGGAGCATCTGCTCCTTGGCCTTGCGGTACAGGCGCGAACGCTGACCGCGGTAGCCCTTGGTCGACTCGAGAACTGTACGACGCTTCTTCTGGGCGTTGACCGCCCGCTTTACACGTGCCACGGGTAATTCCTTTTCTTACGGGGCCGGCGCCCTTCGAGGCTGCGCGGCCGGAATGTTCTTGAAGCGGCCGGTTCTTACTGGCCGAGAAGCTTGTTGATGCGAGGAGCGTCGGCGTCTGCGACGGCCGTGCGTCCGTCCAGGCGACGGGTGCGCTTGGTCGGCTTCTTCTCCATGATGTGGCGACGGTTGGCCTGCTGGCGGACGAGCTTGCCCTTACCTGTCTTACGGAAGCGCTTGGCGGTGCCCTTGTGGGTCTTCATCTTCGGCATTGGAAATCCTTTGACACTCTTGCTGGGCGCCCGCCACTGGTGCGGGCGCTTTCGGTTTGGGCGCGCTACTGCGCGTCGGACTCGGTCGTCTTGTTGCTGCTATTGCCGCGGGACTTCGCGTCCTGCGCCTTCGCACGGGTCTTCTGCCCGCGGTGGGGGGCGACGACCATCGTCATATTGCGACCGTCCTGCTTGGCGTTCGTCTCGACAAAGCCGTAGTCGACAATGTCGTCGGCGAGACGCTGCAGGAGACGGAATCCGAGCTCCGGACGCGACTGCTCGCGTCCGCGGAACATGATCGTGACTTTGACCTTCGAGCCCTTTTCAAGGAAACGAACGACGTTTCCCTTTTTGGTCTCGTAGTCGTGGTCGTCGATCTTCGGGCGAAGCTTCTGCTCCTTGACCACGGTCTGCTGCTGGTTCTTACGAGCCTCGCGCGCCTTCTGCGCTGCCTCGTACTGGAACTTGCCGTGGTCCATGATCTTGGCCACCGGGGGGCGTGCATTCGGTGCAACCTCGACGAGGTCGAGGTCAGCTTCGTAAGCCAGACGCAGGGCGTCTTCTACGCGAACAATTCCGACCTGTTCGCCTCCCGGACCCACAAGACGGACCTCGGGGACGCGGATTCGTTCGTTAATGCGGGCTTCGTTGCTGATGGGGCCTCCTCAGTAGTGCCAATTCACTGGTCGACGTAGCAAATGGCCCCGCACCCGCAGACGCCGCGCGGGGGGATCCCCGCACCGACAAATGCGAAAGGCCCATCTGGGAAGATGGGCCTGCGTGCACCGAAAGACCACACCCGATGGATTCGAGCGAGGTTACGGTGAACCATCAAGCTTCCGAATCTACGGTGCCGGATGGTGGGAGCAGGCTCCACTTGCGTGAGCAGCGCCCCAGGACAGGGCGCACTCTTTTAGTCGTGCTGTAAGACTAACAAAAGGTCGGTGCCCACCCAAAACCGCGGCACGCGCGAGCCGGGACGTTTTCCCTGGGCGCCCGCGCGCGTGGCACAGTTGAGGCATGAGCGAAGGACGCGATCCCAATATCAATCTCGATGATCTACTTGCGCACGGCGAGCATTCCGATGGCGAGCATGATGTCGACGTTTTCGAGCTTGCCGACGTTCCCGCCCAGGAGATCATCCTGCGCTCGATCATGGTGTTGATGAGCGCCGCGGCGGAGAAGCTCGGCCTGTCTTCGGACGACCCCGCCTCGAGCCCCAGTCTCGACCTCGACGAGGCTCGCCGTTTGATCGACGCCCTCGCAGGCCTCGTTGCAGGTTCGGCGGAGTATCTAGGCCCTCAGGCGAACAACATCCGCAATGGGCTTCAGGGACTTCAGCACGCCTTCCGCGAATCCTCCGCGATCCCGGACGAACCCGGCCAGGGCCCGGGAGAGAAGTTCACCGGGAAGGTTTACTAGCACCTACTCGTTGCGGCGCCCGGCCATAGCCGAGCGCCGCCGTCACCTCAGCGCAGTTTGCGCGCCTTCGAGCGCGCGGACTGCGCCTTTTTCTCTGTAGCCGGAGCCGCCTTCTTCGCGGCCACCTTCTTCGCTGGCGCCTTCTTCGCTGCCTTCGTGCCGGCGTCCGCCGTGGTGGTCGACTTTGCCGAGACGGTCGCCTTTGCTCCGGACTTCTTTGCCGTCGTCTTCCGCGCGCCGGCCTTCTTCGCGGGCGACGCCGGGCTCGCGGCTTCTTCCTCGTACACCTCGACCGGCACGGGGTCCGCTCCGGCGAGGACCTCTTCGAGGAACTGCCCGGTGTAGCTTTCCGACACCTTCGCGAGTTGCTCGGGCGTTCCCTCGGCGACAAGCAATCCGCCGCCGCTGCCGCCTTCGGGGCCCATATCGATGACCCAGTCCGCGCATTTGATGACATCGAGGTTGTGCTCGATAACGAGGACGGTGTTGCCCTTGTCGACGAGTCCCTGGAGCACGCGCAGGAGTTTGTTGATGTCCTCGAAGTGGAGCCCGGTGGTCGGTTCGTCGAGGATGTAAACCGTCTTGCCCGTTGACCGCTTCTGCAATTCGGCGGCGAGCTTGACGCGCTGGGCCTCGCCCCCCGACAGCGTGGTGGCGGGTTGTCCGAGCCGCACGTAGCCGAGCCCGACCTCCGTCAACGTCTTGAGATACCGGTGGATCGAGGTGATCGGCTCGAAGAAATCCGCTGCCTCCTCGATCGGCATCTCGAGAACCTCGGAGATGGATTTACCCTTGTAGTGGACCTCGAGAGTTTCCCGGTTGTAGCGGGCGCCGCCACACACCTCGCACGGGACATAGACGTCCGGCAGGAAGTTCATTTCGATCTTCAGCGTGCCGTCGCCGTGGCATGCCTCGCAGCGACCGCCCTTGACGTTGAACGAGAACCGGCCGGGCCCATAACCGCGTACCTTCGCCTCATTTGTCGCCGCAAACAGGCCGCGGATCTTGTCGAATACACCGGTGTAAGTGGCCGGGTTCGATCGCGGCGAGCGCCCGATCGGCGACTGGTCGACCTGAACCAGCTTGTCGAAATCCTCGACGCCATCGATGCGGCGATGGCGCCCCGGCACCTGCCGCGCGCCGTTGAGCTGATTACTCAGCGTCATCGCGAGGATGTCGTTGACGAGCGAGGACTTTCCGGAACCGGACACACCGGTGATGGCGCAGAGCACGCCGCCGGGGAAACGCACATCGATATCGCGGAGGTTGTTCTCCCGGGCCCCGCGAACGTACAGCGAGCGCGGTTGGTTCGAGGCGCGACGACGGGCAGGCAGCGGAATCGACTTGCGGCCGGCAACGTAGTCACCCGTGAGCGATTCGGGGTTCTTCAACAACTCCTTGTAGGTGCCCGAATGCACGACCTTTCCGCCGTGCTCTCCTGCGAGCGGCCCGATATCGACGATCCAGTCCGAGGCGCGAATCGTGTCCTCGTCGTGCTCGACGACGATGAGTGTGTTGCCGAGATTCCGCAGCCGCTGCAGCGTATCCAGGAGTTTGCGGTTGTCTCGCTGGTGGAGGCCGATCGAGGGCTCGTCGAGTACGTACAGCACGCCCGCGAGACCGGAACCGATCTGCGTTGCGAGTCGAATGCGCTGGGCCTCGCCACCCGACAGGGAGCCTGCAACGCGATCAAGCGAGAGATAATTGAGTCCGACATCGAGAAGGAAGGTCAACCGCGCCTGGATCTCGCGAAGCACCTGCCCCGCGATCATCTCCTCGCGCTTACCGAGGGTGAGCTTGTTGAGGAACTCCGAGCAGTCGGCGATGGACATCCTCGTGACATCGGAAATCGACTTGTCCTGGCCGCCGGCGCCGGCGAGGGTAATGGCGAGGATCTCCGGTCGCAGCCTCGTGCCGCCGCAGGACGAGCACGGGATATTGCGCATGTATCCCTCGTATCGCTCCTTCTGCGATTCGGAATCGGTCTGCGACAGCCGGCGCTTGAGGAATGGCATGACGCCCTCAAACTTGGCGTCATAGGAGCGCGAACGGCCGAAACGGTTCTTGAAACTTACCCGCACCTTGATCGGCGCCCCGCCGAGAACCGCCTTGCGCACCTTTTCCGGCAGCTCGTTCCAGGGCGTGTCCATAGAAACGTCCATGTGGTCCGCCAACCCCTTGAGCAGGTGTTGGAAGTACGACTGGGACATGCCGCCGGTCCACGGCGCGATCGCGCCACCGGCGAGCGAACGCTCGGGGTCCGGCACGACGAGTTCCGGGTCGACCTCCAGCTGGGCACCGAGGCCATCGCACGTCGGGCACGCGCCATATGGGCTGTTGAAGGAGAAGGTACGGGGCTCGATTTCATCGATGCCGATCGGGTGACCGTTGGGGCACGCCATGTTCTCGGAGAAGCTGCGTACGCGGTTCGGATCATCATCCGGCAGGTCCACGAAATCCGCGACGACGATTCCTTCTGCAAGGCGCAGCGCGGTCTCGATCGAATCGGTGATGCGCTGCTTCGACGACGCCTTGACCGAGATCCGGTCGACGATGACGTCAATATCGTGCTTTTCCTGCTTCTTGAGCTTCGGCGGCTCGCTCAGCTGGATCCGCTCCCCGTCGACCATCGCGCGGGCATAGCCCTGCGAGGCGAGGTCCTCGAAGAGATCGACGAACTCGCCCTTGCGCGTGCGGACGACGGGAGCGAGTACCTGGAACCGCGCGCCCTCCTCCATTTCGAGGATCTGGTCGACGATCTGCTGAGGGGTTTGGCGGGCGATAACCTCCCCACATGTCGGGCAATGCGGCGTCCCGGCGCGTGCGTACAGAAGACGGAGGTAGTCGTACACCTCGGTGATCGTTCCGACCGTGGACCGTGGGTTGCGGTTGGTCGACTTCTGGTCGATGGACACCGCAGGAGACAGCCCCTCGATGAAGTCCACGTCCGGTTTATCCATCTGGCCGAGGAACATGCGGGCATAAGCGGACAACGACTCGACATACCGGCGCTGCCCCTCGGCGAAGATCGTGTCGAAGGCGAGGGAGGATTTTCCGGAGCCGGACAGTCCCGTGAACACCACGAGAGAGTCCCTCGGGATGTCGATATCCACGCCCTTGAGGTTGTGCTCGCGGGCGCCGCGGACTACCAGCCGATCGATCAACTTCCACTCCTAAGTAATACGGTCCGCGGGAAAACCTCCCTGCGGTGTGGGCACCACTAACGCACCGGCGCTCGCCTGTAGACGGCGAGCGGTCAAGGCACCCGTATGCAATTTACCCGCCGGGTCCGACAATTACGCCCGACGTCATACTCGGGGGTTTTCCCGAAGCACTGACGCAGTGGACACGGACGGGCGCGAAACCCGTTCTGGCACTAAAACTCTCTATTCGGTGTCGCGTGACGACCGGACCGGTATTCTGGATCGCATGAGCACCGACGACATCACCTTGCTCGACGAATACACCGGTCATCTCCCCGAGCCGCGCACCGCGGCGCAGTTTTCCACCCCGAACGCGCTGGTGACAAAAATTTCGCTCGGCGACATGGACAATAACGCCTACCTCGTCGAGTGCAAGGACTCCGACAAGGTCCTCCTCATCGACGCGGCGAACGATCCCACCGAGCTCGTCCGCTTCCTGCGCGGTTATCGGTCGATGCGCGGGCTGGTCGTGTTCACGACGCACTCCCACGCGGATCACTGGCTGGCACTGCGGGACATCGTCGACGAATTCGGCGCGAAAACCATGGCCCCCGCGGGCGACGCCGAGGCCATCGACGTCCCCACCGACGAGGTGGTCAGCCACGGCGATTCCATCGAGTGCGGGCGCATCTCGCTCGAGGTGATCACCCTCCATGGCCACACCACTGAGGGTGCGGCACTCGTGCTGGAGGACGGCGGCGAAACCCACATCTTCACCGGCGATTCACTTTTCCCGGGCGGCCCGGGCAAAACCTCCACGCCCGAGGCGTTCACCTCGCTCATGGACGACCTCGAATCGCGCATTTTCGCCAGGTATGACGACGGAGTCGCTTTCCACCCCGGCCACGGCGACGATTCCACGCTCGGGGACGAGCGGCCGCACCTCGGCGAGTGGCGCGATCGCGGCTGGTAACTTTCGCTGTTGCCGTGGTCGATGTGCGGAGAATCGGGCTCCGATCGCCCGCTGATCCGTCCATGTCCAGCCGTTTCTGCACGACGTACGGTGGTACCACTACCGTGGAGTAAGTTCCCTACTATAGGAGATAACGAATGATTCGCTTTATCGCCCGACCGATGCTTGCCTCGGTATTCATCCTCGACGGCGTTTCCGTGCTGCGCAGCCCCGGCGAGCGCGCTGCGGCCACCGCGCCGGTCGTCAACCGCATCGCAAAGAACACCGAGAAGGCCGCGCCTTCCGGCCCGACCGGCGAGGCCGCCGCGGACAAGGCCGCCAAGGTCCAGGCAAAGCCGGACACCACCTCGAAGAACGCCGTCCGCGCCCTCGCCGCGGTGAAGATCGGCGCCGGCGCGCTCTTCGCGATCGGCAAGGCCCCGCGTCTGTCGGCGACGGTACTTGCTGCGGCACACGCGCCGACGATGGTCGCGCGCTTCTCGGATACCCCCGGCGGCTCGCTGTCGGGCTCGGACACGAAGTTCGTCGGCCTCGCGACCGATGCCGCGCTTCTCGGTGGCCTCTTCCTCGCGGCAGAGGACACCCAGGGCAAGCCGGGGCTGCGCTGGCGCGCCCAGGCTGCTCGGGGCGAGGTCTCGGCGGCCCTGCCCGCCATCAAGGGTGAGGCCCGTTCGCTGCGGAGCGCCCTCGAGTCGACGGCCCAGTCCATCGGCTCGGATGCCCGTAGCTTCGCCGGTACCGTCGGCGACCAGTCGCACAACGCCTCGCAGGCGCTGTCGAACGTGACCGAGAACGTCGGCGAGAACCTTCCCGACAACGCCAAGGTGTGGAGCGAGAAGGCAACGACCGCGGCCACCTCCCTCGCGCACAAGGCATCCGACGCCGGTCAGAACCTGTCCCATCGCGTCCAGAACGCCGACACCGGTGCGCTCCTCGACAACGCCCGTACGCGTCTTTCCGAGGTGGATGTCAAGGGCCAGTCGGAGAAGTTGCGCGCCAACGCGACCCCGCTGCTCGATTCGGCGCGCACCTCCGCACTCAACCTCCGCTCGGAGGCCGAGACCCGCGGCAAGGCGCTTCGCGAGGAAGCCGCCAAGCGCGCGAAGGAGGCCGAGAAGTCGGGCAAGCAGTACCGCAAGCAGGCGAAGAAGCGTGCGGATAAGGCGAAGAAGCGCGCCCAGAAGGCTGCGAAGAAGGCCGGCAAGTAAGACCAACGCGCACCAGCGTTCAAGACCGTCCCATCGGCCCGCCGGATGGGACGGTCTTTTTTCGTCGGTGTGAGAACGATCTCTCCGTTCTCGCGGCCGGGCGGGGAATGTTTTCCACCTCTTCCGAGTTGCACCACCGGAAGGGCCACGTTGTCGGTTGCCACAGCGCGCAAACACGTAGGCTGGATCGCCACGTCCACTTCGGATGTCGAGGAGGCACAACACACTTTGACTCACCCGGACCTGCCCAGCGAGCAGAAGTATATGGGGCGCCTCTACGACCGGCTGGAGGAGCTCAAGTCGACGGCGCGACGCCGACTCGACGAGGCACATTCCGCCGGCGGCGGCACCCCTCAGGCCCGCTCCGAGCGCGAGTCCTACATTCGCCTCTACAACCAGGAACTCGCGACCTATCGCGCAGCGAACATGGGTTTGTGCTTCGGTCGGCTCGACGGGTCCGATGGGTCGACGAACTATGTGGGCCGAGTCGGTCTCCGCGAGGACGATGCCGAGCTCACCCCGCTCCTGCTTGATTGGCGTTCGGACCTCTCGCGTCCTTTCTACCTCGCGACGGCAGCCCGACCGGAGGGCATCGAGAGGCGACGTCATATCCGGTCCCACGGCCGCAAGGTCGTCGACATCAACGACGAATATCTCGATGCCGAGCTGGCCGCGCGTTCGGGCGCGAAGGAGCTCGACGCGGCGGACGTTGCCGGTGAGGGCGCGCTGCTCGAGGCTCTCGACAGGGCGCGAACCGGCCATATGACCGACGTCGTCGCCACGATCCAGCGCGAGCAGGACGAGATCATCCGCAACCAGCACCGCGGCGTCATCGTGGTGCAAGGCGGACCCGGTACGGGTAAGACCGCCGTCGCCCTCCACCGTGCCGCTTACCTGCTCTATACCTTCCGCGAGAAGCTCGATCGCAGCGGCGTGCTCATCCTGGGTCCGAACTCCACGTTCCTCGATTACATCGAGCGTGTGTTGCCGTCGCTCGGCGAATCCGGCGTCGTTCTTCGCACAATTGGCAACCTATACCCGGGCATCGAGGCCGTCGACACCGAGCCCGAACACGCCGAGGAGGTCAAGGGGTCCGAGGACATGGTCGAGATCCTCAAACGTGCGGTCAAGGACCGGCAGTCCTCCCCTAGTGAGAAGACGACCATCTCGGTCGACGGCGTATCGCTCGATGTCACGCCCGCCATGGTTCGCAAGGCCCGCGGGCGGGCACGGATGTCGCGCAAGCCGCACAACAGGGCCCGCCCTGCATTTGTCGATGTCCTCCTCGACCAGCTCACCGACGTGTACGCGGACGTCGTGGGACGGCCCCTTCATGTGACGGCGGGCGACGCGGAATCCGCGGCCCGCGAGGCCGCGCTGTTCTCCGACCCGGATTTCGACGCTGCGGACGATTCCGGGCTCGTCGATGTCGTCACCGAGGGTGGACAGGTCGCCCGGATCGATGAGGGCGGCCCCGAGGCGCTCGAACGCAACCTCCTCACCGCCGACGATCTCGCGAACGTCCGCGCCGAGCTCGAGGATCACGACGAGGTCGCCGCGTTGATCGACCAGTGGTGGCCGATCCTCGCGCCCGAGGACGTTCTGGCGGACCTGCTGTCCTCTCGTGAGGCGATCTCCTCGTCCGCCTCTGATTATGTCGAGGAGGACCAGGAGGCACTGTTCCGCACCGACGGCCATGCCTTCACACCTGCCGATGTTCCGCTCATCGACGAGCTCGCGGAGATCCTCGGCGTCGATTCCGAGGCGGAGCGCGAGGAAGAGGAACGAGCCTGGCAAGAGCAGCTCCGGCAGGCCGAAGAGGCATTGGAGATTCTCCAGGGCTCGGCGAATATGGAGTTCGAGGACACAGATTCGGAGATCCTCGCCGCGTACGACATCGTCGACGCTGAGGCGTTGGCACGGCGAAATCGCGCCGATTCGGACCTCACGGTCGCAGAGCGCGCCGCGGCGGACCGGACCTGGGCGTTCGGGCACGTCATCGTTGACGAGGCCCAGGAGCTGTCCCCGATGGCGTGGCGTATGGTCATGCGCCGCTCACCGAACAGGTGGATGACGCTTGTCGGCGATATCGCGCAAACCTCCAATCCCGCCGGCGTCGATGCGTGGGGGCAGGCGCTCTCACCGTATGTAGAGGACCGCTGGCAGCTGTGTGAGCTCACGGTGAATTACCGCACCCCGGCGACGATCACGGCTGTCGCGGACAATCTCCTACGGTCGATAAGTGACACGATCTCCTCCCCGCGCCCGGTACGTGAAGGCCGGTATCCGGTGGGCTGGCATGACGCCCCGTTGGATGATTCGGGCGCGATCGAATCGACTTTGATGTCAATTCTGGCGACCTTGGAGGAGGGACGCAGCACGGCGATCGTCGCAACGGCCGAGCGATGCGCGAAGCTCGCGCGACTTCCCGAACTGCAGTCCGTGTTGTCGGCCTCTACCGAAGACGCAGGTCTGCTTCAGGTCGAGGATGTCCGCCGGGTCAAGGGCCTGGAGTTCGACCACGTCGTCGTTGTGGGCCCTGGCGAGATTACCGGCGGATCGATCCAGGGCATGCAGGACTTGTATGTCGCACTCACACGCGCCACCCAGCAGCTACACATCGTGTTTGACGGCGTCGTTCCTGCCGAACTCGGGGCGAATAGCTAGCGTGTTTCCGCGAACTCCCCGGCTGCCTTCTTATAGGCTCCCTGGTGTGGAATCTGCATCAACAAGCGTCGGCTCGGGTCGACGTCCCGCTTCGACGCGAGCCTTGGCGAGCATCGCGTTCCTGGCTATGGGTGTCGTGATGTCCGGATGCGGAGGCGACGAGAACGAGGCCACTCCCCCGTCTTCGTTTCCGGACTCTTCTAGTTCGGAGTCCCCGACTCCTACAGAGAATGCGCGCACTACTCAGCGCGAGGGTTTCGATGACGCGCTCGCGAAGGCTGGGATGGGAGATCTCCCCGCACCCGTTTCCGACACTCTGGCAACTTTGGCATCCAATGTCTGCGCCGCCGGCGGTGGAGAGTCGCAGAAGCCAGACCGTATCAAGGAAATCATGCCGGTCGCAGAATCCGTGGCATCACTGGTACCCGGCACAGATGCGCGGCAGGTCGCGGACACTGTTTATGCCGCCGGGCTGGAGAATTTCTGTTCGTGACGCCTCGCCCGACTCCCGCGGCATCGCTGAAGATGCCCGGAAACGGGCGAAAACGAACCTGTTCCGCTTTTCCGCTTCCTAGGTTGTGTGGACAATGAGCACGTCGCAGTCTGCGCGACGGGCGGTGTCCCCGGGAACTGAGCCCCATATTCGGCTGGCGAAGGAGTTCATCCCGCGGTTTCCGACGATGAGCAGGTCGATGTTCTCGGTCTTCGTCAGCTTGATGAGCGAGTCGACCGGACCTCCCTCGATTGTCTTCGTCTTCACACGCTCGGAGGGAACACCGGCTGCAACAGCGCGCTCACGCGCCGCGCGCACGATGTCGCCCGCGGGATTATCTCCCTGGATCTGGTAGGCATCCGAGCCGAGTTCGTCGGCCGCCGCAGCGCTGGCACGGGATTCGAGCGGGGTATATGCGCAACCGATGAGCAGTTCGGCGTTATGCGCCTCGGCGACTTCGGCGGCCTTTGTCACAGCCTTGAGCGATGTCTCCGATCCATCGGTCCCGACAAGCACCTTGGAGTACGTGGCCATGGACGAACCCTTTCTTTCGGTCAATTCGGACCCATTGTAATAACGCTATGGGCGAAACAAGCACAACAATTTAGCCAATTCTAGGCCAGTAATGTCTGCGACGTTGCGAAATGGCCCGCTCGGAATTTATTCCAGACCCGCGTCCTTCATTCCGCGAAGTTCCTTCTTCAAATCGGCGATCTCGTCGCGCAGCCTTCCCGCGAGCTCGAACTTCAGCTCGCCGGCAGCGGACTTCATCTGCGCCGTGAGTTCGCCGATGAGCTTCTCGAGATCCTTTGCGGGCATGTCCTTGGGGCGCTCGAACTCCCCGATCATCGTCGCGTCGCCTGTCACACTCTCGCTTGCCGAATCCTGCGAATTCGCTTCCTCGTACACGATGTCGAGAATGTCGTTGATGCTCTTTCGCAGCGGCTGAGGATCAAGGCCGTGAGCCTCGTTGTAAGCGATCTGTTTTTCCCTACGCCGTTCCGTTTCCTCGATCGCCGACTGCATCGAATCGGTAATACGGTCTGCATACATGTGCACTTCGCCGGAGACATTTCGCGCCGCGCGCCCGATGGTCTGGATCAGCGAAGTCGTCGAACGGAGGAAGCCTTCCTTGTCCGCGTCGAGAATTGCCACCAACGACACCTCGGGAAGGTCGAGCCCCTCACGCAGGAGGTTGATGCCGACGAGCACATCGAAATCTCCGCGTCGAAGCTGGCGAAGAAGCTCGACACGTTGAAGCGTGTCGACTTCGGAATGCAGGTACCTCACCCGGATATCGAGTTCGACGAGGTAATCGGTGAGATCTTCGGACATCTTCTTGGTCAGCGTGGTGACGAGCACGCGCTCATCCTTTTCCGCACGTTCCCGGATCGACGTGATGAGGTCGTCGATCTGCCCATGGGTGGGCTTGACCACTACCTTCGGATCGACGAGACCGGTCGGGCGGATGACCTGCTCAACGAATTCCCCTCCGGCCTCCGTCAATTCGAAGGTTCCCGGCGTTGCCGAGAGGTACACGGTCTGGCCGACCCTCCCGCGAAACTCCTCGAACGTCAATGGCCGGTTATCCAAGGCCGACGGCAACCTGAAGCCGAAATCGACGAGGTTCCGCTTGCGTGACATGTCGCCCTCGAACATCGCTCCGATCTGAGGCACCGTCACGTGAGACTCGTCGATGATGGTGAGGAAGTCTTCCGGAAAGTAATCGAGCAGCGACGCCGGCGCACTTCCCGCCGGGCGTCCGTCGATATGGCGCGAATAGTTCTCGATGCCCGAGCAGAACCCGACCTGCTGAATCATTTCCAGATCATAGGTTGTCCTCATGCGGAGGCGTTGCGCCTCCAGGAGCTTTCCCTGCTTTTCGAGTTCTGCGAGCCGCGTCTCCAGCTCCGCTTCGATGCTGGCGACCGCCTTCGCCATGCGTTCGGGGCCCGCGACGTAGTGGGTCGCCGGAAAGATGCGCAGGTCATCGACCGTGCGAATCGTGTTGCCCGTAAGTGGATGGATGTAATGAAGCGAATCGATCTCATCACCGAAGAATTCGATACGTATCGCGAGTTCTTCGTACGTTGGGATGATGTCGACGGTATCGCCCTTGACGCGGAAGGTTCCACGCGTCATCGCCATGTCGTTGCGCGAATACTGCACGTCCACAAGGAGTCGTAGGAAATCATCCCGGTCGATTTCCTGGCCTACGTGGAGCGGCACCGAGCGGTCGAGATACGACTGCGGGGTACCGAGACCGTAAATGCAGGACACGGAGGACACGACGACAACGTCGCGCCGGGAGAGAAGTGAGGACGTTGCCGCATGGCGCAGTCGCTCGACATCATCGTTGATCGACGAGTCTTTCTCGATATAGGTATCGGTCTGCGCGATGTACGCCTCTGGTTGATAGTAGTCGTAATACGACACGAAGTACTCGACGGCGTTATGCGGCAGCATCTCGCGAAGCTCGTTCGCCAGCTGCGCCGCGAGAGTCTTGTTCGGCGCCATGACCAGAGTCGGACGCTGCAACTTTTCGATCAGCCAAGCAGAGGTGGCGGACTTACCGGTACCTGTCGCGCCCAACAGAACGACATCACGCTGACCGTCCCGTACACGCTTCTCCAGGTCCGCGATCGCCGTAGGCTGATCGCCCGACGGCGAGTACGGGCTTTCGACCTCGAACGGCGCGCTGGACCTTTCAATCTCTCCGATCGGGCGGAACTCTGACTGCACCGTATAGGGGTCATTGTCGTCGGGGATCTCAGTTGCAAACGCCATGCACCCATCGTACGAGGTATCGCGGACAGAAACGCCTGGGGCGCATGGGGCTCAGCTGAGGGGAACTACTCAAGCAACTCTCATTCTTTTCCCAATTCTTCACTTAAAACGTACTGAAATCCCGGCATTAGACAACTAAGCTTGTCGAATAAATACCCATGCTCAGACGCGCTAGGAATGCACATGCCGGCCATGCCACGCCTCGTCCGGAGGGCCTCATCCCTCGCCCTCGCCGCAGTCACCGCAACCGCTGCCTTGACCGTCGTAAGCATCTCCACCGACTCGGTACCGACCGCACATGCCAGCCCCTGCCAGGGTCTCGGCGATGGAAGCGTCGGGACGATGGGAACGCCGGGAGAGCTCGTCATGGGAGGCGTCTACCGGGCGGCAAGCCAGGCGGGCATCCTCAACAACGTTGCAGACGCCCTCGTCGGTAACTCGATTCCGTGGTTCAACAACCTCGGCGGGCACATGCCGAAACTCACCGGGCGCACCGACTCTGTCGCACTAGTCACCGGCCGGACGAGCCCGAACAAAACCGCTGACCGCTTTGGCATCACGGGCACCGACCTCGGAATCATGTGGGACAACGGCAACGGCGAGGTACTCATGGCGGTCGGCGATACCATGGGTAACTGCATTGGCGACTCGCAGTGGCGTTCAAATGTCCTCTTCCGTTCCAAGGACGGAATCCTCGAGGACGGGATGAATCTCGACAATGCACCGATGGAATCGCCAGGCCTGGCGAAGTCCATCATTCCGCGCTCCGGCATCCCCGGCGCCGAACGTACAGTCATCCCCACCGCAGGCATCTCCGTCGCGGGCAAGCAGTACCTGCGCTATATGTCGGTGATCGACTGGGGTCAACCCGGGCACTGGGAGACCAACTACTCCTCACTTGCGGTTTCCGGCGACAACGGCGAGAACTGGAATCAGCTGCCCTGGACGTGGCGCGTCACAGGACAGAACCGACTTCCCGTCGGACCGGCGAACTTCTTCCAGCATGACGTCGAAGTTCCGCAGCCCGGCCAGGACGCCCCTCGCAAGGAGCGCCGCAATGATCCGCCGCCTCGCATGGACAATGGCCAGATGAGCGCCTTCGTCAAGGACGGCGACTTCGCGTATGAGTTCCTCACACCTTCGGGTCGTCAGGGCGATGCCCGTGTTGGTCGGGTGCGTATCCGCAACGAACAAGGCCAAGAATACTGGCAGGATTTCGAGAATCCCGGCGCCTACGAGTATTGGGACGCCGGCAAGCGCGAGTGGACCGGCGACTTCAACCGCGCGACGCCGGTCATTCCGGCTCCCGTGTCGGAGCTGTCCGTCGCCTACAACGAATACCTCGGCCGCTACATTGCGCTCTACACCAACGGAGACAACAACATCGTCATGAGACAGGCTGACAGCCCTGTGGGCCCGTGGTCGGGCGAGGACGTGCTTCTGTCGTCCAAGAGTCTGCCGTCGATCTACGGCGCCTACGTGCATCCGTGGTCGCTCAACGGCCGAGACATGTACTTCACCGTGTCAACCTGGGATGCGTACAACGTTTTTCTCATGAAAACCAATCTCGACTACGTACGCCGCGGTGAGATCACCCCCGAGAATCGCCCCGACCCGGCCACGACGGGCGAGGTCCAGGAACTCAGCCGGACTCCTATCCCGGGTTTCTAACCCTCTTGACACAGATCAAGCCCTGAGCAGCGAAAGAACACATAAGAAATTCATTCAAAACTGGATGAATGATGGGGCACGCCGACTTATTATTTTGTCTACCCATCTTCCTCTAAGGAGACTGCCGTGTCCCGCTATACCCGCGCGCTTTCAGGCCTGTGCATGGCCGCCGCGCTCGTCATCGCTCCGACGATCCCAGCCATCCCGATATCGGCACCCGACGCCTCGGCCGGGCCGTGCAGCGAGATGTTCGGAAACTTCGGTTCCCTCCTCAATGCCCAAACCGAGGCAGGGATGATGGCAGGTTCCGCCGAGTTGGAGGGCGCCTTGGGGTCCGCAGGCTCCTCGACCGCGTCATTGGGGTCGTTGTTCAATCCGTTGGGCTCTCTTGCACTGACCCGCGATAGCGAAATCATTCGACAGTTGGAAACCGGAAGCGTCGGCAACTCCGTATCGGGCAGCCTCGATGCCGGCCTGGGTTCGGTACTGGGCTTCCCACAGTGGACCACGGGCGAACAAGGCACCGTCCCTGTACTAAATGGCCCGACTCGCATCAAGCAGCTTCTCACCGGTCCGACTAGCCCTTTGGACACTCCTGCCAAATATGGAATCGGCGGCACTGATCTCGGGCTGATGTGGGACAACGGCGACCAGGCGAACCATCAAGTTCTCATGGCGTTCGGCGACACCATGGGCGATTGCGACATACCGGGTAATCAATGGCGCGGAAATGTCATGTTCCGCACCTCCGATCCCGATCTTTCCGACGGATTGTCCGTCGACTCGGTACTCACCGATGAAGACGGATTGGCGAAGGAAATGGTTCCGCGCACAGGCGCGCCCGGCGAGGTCACCATTATTCCCACAGCGGGGATCTCCGTCGACGGCGTCCAATATCTGCGCTTCATGTCTGTTCACCACTGGGGCGTCCCCAGCACGTGGGATACCAATTATTCAGGTCTGGCATATTCAACGGACAACGGCGAAACGTGGACGGTCGACAGCTCTCTCGCACGCCCGATTACCGATCATGTCAGCGCCGGGGAGTCCGCACCGGCCAAGGACGACTCCTGGTTCAACGCGCAGATGAGCTCATTCGTCGATGGCCGGGACGGGTACATCTACGAATATCTCACCCCGTCGGGTCGATCCGGCAGCGCACGCCTTGCTCGGGTCGCCAAGAAAGATATCCGCAATGCCGGCGCCTACCGCTACTGGGACGGCTCATCGTGGACTGTGGACATCGACAGGGCAAAGGCCGTGCTTCCGAGCCCGGTAAGCGAGCTCTCGGTGCAATGGCACCCAGGACTTCAGCGCTACGTTTCGATGTATTCCTCCGGTACGCGCTCCGTGATCATCAGGACGGCGCCGAGTCCAGAGGGACCGTGGAGCAGGGCGACGACGCTTATCGACTATTCGGTCCTCCCCGGAGCATACGGCGGATTTATCCATCCGTGGTCCACGGGGAATGATCTCTACTTCGTGGTCACCACATGGGATTCCTACAACGTGTTTCTGGCGCATACCGATTTGTCGAAGATCAACCTTCCGGGTGTGCAACAGCGCAACGTGCCCGATTCCACAGCTGTCGGCGAGGGCCCCGTCAACACCGTCAGTCCAAGTGACGCGACGAACACGGACGCCCCGGCAATCGAGCTCGAGGAAACCGGAACCACGGTCGAACGCACCGTCACCGTCGAGGAGGTCGTCGACAACGGTGGAATAGTCCCCGAAGAGTAGCGGCGCAGTGGCGTGGCGGCGTCAGCTTCGGCTGACCGCCGCCACGCCTCGCTTAGCTTTCTCGATCCGCGCAGGCGGCGGCGACGGTCATGTCGCTTTGATCGTTGGACGCGATTCTCAAAGCGACGGGTCGTTCGGGATCGACCCAGCGGAGCTTTCCGTCTCCGGCGTCATCGGCGATATATCCCGCCTCTTGAAGGCGCGTGCGAAGCGTCTCGACGACGTCGACAGAATTGGGGCGAAGATCTATCTCGATGAGATCGACCGCAGGCTGTTGCTTCGCGGTCGGGCCGACATGGGAGATGGATTCGCACAGGTCTCCCGCGCGGTGCCGAATTCGTGCGATTTCGCGCCTGCCCTCATCAGCCCACTCCGGGCGGACGTCCACCACGGCATCGCTGGGAAACACCGGGTGGCGATGCTCCAGATTGTTGGCCATGACCACCAGACGCCGGTCCCAGACCTTTCGGACCTGTTCCAGGAGCGCCGACTCCGAACCCGAATTGTCGAACAAGATATCGGCGGACGCGTGCCGTTGCTCGTCCGTCGCCTGCTTGGCAATCCTTCCCCGCGCGTCCGCCTCCGTGAGCCCGCGGAGCTCGACGAGACGCTGCAGTCTGAGTTCCTCGGGTGTGTCCACAACGAGGACGAGGTGGTACCCGGGTTCCATGCCTCCCTCGATGAGTAGCGGTACGTCGTGGACGACAATGGCGTCCTGCGGTGCTTGGGCGAAGCGTTCGATGGTTCGCTCGCCGATGAGCGGATGGGTGATCGAGTTGAGTGCGGCCGTGCGCTCCTGGCTGGCGAAGGCCCGCTCCGCCAAGGCTGCGCGATCAAGTGCCCCGTCGGCGTCGATAATCTCCTCGCCGAATTCGGCTGCGAGCATGTCGAGGCCCGGGGTTCCCGGAGCGACGACCTCGCGCGCGATCTTATCCGCGTCGATCACTTCGGCGCCGAGCCGAGCGAGTTCCGCGGACACGGTCGACTTGCCCGCGCCGATTCCTCCGGTCAATCCAAGTATCAACACGTGCTTCAGCTTAGAAGATTGTTTGTGCCCGCGGGAGGGGCGCAGAGCGAAATCCCGCGGATAAGGCACAAATACGACGATTCCCGGGTTCGTTATGAACCCGGGAATCGCCGGTCGCGCTAGCGCATGTCAGTGCATGCGGTGGGCACGTATCTTAGTTGTTTCCGCCTGCGAGCTTCTCACGCAGAGCAGCGAGCTGCTCGTTGGCGAGGGTGCCGCCGGCCTCGGCGGACTCGGCTGCCGGAGCAGCCGCCTGCTCGGAAGCAGGAGCGTCGGACGAGTAGTTCGACGGGGCTGCCTCGGCCTGCTCTTCGGCAGCGGCGCGGCCCTTCTCGATCTGCACGGTGTGCAGCTTGTGGCGACGCTCCGCCTCGGCGTAGCGCTGCTCCCACTCTTCACGCTGCTTCTCGAAGCCCTCGAGCCATTCGTTGGTCTCGGGATCGAAGCCCTCGGGGAAGATGTAGTTGCCGGCCTCGTCGTAGCTGTCGGCCATGCCGTACTTGGACGGGTCGAACTCTTCGGTGTAGTCCTCGTCGGCCTGCTTGAGCGACAGCGAGATACGACGACGATCGAGATCGATATCGATGACCTTGACCATTGCGTCGTCGCCAACGCCGACGACCTGGTCCGGAACCTCGACGTGGCGCTCGGCCAGCTCCGAGATGTGGACGAGACCCTCGATGCCCTCTTCGACGCGAACGAACGCACCGAACGGAACGAGCTTGGTGACCTTGCCCGGCACGATCTGGCCGATCGCGTGGGTGCGGGCGAAGTGGCGCCACGGGTCTTCCTGGGTCGCCTTGAGGGACAGCGAAACACGCTCGCGGTCCAGCTCGACGGAGAGAACCTCGACGGTGACTTCCTGACCGACCTCGACAACCTCGGACGGGTGGTCGATGTGCTTCCAGGACAGCTCGGAGACGTGAACGAGACCGTCGACACCGCCGAGGTCCACGAACGCACCGAAGTTGACGATCGAGGAGACGACGCCCTTGCGGACCTGGCCCTTCTGCAGCTGGTGCAAGAACTCGGAACGGACCTCGGACTGCGTCTGCTCGAGCCATGCACGGCGCGACAGGACCACGTTGTTGCGGTTCTTGTCGAGCTCGATGATCTTGGCCTCGATCTCCTTGCCGACGTAGGGCTGGAGGTCGCGGACGCGGCGCATCTCCACGAGGGAGGCGGGGAGGAAGCCACGCAGGCCGATGTCGAGGATGAGGCCGCCCTTGACGACCTCGATGACGGTGCCGGTGACGACGCCGTCCTCCTCCTTGATCTTCTCGATGGTGCCCCAGGCGCGCTCGTACTGGGCGCGCTTCTTGGACAGGATGAGTCGGCCTTCCTTGTCCTCCTTCTGGAGGACGAGGGCCTCGACCTCGTCGCCGACGGCGACGATCTCCGAGGGGTCGACGTCGTGCTTGATGGACAGCTCTCGCGAGGGGATGACACCCTCGGTCTTGTAGCCGATGTCGAGAAGCACCTCGTCGCGGTCGACCTTGACGATGTGGCCCTCGACGATGTCGCCGTCGTTGAAGTCCTTGATCGTGGCGTCGATCGCGGCGAGAAGATCTTCCTCAGAGCCGATGTCGTTGACGGCGATCTGAGGGGCGGTCGTGTCGACCGTGCTGGCAGTCATGTAGTAGGAACTCCGATTGTGGACAGGTGATCGTTCGGGACGGGTGCTGCTGCACCCGCGTGCCCGGGTGGGCACAAAAGTGCTGTCCCATCCTAGAGCCCCGCGGCGAGGGGGGCAAAACACACCCTGCGCTACGGTCCGGGACATGACCGATGCTTCCGAGGAGGACGTCAGCCTGCTGCCGCGCCGCGAGAGCAGCCAGGCGGAGACCGTGGCGGCCAACCGCTCCTGGTGGGACCGCGAGGCCGCGGACTACGCCGACGAGCACGGGCACTTCCTAGGGGACGCCGACCTCGTGTGGGGCCCCGAGGGGTGGACCGAGGAGGAGCTGCGAGTGCTCGGCGAGCCGGGCGATCTCGCCGGCACGGACGTCCTCGAGTTCGGCGGCGGGGGTGCGCAGGGCGGCCGGTGGTGCGCCGCGGCCGGCGCGCGCGTCGTCTCGAGCGACCTGTCCGCGGGGATGCTGCGCACCGCCCGCCGCATCGACGCCCGCTCTCCGGGACCGGCGCCGGCCCTCCTCCAGGCGGAGGCGACCCGCCTCCCCTTCGCCGACGACGCCTTCGACATCGCCTTCTCCGCCTACGGGGCCACCCCCTTCGTCGCCGACAGCGCCGGTCTCATGGTCGAGCTCGCCCGGGTGCTGCGCCCCGGCGGACGGCTCGCCTTCTCCACCTCGCATCCCTTCCGGTGGGGCTTCCCCGATCTGCCGGGCGAGGAGGGCCTCACGGCCACCGGCTCGTACTTCGACGAGACGCCCTACGTCGAGGGCGCCGGCGGGCGGGCCACCTATGTCGAGCACCACCGGACAATGGGCCACCGGATCGCCGAGATCATCGACGCCGGCCTCGTCCTGGAGGAGCTCCACGAGCCGGAGTGGCCCGCGGACAACGAGGAGACATGGGGCGGCTGGTCGCCCCTGCGCGGCTCGCGGTTCCCCGGGACGGCGATCTTCGTCGCCACCCTCCCCCGGCGGTGACCGGTCAGCTACCGGTGAGGATGTGGGCGGTCTCCCGGGCGCCGAGCGGCGGCTCCGGGAAGTGCGCGGTCTCGGTCTCGGTGCGGAACCAGTCGATCGTCCGCAGCAGGGCGGTCTCGATGTCGACCTCGGGCGCCCACCCCAGGAGCTCCTGGGCCAGGGTCGTGTCCGGCTGACGAACCGTCGGGTCGTCGACAGGGCGGGGGATGAAGTTCACCGTCGACGAGGACCCGGTCAGCTCGATCACCCACTCGGCGAGGGCGAGCATCGAGATCTCGTGCGGGTTGCCGATGTTGACCGGTCCCGCGTGCTCGCTGTCCGCGAGGGCGAGGATCCCGGCGACGAGGTCGTCGACGAAGCAGATCGAGCGGGTCTGCGAGCCGTCACCGGCGACGGTCACCGGCTCCCCCGCCAGCGACTGCCGGATGAAGTTGGGGATCGCGCGACCGTCGTTGGGCCGCATCCGCGGACCGAAGGTGTTGAAGATCCGCACGATCCCCGTGCTGATGCCGTGCGTGCTCCGGTGGGCCAACGTCATCGCCTCGGCGAAGCGCTTGGCCTCGTCGTAGACGCCGCGCGGGCCGACGGGGTTGACGTTGCCCCAGTAGGTCTCGGGCTGGGGGTGGACCTCGGGGTCCCCGTAGACCTCGGACGTCGAGGCCAGCACGAAGCGCGCCCGCTTGCCCCGGGCCAGGGACAGGGCGCGCATCGTGCCGATGGAGCCGACCTCGAGGGTCTCGATGGGCAGCTGGAGGTAGTCCACCGGGCTCGCCGGCGAGGCGAAGTGGAGGACGAGGTCGACCGCACCCTCCACCGTGACATCGCGGGTGACGTCGACGTCGCGCAGCTCGAAGCGCGGGGAGTCGGCGAGGTGCGCGACATTCGCCGGGTCACCGGTAACGAAGTTGTCCAGCGCCACGACCTCGTCCCCGCGGGCGACGAGCCGCTCGCAGAGATGGGAGCCGAGGAAGCCGGCGCCACCGGTGACCACTACCCGCATCGACGAACCTCAGCGACCGTGGATGTCGCCCCGACGGGCGGTCGTCTCGTCCGGCTGCGAGGTCCCGAAGACCGGGTCCTCGTGGTGGTCCGCGTAGGCCGGCTGCTCCTCCAGGCGGCTCCGGCGACCGATGAGCACCGAGAGGAGGATGCCGGTGAGGAGAAGGAGGACACCGAGGACGGTGAAGACGAGGGGCAGCGTGGTGTGCACCAGGCTGAGGAGGGCCGACTTGGACTTGTAGTCCTCGACGTTCTTGTCGACGGTCTCCTTGGTGAAGCGCGACTCGGTCTCGAGCGCGTTGAGCGTCTTGCCGTTGTGGCGGAACTCCTGCTTCTGCTCCTCCACCCGGTCGAGGACGACGCCGGTCACCGGGTCGACCCAGAAGGTGCGCTTGTTGGAGTAATAGCGGTCCGCCTCGACGGCCGGGGAGGTGGGCGACCCACCGAAGAGGGATCCGGGAAGCTCACGCGAGGAGTACTTCGTCAGCGGGACCTCCATCGTGTACTTGTAGGCGGTCATGCCCTGGAGGTCCTCCTCACCCTCGAAGGTCACCGGGAAGGACTTGCCGACGGTGCTGTCCCACCACTTGTAGGTGTCGACCTTCTGGGCGTCGAAGGGGAACTTCACGAGGAGACCGTCCCGCTTGACCTCCTCACCGCCCTTGGACTCGCCGCAGCAGTTCACCGCGAGACCGGTGTGGCGGTCGAAGACGAGGACCTCGGTCGTGGCATCCATCGGCCAGTTGTCGCCGTTGTTGTCGCTCACCTGGCCGCTGTTCCAGACCGCGACGTCCTGGCCGGCCTCCTCGGAGGCGGCCTCGGCGGCCTCCGGGTCACCGATGATGCGGGCGGTCGTCGTCAGCTCACCGGATCCGGGGCGGACGTTGTCGGCGTCGAAGAACGTCGCGTCCGGGTCCTGCACGGTCTGCGTCGTGTTCTGGTCGTTCGGGACCACGGCCAGCTTCGGGTAGGCATAGAACCGGAAGAGCAGCCCCATGGTGAGAATGAACGCCCCGACGAACATGACGATCGCCGGCAACAGGTACTTGCGCACGTGTAGACCCTCCTTGGCCCTGATTTAACTTACCGGACAGTAGCACCTCGAGGGCGGCCGCACGGTCCGACGTCAGCCTAAGGGACGTGGCCTTCGCCACGTCGCTCATCGAGCGGCCAGTCACGACCGGCGCGGCGGCCCAGGAGGGCCTCGATCCCGGCGCCGATCCGGGTGACCTCGTCGACCCTCAACGTCCGCATCCCGAGACCTCGGGCCGGCTCGATGTCCGAGGGCATGTCGCCGACGAGGAGGCAGCGGTCGACGCGAGCCCACGGCGCACGGGACAGGGCCTCCCGAAAGAGCCCGTCGCGCGGCTTGCGGCACGAGCACTCCCCCTCGTCGTGCGGGCAGACCGCGATCGCGTCGAGGTGGGCACCGGCCGCGGTGAGCTCGTCGACCAGACGCGCGTGCACGACCTCGAGGTCGGCGCGCCCCATGAGCCCCCGGGCGATCCCCCGCTGGTTGGTCACGAGGACGGTCCGGCAGCCGGCACGGGTCAGCGCGGCCACGGCCTCGGCCGCACCGGGGAGGAGGACGAGGTCCTCCGGCCGGGTGACGTAGCCGTCGACGACGCGCTCGTTGAGCGTCCCGTCGCGGTCGAGGAGGACGAGGTCGAAGGGGGCGTCCGCCGTACCCGGCTCGAGCGCCTCCGGCCCGAACCACCAGGGGCGCGGGGTCAGCTCGGCTCCTGCACCGCGTGGTCCACGGCCTCGCACCACGCGTGGGCCCAGAGCATGTGGACCTCCTGGATGCGGGGGGTCTCCTCCGAGGGGACGACGAGGAGGTGGTCGGCGAGATCCCCCTGACCGGCCCCCTTCGCGCCCGTCATGAGGATGGTGGTCACGCCGCGGCGACGGGCCTCCCCCAGAGCCGCGACGATGTTGGGGCTCGTGCCGGAGGTCGACATCGCGAGGAGGACGTCACCGGGGCGGCCGAAGGCCTGGACCCCACGGAGGAAGACCTGGTCGAAGCCGTAGTCGTTGCCGATCGCCGTGAGCGACGAGTGCGACTCGGCGAGGCTGATGGCAGGAAGGGGGTGCCGGTCCTGCACGCACTTGCCGAGGAACTCCGCGGCGACGTGGCTGGAGATGGCAGCGGATCCGCCGTTGCCGGCGACGAGCAGCGTCCCGCCGGCGCGCAGCGCCTCGAGGACCACCCGTCCCGCCGCGTCCACGGACGAGCGCAGCCGCGGCTCACCCACCTGCTGCGCGAGCCGCACCCACGCGGCGATGCCCGCGTCGAGCTGCTGGGTCACGAGGGCGAGATCCGCCTCGGTCGTCGTCATTGCTGGCCCTTCCAGGTCGTCACGCCGTGCTTGGTGAAGGTGAACTCTGAGACGGTGAGCCCGAGGTCGAGGAGAGCGTCCGCGACGACGTGGCGACGCTCGAACTCGCAGATGAAGATCATGTGCCCACCGCCGCCGGCACCGGTGACCTTGCCCCCCAGCGCGCCCGAGCGCAGGGCGAGGTCGACCGCCTCGGAGATGAGCGGTGTCGTGATCCTCGAGGACATTCGCTGCTTCTCCCGCCACGCCTCGCCGAGGAGGGAGCCGATCTCGTCGACCTGCCCGCGGAGGAGGGCCACGCGCATCGCGTCGGCGAGGTCCCGCTGGGCCCGCAGGCCGGCGACGGCGTCCTCGTTGCCCGTCTCGTACCGGGAGACCTGGTCCTCGATGATGTGGTCGCTGACGCGGGTCCGACCGGTGTAGGCGAGGAGCATGTTGTGCTCGAGCTCGTGGACGGTGTCCGGCCGCACCCGCAGCGGGTTGACGACGACCTCGCCGTCCTGACGGAACTCCATGAAGTTGAAGCCGCCGAAGGCCGCCGCGTACTGGTCCTGGTAGCCGCCGGGGATCCCGAGGTCCTCACGCTCGAGCCGGTAGGCGATCTCGGCGATGGCGTGCGGTCCGAGGTCGAGGCCGCAGTGCCGGGCGACGAGGTCGATGACCGCGACCATGACCGCGCTGGAGCTCCCGAGCCCCGAGCCCGGCGGGGCGTTCGTGTGGAGGAAGAGGTCGAAGCCGTCCGAGGGGAGGGCACCCTCGAGCTGCATGATCCGGGCGATGGCCGCCTTGGGCAGGTCGAGCTCGCCGTCGAGGACGAGGGGTGCCCCGATGTCATAGCCGATCGACGTGCCGTAGTCGTGGGACTCGACGGTGATGTGCCCGTCGAGGCGCGGCCTCAGGGTGGCGTAGGCATAGCTGCCGATCGTGGCGCTGAGGACCGCCCCACCCTCACGCTCGGGGAAGGGAGCGACATCCGTTCCACCGCCGGCGAAGCTCACCCGCAGGGGTGCGCGCGCACGCAGGACGGGACGCAAGGTCATGGATCTCCCTCTCATGGAGCACAATCGTCTGTGATTACCGAATGGTAGGTGACGACATCAGCACGGACGTGCGACCCCGGTCACGCCTCCTCGGCCTCGATCTCCTCAGGGCCGTCGCGGCGTGGCTCGTGCTGCTCTCCCACGTGGCCTTCTGGACCGGCGCGAGCGCCGAGGGGGTCATGGGCGGGCTGGCCGCCCGAGGCGAGCTCGGCGTCGCCGTCTTCTTCGCCCTCTCCGCCTTCCTCCTCTCCACCCCCTTCGTCCGACGGGCCCTCGGGGACCCGGTGCCGTGGTCCGCGCGCACCTACCTCCTGCGCCGGGCGGCGCGAATCATGCCCGCTTACCTCCTCGCCCTCCTCGGCGTCGTCGTCGCCGCGGCCGTCCTCGGTGGGGCCGCCGCGGACGCCCTCGACATCCCGACGGTCCTCGTCCACCTCGTCATCGGCCAGGGCTGGACGGGTGAGACCTTCCAGTCCTTCACCCAGTCGTGGAGCCTGACGACCGAGGTCACCTTCTACCTCCTCCTCCCGCTCGTCGCCGCGGCCCTCGCTCCCCTGGCGAAGCGAGCCACTCCCCGGGCCTCGGCGCGGCACCTCCTCGTCATCCTGCTCTGCATCGGTGTCGTCGGGCTCGCCGTGCAGGCCGGTGCCGCGCTGCTGCCCGGTGGCTGGTGGGCGGGCATGGTCGCCACCTCCGCGCCCGGTCACGCGGCGTGGTTCGCGCTGGGTGCCGCGGTCGCTGTCGTCGTCGAGGCCGAGCGCGCCGGCGTCGCGGTGTCCGAAGGACCCCTTCTCGAGGTCCTCAGGACGAGCCCCGGCACCCTCCTCGCCCTCGCCGGCGTCCTGTGGCTCCTGGCCTCGACGTCGATCGCGGGGCCGCGCGGCCTCGAGCTGCCGACGGCCGATGAGGCGCTCGCCGCAGAGGTCCTCTACGGACTCGTGGCCGTCTGCCTGCTCCTCGCCGGCACGAGCCGCGGGCTGACCGAGGCCCTCACCGACTCACCGGCCGCCGGCCTCCTCCGCTGGCTCGGTGACATCTCCTACGCCGTCTTCCTCTGGCACGTCCTCGTGCTCCAGGTGGCCTTCGCGGTGCTCGACCTCGGGCTCTTCGCGGCGCCCTTCGGCCTGACCCTCCTCCTCGTCACGGTGACGAGCGTGGGTCTGGCGCACCTGTCGTGGACCCTGGTGGAGCGTCCGGTGCTCGCTCTGGCACACCGACGCCCGCACGCACCAGAGCCGCAGCCAGCACCCCGAGGGTGAGCGCTCCCAGCCCCTGGGAGACCCAGGCCCCCGCCGACTGACGCTCGGCGACCCCGAGCACCGACAGGGCGACGCCCGCCCCGGCGAGGACGACGACCACGGCCGGGGCCCGCAGTCGCACGGGGACGAGCGCGCCGACGGCGCCCAGGAGCAGCCCGAGGGGGCCGGCGACGACGATGCCGACGACAGCCGCGAGCAGGACCCCCATGACGAAGGGGGCTCGCCCGCCACGTGGCACGGGGGCCGGCTCCACTACCACGGCCTCGGCCTCGTCCTCCACCGCCCCCGCGCGGCGATGCAGCACGAGCTCCAGGAGGAGCCAGAGGAGGAGCAGGGCCACCGCGGCGGCGCCCAGGCCGAGGGCCGTCCGGTGGTCGTCGTTGGGGGTGAACTCCACGCGGACGGTCTCGGCGTCGCCCTCGGGCAGGTCGAATCCCTGCCGCCAACCGTCGACCGTCACGGGCGCCAGCTCGTCGCCGTCCTCGTCGACGGCCCGCCAGCCCTCGTTGGCGCCCTGCGTCAGGGCGAGCACCGAGTCCCCTCCCGCGCCGACGTCGATGCGCCACGACCCGGCGTGCTCGCGGGTGCTCGAGACCGAGCGCGGGGACCCGACCTCGGGGGCGGTCCAGTCCGTGGGGACGAGGGCCACGCGCTCCGGGACGAGGCCCGGGACGGCGGCGGCGGTGATGTCACCGTCCCCGGCGGGCAGGTCGCCGCAGGCCGTCGCCGGCAGCGTCTCGCCGGCGAGGAGCCGGGAGCGCTCCGCGGTGAGCGCCAGCCCGATGCTGCCGCTGCTCCGGCCGACCGACCCGGCTGCCGTGCAGTCGAGGTCCACCTCGTCGCCTTGTCCGTCGACGCCGGGCAGGCTCACCTCGGGCGCCGACCATGCGGCTCGCCCCGGGGGCCGGGTGAAGGTCAGGTCGAGGCTGCGGGTGCGTTGGGGCGGGATGGTCAGCTCCGTGCCGGCCGGGAGGACATAGCGGTCGGAGTCGGTCTCGACGGTGACCGAGCCCGCCGACCGGGAGAGCCGGATCGTCTCGACCCGCTGCGTCCTCCCCAGGTCGAGGGAGAGGGTGGGCTCGGCCGCCCCGGTCGCCGGTGTCCACCGGGTCGCGGGGTCGCCGTCGATGGCGGCGACCGGCCAGTCGGTGAGGTCGGCCGAGCCCGCGGCATCATCCGGTGGGGTGCTGCCCTGCAGGCTCCACGGCGCAGCGAGGAGGTCCTGGCCGGCGTCCCCGGGACGGACCCGGACCGCCGCCTGCACCCGGCTCTCGGGCAGGTCCCCGACACGGCGCACGAGGTTCGCCGGGTCCTCGCCCGCGGCGACCTCGGCCGCGGCTCGGGGGTCCCGGGTCAGCAGGACCGGCCCCTCGCCCGCGGTGATCTCCAGCCCCGTGCCGAGCTGGGGCCCACCCTCGAGCTCGACCTCCCGGACGCCGACCGGGGGCGCGTCGCCCGCGCTTCCCCGCGTCGTGAGGTCGATCGTCAGCGACCGGCGCTCCGTGCCGTCGAGCGGGACCCGCCACGTCCACGACCCCTGCGGCTTGCTGCCCTCGCGGTCGCCGACCGAGACCGACGTGATCTCCCCCAGGTCGCCGCCCCAGGCCTCGTGGACGAGGACGGCGTCGGGCTGCGCCCCCTTCGGCAGGGTCAGGGTGACCTGCTGGCGCGCCTCACCGTCCCCGCTCACCCAGGCCGTCTCGGAGTCACCGTCGACGAGGGCCGGCTCTCCCTGCCCGGCACCGCGCCAGAAGGGAGCGAAGGGGTCCGCCGCGCTCGAGCTCGTCGCCAGTCCGGTGAGGCCCCGGTAGAACCGGGTCGTCTCCCCGACGACCTCGCGCGTGCCTGCGGGGGCCAGCGCCCGGGTCCCCATCGTGCCCGGTCGCGGGTCCGACGCCGGCAGCGTCGGGCTGCTGCCCCGCGTCGGCGGACGGCCGGAGTTCAGGGCCTGCCACCGGAGGGTGTCCGTCGTGACATCGGCCTCCTGCCGCTCGCCGGTGAGCCGCATGCCGGCACCGGGCTGGAGCAGTCCGGCGGCGGTGAGGGCGAACCAGCCCTCCGGGGCGCCGTCCGTGGCGACCATCGCGTCCTCGGGGACGGCCGCAGCGGGAGCGGCAGCACCCTCCACCCGCCACAGGCTGATCTCCTCCTGCCCCTCCCCCTGGGACCAGATCTCCTCGAACCCCGGGGAGGCAGCCACCGTGGCCGAGGCACGACGGGAG
>NZ_DYXM01000247.1 GCF_020742175.1 Dietzia timorensis
GCCTTGCGGTTTTCCGGCGATGACGGCGGAGAGAGCACCGTCAAGAGCCTGCGTTCCATTTCTGCGATCTCGGCGACGATCTCCTCGCGGTCGCCTCCGAGGACGCAGTGAACATACAATTCGTCACCGCCGATGCCGAGGACGAGAGTCGACGGGGTGACAGTGATCGCCCACGACAACACCGTCGCCTGGAGGTCGCTCTTGCCGACGAGGTCGTAGCGGATGATGATCGGCGGTCCGATCGGCGCGGGCGAGAACGCGGCGCGGATCACGCCGAGCGAGGCGAGGAGAATCTGCCACCCCATCCACGCCGTGACCGCGGGGACGTTGAGAATCTGGCGCAGCATCAGCGATCGCCCCTTTCCGCCCCGACCGTTTCGGCAGCGTCATCCCCGGCGAGGGGTCGGAACTCTGCGTCGGGGTCGAGGGGAGGAACCATGTACTCTCCGTCGATCGCGTCCGAGCCGAGTACCGCCTCGACATATCCGCGTGTGTCGATGAGCCCGACGACGGCGCGGTCCACGATCTGCGCGAGTGGCTGGTAGCCGAAGAACATCGCCATGCTCGCCGCCGCGAAGATGACCGCCGGCGCCGTCAGCGTGGCAGGCATGCGCCGGACTGGGGCGGCCGCCTCATCGCCCGAATCCGCGTCCTGTATCTCGGCAGGTGCCTCATCGTCCTCGGCATCCTCATCACCCTCGTCTTCGGTGTCCCACATGGTGTGCTTCCACAGGCGGATCATCGCGATCAGCCCGATGAACCAGCCCACGCACACTGCGGCGAGCATCGTCAGGCCGGGCCAGCCGCCGGCCTCCGCGCCCGCGCGCACGACCTCGAATTTCGCGACGAGCCCGCTCGTGAGCGGCAGCCCGATGAGCGAGGCGATAAGCACGATCGACACCAGCGCCATCCACCGTTCACGCCACCACATGCCGCGCAGCGCGCCCTGACCCGTGAGCCGAGGTGCGCCGTAGTGGTGCTCGAAGGCGCCGAACGCCGAGAGTAGTCCGCCGATGGTGAGCATGTGGTGGATCATGTACACGATCGCGCCGGTGAGCGCGATGGCGACGATGGAGGTTGCCAGCTGCGGCCCCTGTTCGCCGGACACCCTGGTCGTGCCGACGGCGAGCGAGGCGAGGATGACGCCGACGCCGGAAACCATTTGCCACGCGAGCACCCCGCGGATCCGCGAACCGGACGCGGAGGCGATAGCGCCCACCAGCGTCGTGGTGAGCGCTGCGGCAAGCATGATCCAACCCCATGCCGGGTCGAGGTCGAATGCGGTGGTCCAGATCCGGATCACCGCGTACAGCGCGACCTTCGTGTGCAGGCCGGCGAACAGCGCCATCACCCCGGAGCTCGTGCTCGGGTACGTCTGTGGCAGCCAACCGTGGACGGGCACCGCGCCGGCCTTGATGCACAGCGCGAGGACGACGAGGCCGAGCGCGAATGCGAGGCGGCCGTCCTCGCGCGCGGCGCCGGCGAGCGCGGCGAGGTTCACCGATCCGGACACCGCGTAGACCAGCCCGACTCCGGCGACGAGCAGCGTCGAGGTGAGCAGATTGATCACCACGAACAGCCTGCCAGCGGCGATCCGCCTCGCCCCGCCCGTGAGCGCGAGCAGCGCGTACGAGGGCATGAGCATGACCTCGACCCACACGAAGAGGTTGAACAGATCGGCAGTGAGCAGGGCGCCGTTGACGCCGCCGAGCAGCAACAGCACGAGGGAGGGGAAGAAGCGGGAGCGGCGTATCTCGCCGGTCGCATCCGAGAGCCAGATCGCGAGGATCGCGACGCCTGAGCACACAGCGAGCATGAGTGCAGAAAAGGTGTCGGACACGAACGGGATGGCCACCCCGGGCACATACGCACCGAAGCCGACGGCCTCGACCGGCGTAGAGCCGTGGTGGACGATGAGAGCCACGCTGCCCGCGAGCGCCGCAAAGGGTACCGCGTACACCAGGGTGCGCCGAGCCCAGAGCCATGGGGCGAGGACGGCGAGCGCCGCGCCGATGATGGGAACGCCGATGAGCAGCGGCAGGAGAGTGCTGGCGTCGGTCATGCTTTCCCTCCTGTCGCCGGTGCGGTCTCGGTATCGTCATTGCGACCGATCACCGCGAGCGCACACATGAAGATCGACACGGCCATCGAGATGACGATCGCAGTGAGCACGAACGCCTGCGGCAGCGGATCGGCGGCCACGTCGAGTTCTGTCCGGCCGTCGAGCGGTTCGCCGCGCCACGCGCCGACGCCGGCTGCGAGCAGTAGCAGGTTGACCCCGTGGCTGAGAAGCGTGAGCCCGAACACCACGCGCACCATGTCCCGTTGGAACATCAGGTAGGTGGCGCCCGCGAGGAGAACGCCGATCGTCACGGCGAGAATCATTCGGCCGCCTCCTTTTCCGTGTCGACGGTGCGTGGCGTCGCCTCCGCCCCGTCGTCATCCGGCGCAGGTGCATCCTCATCCCGCGCGGGCGCCTCGCCGTTCGGGCGCAGCCGCCCCATGCCGAGCAGGTTGATAGCGAGCATGACCAGTCCGAGCACGGCGAACGACACCCCGAGGTCGAAAACGAGCGAGCTCGACAGCGCGATCCCCCCGACGTCCCAGTGTTTCGGCTCGAGGAACGTGCCCCACAGGTAGCCTGCGATGCCGGTGCCGCCGGCAAACAAGAGCCCCAACCCGATGACGACGGAGGGGGTGTTCTGCCTGGAAAGCGGACGGTCGGCGTCCCTGGACAGGTAGATCAGCGCTATGGCAGCCGAAGCCACGAGCGCCGCGATAAAGCCGCCGCCGGGCTTGCTGTGCCCACGCCAGAACAGCAGCGCCGCGACCGCGAGCAGCACGGGCGCAGCGAACCACACGACCAGTCGCAGCGGAACGGTATTGCGTCGAACGTCGCCGAAGGCCCGGCGCACCCGCTCGGATCGTCCCTCCAGCTCGGCGAAAGGAGCCTCGAGCGAGTCGCCCGGATCGAGGTAGCGTTCGCGCATCGACGCGATCACCGCGGCGATGGCGATCCCGGCCATGCCGAGTACGGACAGCTCGCCGAAAGTATCCAGTGCACGGAACTCGACGAGAATCACGTTGACAACGTTGTGCCCGCCGCTGATCTCCTCGGTGTTCTCGAGAAGGTATTCACCGAGGTCCGAGCGTTCGCGGCGCGAGGTGAGCACGAGCGTACCCACGGTCGCGCCGACGCCGACGAGCGCAGCCATCACGAGCCCTGCCGAATGCCGACCCCGCGAGGGTCGACGGAAATGCGTCGGCAGCCGGCGCAGAACGAGCAGGAACACGATCACCGTGATCGCCTCGACCATGAGCTGGGTCAGGCCGACGTCCGGCGCTCCGAGGCTGAACATCTGCACCGTCACCGAAATGCCGACCGCCGACAGCAGCACGACCGTGCCCACGCGCGAGCGGGTGACGCACATGCCGACCACCGCACAGGCGATCGCGACGAGAAGGACCAGATCGGACACGCGGCCGAGGTTCGGCTGAAGCGGCGGCACAGTACTCAGACCGCCGGAGCCGAACATCGCGAGAAGGCCGATCGCGGCGAGTCCACACATCGTGGCCAGCAGCGCGCCGACGTGCCGAGCCGGCGAATCGGAATCGGTGAGCTTCGCGAGCGCGGCCCCGGCAAGCGTTACCTCGCGGTCCAGCGCATCCGAGGCCCCTGCCCCGTCGAATGGGAGGAGGGGGCGGTCGAGCGCCCGCTCGATCGGCCTCCGCCACCAGGCAAGCAACCCACCCACGACGATGACGGCGGAGGTGATGGCGATTTCGATGCCGAACCCATGCCACAACGCGAGGTGGGAATGGTACTGCGAGCCGGGGACCGCGGCGGCCGCGAAGGCATCGAGGAACCCGTCGAGCGGGCCCATCCAGAACGCCAGGGGGAGGCCGACGAACGCCGGGATCGCCGCCGCCCACAGCAGCACCGGCGACACCTTGTGGACGGCTGCGGGCGCTCCCTTTCCCCGCTTCGTCGCGGAGCGGTCCACATCGACGAAGGCGGCGAGGACGATGCGGGCGCAGTACGCGAATGTTCCGATGGCCCCGAATGTCGCGGCGGCCAGGACGATCCAGCGCCCGCCGCCGTCATCCAGCGAGGAAAACGCGGTGAGCATCGATTCCTTCGAAACGAAACCGAGAAGGGGTGGGATCCCTGCCATGCCCGCGGCGCCGACGAGGGTCGCGGCGAAGGCCACGGGCATCGCCCGAATGCGCCCCGGGATCCGGCGCAGTTCGCGAATGTCACGGGTATGGGTCGCGTGGTCGACGACACCGATGAGCATGAACAGGCCCGACTTGAACAGGGCGTGGGCGAGGGTATGCAGCGCGGCGGCGGCAAGGGCCGCGTCCGTGCCGACGCCGATCGCCGCGATGATCCAGCCGAGCTGCGACACCGTCGAGTACGCCATGAGCTGCTTGAGGTCGAACTTCTGCAGCGCGAAGATCGCGGCCATGATCGCGGTTCCGAGGCCGACGGAGATGAGCAGGGTGCGCCACAGCGCGATGTCGGCGAATGCGGGGGAGAAGCGCATCGCCAGGAAGATGCCCGCCTTGACCACCGCCGCCGCGTGCAGATACGCCGAGACCGGGGTGGCCGCGGCCATGGCTCCGGGGAGCCAGTAGTGGAACGGCCACTGCGCCGATTTCGAGAACACGGCAACGGCGACGAGCACCGCGACGAGACCGGTGATCTGCGGTTCGTCGGTCCACACGGTCCCGGACAGTGCCTCGGAAATCCGGTCGGTACCCGAATACATCCACACTAGCGCGATGGCCGCGAGAAGGGCCAGGCCGCCGGCGAAGGTTGCGGAGAGGGTGCGCATGGCCGAGGCGAATGCGGGCCGACCCGAGGTGAGGATGAGTGCGAAACTCGCCAGCGAGGTGATCTCCCAGCCGACGTACAGCACCGCAAGAGAGTCGGTGAATACCAGCAGCAGCATCCCGAACGTGAACACCGCGATGAGCTGGTAGAAGGCGTATCCCGGGGCTTTGGCCAAACGGGTTCCCGGAGGGGGCTCGGTGTGTGCGGGGATCGTTCCGGCCTCGGCGGGGGCGGTCTTGTCGAAGTACGCCGTGGAATAGACGAGGACTATCGCGCCGATCCCGAGGGTGATGAGCGCGAAGAACATGCCGATGGGCTCGGCGACGAATACCGCGTCCCACCCCCGCGCCGGAACCCACGGGAGCGAAGCCGTCGTGCCGGGGTTTCCGGAAAAGACGTTCTTCGCCTCGGGAACGAGCGCTGCGAATCCGGCAAGGTAGAGGATCGCCAGGGGCCAGCCCGCTTGCCGTCCCATGAGGCGGGACAGAGGCCACGCCAGGCATGTAGCTAGGGCTGACGCTCCGATTCCGAGGAGAAGCGTCATGGAAATACCTTAACAATGGCGGAGTGGCGGTCCGGGATTTAGCCAAACGAATGCTGGGAGAACCTCGCCCGCCTGCACGTTCGGCGCAGGCGGGCGAGGAGGACGCATGGGCGCCCGAAATGACGCGGACGGGCTACTTCTTGTACCCCGCCGGCTCGGCGCCCTCGGCCGGGTCGACGCCGGCCTCGCGGAGCATCGGTACGTCGGTGAGTATCGCCGGGATGCCGAACGCCTTGATGAGATCGTCGGCGTAGTACGACAGCGAACGGCACAGCCGGTTATAGGACGCCGTCGCGGCCTTCGTCCGCTCGGTGGTGAGTCGGTTGTGCTCGAGGAACCAGCCCTTGTTCTTATCGACGATGTCGAGGAAGTAGAGGTCCAGCAGCGCGTCGAGTACCTCGGCGGTGTTCGGGTCCTCCTCTTCGATCTTGTCGATCGCCTCGACGAAGCGGTCGAAGACGTACAGGTCCATGTGCGCCTGGCCGACGGCGAGGATGTGGTCCTGGGCGCCGTTGAACGTGTCGAACGCGGAGATCTTGTCGTTGGAATCGGCGCGGCGCATCCGCTGCGCGGCCGTCTCCACGAGGTGCTCTTCGCGGTCGGTGAGGAGGCGGATCTGGTGACCGCGCTCGAGGAGGTCGGTGTTCTCGCGGTCCGTCACCGAGTCGATGAGCTTCTGCCAGAGTGTCGTCGCGCGCACGCGCTCCTGCACCATGTCGCCGACCGTGCCGACGACGGTGCCCACGAGGTGGACGGGGTCCATATCCGAGAACTCGTTGGCGTACGCCGTGAGCTGCTCCTTCGCGACGAGCTGGGTGAGCACGACGTTATCGCCCTCGAACGTGGAGAACACGTCGAGGTCGGCGCGGATTCCGGTGAGCCGGTTCTCGGCCATGTAGCCGGCACCGCCGCAGGCGAGACGCATCTCGTTGACCGTGTCGTTGGCCCAGCCGGAGACCGTGGCCTTGATCCCGGCCGCGTGCGTTTCGAGCTGGCGACGCTCGAGCTCGTCGTAGGAGTCCGGGTTCGCCTCGAAGTCGTGA
>NZ_DYXM01000248.1 GCF_020742175.1 Dietzia timorensis
TTCGACTCGATGCTCTTCTGGCTCAGAAATCAGGGCCTGGAGATCGTCCTCATCGTCATGATCGCGATGATCGCCACGCGCATCATCAAGAAGGTCGCGAGGATGTGGACCGGCCGCATCGACAACCGGCACGCCGAGAGCGACAATCTCGTGCTGTCCGAGGATTCCAAGCACCTCCACGCGCTCGTGCAGGTCGTGTCCTACGTGGCGATCGCGCTGGTCTACGTGCTGGCGGTCGTCCAGATTCTGCTGCGCTTCGGCGTCAACCTCGTGGCTCTGGTCGCGCCCGCGACCATTCTCGGTGCGGCTATCGGTTTCGGCGCGCAGAAGATCGTGCAGGACTTCCTCGCGGGATTCTTCATCATCGCCGAGCGCCAGTACGGCTACGGCGACATGGTCACGATCGATGGCGGGACCACGGTGTCCGGCACGGTCGAGGACGTCACCTTGCGTGTGACCAAGCTGCGCACCATCGACGGCGAGGTCGTCACTGTGCCCAACGGCCAGATCGTGGGCACGACCAACCAGTCGCGCGACTGGGCGCGCTCGCTCATCGACGTGCCCGTCCCGGCGTCGACGGATATCGGCGAGGCCCAGGAGGCGTTGCAAGAGGTCTGCCACGAGATCGTCGACGACCGATATATCAAGGACTTCCTGCTCGACGAGCCGACCGTAATGGGTGTGGAGTCGATTAACCTCGACGAGACCGTTATCCGCATCCTTGTGCGAACCCTTCCGGGCAAGCAGTGGGAGGTCTCCCGCCGCATGCGTTCGGTCATCTCCCGCCGCATGCGCACGCTGTCCAAGGCCGGCGCCGGCGAGCAGAGCAGCTAGGAGGAATTACGGTGGCAGACGATAAAGACTTGAGCCGCAAGGGCACCGAACCCACCTCTGACGGCGGACGTACCGATCCTGCAGGCGACGGCGGCACTCGCGGCGACAGTGTCGACGAAACCCGGCCAATGCGGAAGATCACGGGAAACGAGAAACCCGAGGCCACAGCGGACGACACCGCCACCGCCGACACTCCTCCCGAGGTCGACGATGATCGGTGGGATCCAAAGGTCACCCACGAACCGAGCGAAAGCGGAGCAGGCGCGGGCCCCGGTCATGCCGGGCACGAGAGCGATGAGCACGAGGAGCTCGACTGGGGCGAGCGGTGGAAGATCACCCGCCAGTTCGTGAGCATGTCGCGCTCGTCGGCGGTCCTGATAATTTCGTTCCTCCTCGTTCTGCTGCTGTATTTATGGGTCAAGGAAGATCCGCTCGTGACGGTGCCCGCGAACGACCCCGCAGAGGCCTCGGACACCGCCGACCCGTCGGAGACGACCGAGCCGACGGGCGAGACCTCGGCGACGGAAACGTCGGAGGCCGAGCCGACAGACGCCCAAGACGCCAGCACCGCACCGACCGGCGCCGAGTCGGCCGACCCCACGCCCGGTAACCAGGGTGCGGGTGATTCCCAGGTGCCTACCCAGGGCAACACCGGACAGGGCGGCTCGCAGACCGGCGGCACGGGCGACTCCGGCGCAAATACCGGGGACGGTACCGGAACGGGCACCGACGGCACCGGCGACCAGACGGGCCAGGGCACCCAGGGCGACGCCTCCGGCCAGGGGGCAGAGGGTGGCACGGCGCAGGGCGCCGGCACCGGACAGTCCGACGGAACCGGCGACACCGGGGGAGCGAACGCCGCCTAGAATCGAACCTGGATTTCGTGCTTGGCATTCGCCGCCGGTAGTACTACGGTGGATCTTCTGCCCGCACGGGCCGAAGCAACCGAAGGGAGGGCGAAATGTCCAAGACCAAATCGAAGAAGAAGGGCGCGTCCTCGCTCGGAAGGGACGGCTCGATCGTCGCCTCGAACAAGAAGGCGCGACACGAGTACACGATCCTCGAGACCTTCGAGGCCGGAGTGGCGCTCGTGGGCACGGAGATCAAGAGCATGCGCGAGGGCAAGGCCTCTCTAGTCGACGCCTTCGCGACGATCGACGCGGGCGAGGTGTGGCTGCGTGGGCTCCACATCCCCGAGTATTCGCACGGCTCGTGGACGAACCACGCGCCCAAGCGCGCCCGCAAGCTTCTGCTACATCGCCGCGAGATCGACCAGCTCTTCGGCAAGACGCGCGACGGCAACGCCACTCTCGTGCCGCTGTCCCTCTACTTCAGTCAAGGCCGGGTCAAGGTGGAACTCGCCATCGCCCGCGGTAAGCAGATCCACGACAAGCGCGAGACCCTCCGCCGTCGCACCATGGAACGCGAGGCCGTGCGCGAAGTCGGCCGCCGCATCAAGGGCATCCCGGGATGACGGCGGACGGTCAGCTCCTCCAGGACGCCACCCGGCTCCTCGCGTCGCTGACCGGACGCCCGGATGCGCAGCTGCGCGACGGCCAGTTCGAGGCGATCGAGGCTCTCGTCGCCGAGCGCCGCCGCGTGCTGGTCGTCCAACGCACCGGCTGGGGAAAGTCCGCGGTGTACTTTCTTGCGGCGAAGCTCATGCGTGCCCAAGGGCGCGGTCCCTCGCTCATCGTCTCGCCGCTGCTCGCTCTCATGCGCGACCAGGTCGCCGCGGCCGCCCGCGCGGGGGTTACCGCGCGCACGCTCAACTCGGCCAACGCCACCGAATGGGACGAGGTCCACGCCGAGCTGCGGGAGGGTACGGTCGACGTTCTGCTCGTCTCGCCCGAGCGGCTGACCAACCCGAACTTCCGCGACACGATCCTGCCCGAGATCATCTCCGACACCGGGATGATCGTCGTCGACGAGGCGCACTGCATCTCCGACTGGGGCCACGACTTCCGGCCCGACTACCGGCGCATCAGCTCCATCATCCGCGAACTGCCCGCCGGCACGCCGGTGCTCGCGACGACAGCCACCGCGAACTCGCGGGTGGCCCGGGACGTCGCAGAGCAGCTCGGTGATGACACCCTGGTCGTGCGCGGTGAGCTCGCCCGCACCTCGCTGCGGCTCGGGGTGGCGCCGACGACGCGATCGGCGGCCTCGCGCATCGCGTGGCTCGCCGAGCACCTCGGCGACTTCAACGGGTCGGGCATCGTCTACACGCTTACCGTCGCCGCGGCCGAGGACACCACGTCCGCGCTGCGCGACGCGGGGTGGGACGTCGCCGCGTACACCGGAGGCACCGATCCCGACGAACGCGAACGCCTCGAGGGCAAGCTCAAGAACAACGAACTCAAGGCGCTCGTGGCGACGTCCGCCCTCGGCATGGGATTCGACAAGCCCGACCTGGGTTTCGTCATTCACGTCGGCGCTCCTTCGTCTCCGGTGTCGTATTATCAGCAGGTCGGGCGTGCGGGACGTGCGACGTCATCCGCGGATGTGCTGTTGCTGCCCGGCGCGGAGGACGCGGAGATCTGGGAGTACTTCGCGACCGCGTCGATGCCCTCGCAGGAGGACGCCGAGGCGGTACTGCGTGCGCTCGAGGCCGAGGGCACGCTGTCGGTGCCGGCGCTGGAAACGCGCGTCGGAGCGCGACGAAACCGGCTCGAACTGCTGCTCAAGACGCTCAGCGTCGACGGCGCGGTGAGGCGCGTGCGCGGCGGCTATGAATCGACCGGCGCCGGCTGGACATACGACGCGGAAAGATACGACGGGGTGCTCGCGGTGCGCCGCGCCGAAGCGCGTGCGATGGAGGACTACGAGGCCACCGGCGAGTGCCGCATGCGGTTCCTCACCGAGATGCTCGACGATCCGAACCCACGCGACTGCGGACGTTGCGACAACTGTAGTGGAGTGTGGTGGTCCGGCGAGGTGAGTGAGGATGCCGAGCGCACCGCCCGCCGCGCCCTCGCCGCAGTGGGACGAGTGATCGACCCGCGAGCCCAGTGGCCCACGGGCATGCCGAACCTCGGCGTCGAACTCAAGGGAAAGATCCCGCCGGGCGAGCGGGCAGAACCCGGACGGGCGATCGCACGCCTCACCGACCTCGGGCCTGGGCAGCGGCTGCGAGAGTTCCTTTCCCCATCCGCGGATGACGGCGACGTTCCCGAAGATATCGGGAAGCTGTGCATACAGGTGCTGGCCGAGTGGCCGTGGGCTCAGCGCCCCGACAGCGTCATCGCGGTGCCGAGCACCCGGCGGCCGCGGACGGTGCGCTCGCTCGCCGCGAAGCTTGCGGCGACCGGCAAGCTCGACGACCTCGGCGACATCACGCAGGTCCGCGAGCACGGCGGGCCCGACGTCAACAGCGCATTCCGGCTGCGCGACGTGCACGGAACGTTCATGCTGAGCCCGGAGCAGGCCGAGGCCGTCGCGGGCCGGACCGTGTTGCTCGTCGACGATGTCGTCGCAAGTCGTTGGACGCTGACGATGTGCGCCCGGGAGCTGCGGCTCGCAGGGGCGGAGGCCGTGCTGCCGTTCGCGCTGGCCATTCGGGGATAATCCGCGTGGAGGCCGCATACGAACTTGAAACGGGAGCGGGTGACGATGAAGATCTACGGATTCAACTCGTACGGAGGGCCGGAGGTCGAGGAGTTTCTCGACGTTCCGGAGCCGGTGTTGCGTCCGGGTACCGTGCTCATCGAAACCGTCGCCGTAGGCGTGAATCCGGCCGACATCAAGGTGCGTTCCGGTGCGCGGCAGGCGGGATTTCCCGTCGAATTCCCCATGGCGATGGGGCGAGAGGCCGCCGGGATCGTCGTCGATTCGTGGCGTTCTCCGAAGAGCGAGGAGTTTGCGGCTGCGCGCGTGCGGCCGGGACAGCCAATTCCACCGGCCTTTCCCGTGGGCGCGACAGTCTTCGGTTCGTGCGCCGAGGGGGTCGGCGCGTTGGGGGAGCGCACGCTGCTTGAAGAATCCAGTGTCGCGGGAGCGGTGTCGGGGTTGAGCCTCGAGCGCGCCGCGTGCATTCCCGTGGCCGTCGGCACCGCGTTCGACGCGGTGAGCGAGCTCGATATCGGTCACGGCGAGAATGTCGTCGTGCTCGGAGCAGGTGGCGGAGTGGGAATCCATGCGGCGCAATTCGCCGCGATGGCCGGAGCTTGCGTTTTCGGTGTAGCCAGCGAGGAGAAGAAGGACTTCGTCGAGCTACGCGGCGTTCGCCACGTACCGTCCGGGCCCGGTCTGGCCGAGCGCGTGAGCGAAGCGGTGCGCAATGTCAGTGGGCCTTCGCGCGTCGATGCTTTGATCGACTGCGTCGGCGGGGACGCGCTGCGCGAGCTCGCGGCGCTGGTGGAAAGATCGGCCGGCGGCAACGGTCGCAGCAGGCGGATCCGGAGCCTCGCAGACAAGGAGACTGTCGCCGAGGTGGGCGGATCCGGTGTGCGCAGGCGGCGCACGTCCGAGGTGTTCGGCGACATCGCCGAGCGCGCGCGGCGCCGGGATTTCGAGATTTCGTTGTCCGACGTCATCCCGTTTGGGAATGCGCACGACGCCATGCGCGTTGTCGAAGGTGGGCACGCACGCGGAAAGATCGTCGTGACGTTCCCGAAGGGCGAAACTCCATATCTTGCCGAAGGCTCTGACGTGGAGTAGAGTTCACTCTCCTGGCCACTTGTGGTCGGGCCTACGGGGCTGATGTGGTTTCGACTGTGTGAGTTGACGTAGGGGAAGCGTGCCGGTGCAGGCCAGAGACCACCGTTAAGCGTCATGGCAACCAATTAAGCGCCGATAACAATCAGCGCGACTTCGCACTCGCTGCCTAATCAGCGACTGCAAGTCTGTCAGCCCGGGGTCGCCCTCGCCCCGGTTCCTGGCATCAGCTAGAGGGATTACCGTTCGAGTTGGTCACGGGCTCGTTCGGGACATCTCACAGTGACTGGGATCGCCTTCGCCTACTAGTTCGCGGGTTGGCGAGATCCGAGTAACGGCAGTTAGCGAACTGCGCACGGAGAAGCCCTACCGATGCTGCACAGGACCGGGGTTCAATTCCCCGCAGCTCCACCGCAGTGAGAGACCCCCGGTTTTCGAGCCGGGGGTTTTCTCGTTTCCGAGGTGCCTGGAGGTCTGCCGGTGCGAATAGGCTGTTCGGTCGCTAATTCTCGCCTGACCACGAGCGAGAGCAGCTAACATTCTTCTCGACGCCCACTGACCGATTGAGCGCGTACGCGTTCGAGCACGACGTTCGAGGATCAACACATTTATGGAATCCACCGATCTTGCCGCCCACCTCTCGCAGCGGTTCGGGCTCACCGATCTTGTCGAGATCGGACACGGCGGGATGGGAGTCGTGTACAAGGCATTTGATCCGGCGCTGCGTAGGCACGTTGCGGTGAAGCAGCTGTCGGCAGGTGCCGTCGGAGCGGACACCGACGATTCGGGCGGACGCAATGCCGCTCTCGCACGCTTCAACTCCGAGATGCAGATGGTGGCGAACACGCGGCATTCGGCGATCGTGTCCATCCATTCCTCGGGCGTGACCGACGCCGGTTCGGTGTACTTCGTGATGGATTATGTTCCTGGGCAGACGCTGGCCGACGAAATTCGCCGCAGGCGGGAACGCGGCGAGCCGTTCACCGTCGCGGAGACAGTCGCGCTGCTGCGGCCCATCGCTTCTGCGCTCGACTATCTCCATCTTCGGGTCAAGCCGCCAATCGTTCACCGGGACGTGAAGCCCGGAAATATTCTCGTGCCCGAGGAGCGCTCGAGTTTCGAGGCCCGCAGCCTTCTCACGGACTTCGGGATCAGTCTCACGCCGGACGAAACACGTATGACGACCCTCGACATGATGATCGGCACAGAGGCGTACACGGCGCCAGAGCTGTACCCGGGCCGTTCGCACGGAGCCGATACGTCGCAGCATAATCAGCCGACGGCATCCAGCGATAACTACGCGCTGGCTCTCATCGCGTTCGAGATGCTCACCCTCAACACCCTCAAGGACACGATGTCGACAGGGGAGTGGCGAGGCGAAAGACCGATGCCGCGGTTGCGTGAACTCACCGTAGCGGCGAGCGAAAATGGCGTCCGCGACGAACTGTCAAGCGTTTTCTCAAAGGCGTTCGCGGAGGCGCCGGCGTATCGGCATCCGACGGCGAGCGCGTTTATCGACGCATTGGCGGGCGCCGATTCCGCCCAGGCCACGACGCGCACGCACGTGCCGCCATCGGGTGACCTTGCGACCAGGCAATACGTGCCGAACAGCGCACCCATGCCCATGCAGCCGAATTACGCGGCGCCACCTCCTCACTACTCTCAAAGGCCGATGCAGCGACAAAGTTCGGTCGGAACCGTCGTCGTCGCGTCGCTGGCTACACTGCTCGTGCTGCTGCTCGTGGCGGCAGCGGCGGCATGGTTCCTCGTCTTCCGGCCGTCTTGGTCCGATGCGGATGCGAAGATCGCGGACGCGTTCCCGGGCATCGTTTCCGACCGCGAAAACGGTTCCGGGTGGAAGGGGCTTACCTGCGGGTCGCGAGAACCGAGCGAGGGGCAGGATGCGCGGATCGTGTGCGCGAGCGAAAGCGCGTCGGTGGTGGTCGCGGACTACGGTAGCCGCGAGAACCGGGATTCGCGCGTGAGTTTGACGGATCCCGAAGGGCTCGGAAACGACGCGTGCACGATCGCCAGTGCCGAGATACCAGGCTCCGAGCGACCGACGTACGCGCTTCTGCCAGAGGGCAATCTCGACCAGTTTGCGCTGTTGATCAGCAGCGCGAACGCGAAATCCGATCGGCTGGAACTGCCCACATGCTGATCGCCGAGCTTTTTAGCCTCGACTGGAGGAGACGATGATCGTCCCGCGACCTTCCAATCACCCCAATGGCGCCCCCTTCGAAGGGTGGGACGAGCCGAGGCGATCACGCGGTCCGCTCATCGCCTCGATCGTTCTAGCCGTAGTCATCGTCATCGTTGTCGCCGCCGCAATCGTGTGGTTTGTGACAGACAAGCGAGATTCCGATTCTCTAGCTGATGATCCGAGCTTCGCCGTCACGACGAATGAAGAGGCCGCGTCGAACGAGCAGAACACGGGGGCGGCGGACGGGTCGACCACGATGACCGAGTCCGGAAACACGACTGTCACCGAGACCGTCGAACCCACGACGGCACCGAGTGGACCGATGGACGGCGAGGGTGCCGGCCGCTCGAACTACCCACTCATATCGGGAGTGCCGGCGTCTGCACAGGTCGTGCCCGAATGCGACGGGCGAGGCGTGCTCATCGTCCAGTCGGTCATGGGTAATAGCGGTGACGTCGCGGGCGAGATCAACGCCGCGCTGGCAAACAATCCCGGAGCCGTCGTTTACCCGCCCGGGGTGTGCCCGTCGATCCGTGGCGAGTCGGGAGGTGCTCAGATCTACGCGGTCGTGCAGGACTTTGGCGACAACTTTGACGCGCTCTGCTCGGCGGAGGCCACGGCCGGCGGCGACACGAACGCTCTCAATGCACGGCGGCTCGACCGCTCGACCAACTGGGAATCTCCCTGCTAATTCCGCACTGCCGGGATCGTTCTGGTTCAGGCGGTCTCGTGCTTCGCGGGGCTGCGGAGACGGACGATCTGCGCGAGGACAGCGAGGATCGGGAGCTCGACGAGAGGGCCGATTACGAGCGCCACCGCGATGAGCGGCCTTTCCGGGAATGCCGCAACGGCGATCGCCAGCGCGATGGGGGAGTTGCGGGCGGTGGTGGTCATCACCAGCGCTACGCGCTCCGGGCCGGGGGCGCGCAGCAGGCCCGCCGTCATACTTGCCAGTAGTGGTGCAAGCACGAAGAAGATCGCGAGCGGCGCGAGAAGTTTCCAGAACACCCCGGCATTGTCGGCGACCTCCTGCGCTTGCCAGGCGAGCATTCCGGCGACTGCGAGGAGAAGCAGCGGCATGACGGCGAACGCCGCCGCATCCGTGAGGCGCTGCGTGCCCCGGGCGGGGTCAGGTATGCGGCGGGCGAGGGCGCGCAGGACGACCGCCGCCGCAAGCGGCACGACCAGCACCAACAACACCGACTCGACAAGTGTGGTGAGTTCGATGGCGGCGGATTTCCCGCCGAGTAACAACACATACATCGGCAGCAACGCGAGCTGGAGCACGAGGTTGACTGGTAGCAGGGCGGCCGCGACGCCGGTGTGCCCGCGCGCCATCGAGGTGAAGACGAGATACCAGTCGGTGCATGGAGTGACGAGAAGGAGGAGTAGCCCGATGCGCAGGTCGGGTTGATCGGCGAGCAGCCACGACCCGAGCGCCCACGCCAGGAGCGGTGTGACCACGAAGTTGAGCACCAGCGAGGCCACCACGACGGGCTTGGCGTCCCGCACCTGCCCGACATAGGAAGGATCCATCTGCACGAACACTGCGGTGAGCATCGCCACGAGGCAGGGAAGAACGAGATACTCGCCGAAGTCTCCGACATAGGTGGCCAGGCCGACCGCGATGCCGGCCAGAGCGGCGAGCGCGACGAGAACTCCCTGCAGTCTCTCCGCCCACGACATCGCCTCGCTGCCCCTTTCGCGCTCGCTGTATTCAGGCTATACGGGCGCCAGCCTGGGGAGCGGCTGAGGGATGAGCGGCCGGAAACAAACATTTACTGAGTAACGGCTCTGAAGTTTCCCTTGAATGATGTCGGGAACTAGGCTCGTGAAAGCGAAATGCGTACTGTCGTTAGATGACAAGTCCACTACCAGGTGGATGTGAAAGCACAGCGCTTGCCACCCGGGCCGCGCCGAAGAAGGGTTTGAGGAATACGTGAACGCGAAGTCACAGAGCGCCACGAGTAAGGCGTTGAATGGATCGTCGTCCCGAGGCATGTGGATGACGCTGACGGCCATCGCCGGCATCATCGTGATCGCGGTCGTCGCCGTGGTCATCGCCGCGCAGAACGAAATCGGACCCTTCAAGCGGGAGGCCGTGTCCCTTAATTTCGCCGAAACCGCCGACCCGCAGATTTCCATCTCCGAAGACGGCGCCGTGACCGTAGGCGATCCCGAAGCTCCGAAAATCGACGTGTGGGAGGACTACATGTGTCCCGCCTG
>NZ_DYXM01000249.1 GCF_020742175.1 Dietzia timorensis
CTACGAACGCTGCGCGGTATCCAGGAACGGACCGGCGGGTTTACCGAATTCGTGCCTCTGCCATTCGTGCACCACAGCGCCCCGCTGTATCTCGCCGGCGCCGCGCGTCCGGGTCCGACCCGACAGGAGAACCTCGTCGTGCACGCACTCGCGAGGCTGATGCTGCACGGCGCGATCGACAATGTGCAGACATCGTGGGTCAAGCTTGGTATCACCGGCACGCAGCGAATGCTGCAGGCCGGCGCGAATGACCTGGGCGGGACGCTGATGGAGGAGACCATTTCACGGATGGCCGGCGCGGAGAACGGTTCGGAGAAGACCCCGGACGAACTCCGCGAGATCGGTGCCGGGATCAGTCGCCCCGTCGTACAGCGGGACACCTTTTACGGGCGCGTCAGGTCGGCGCCGCAGGTGCCTCTCATGGTCGAGTAGCACCGGCCTTGAGACCTGGCGAACCCCTTTTCCCAGCTAAGCCTTAGCTTAGGAACCCGTGTTCGAGGGTGACTCGCGTTGGGGTCGTTGCACTCGGTGTCTTAACATGGAATGAGTGAAGTGCATCGGGAGTCGGTGCACGCGATATTCGCGCTACATCACTGCGGTTGATTCGCTCTGCCCGGCGGATCGGCATCTCGCGAGTCAGTGATCTTCGAGGAAAGGAAATCACGGCGAAATGACATACGTGATTGCGGAGCCTTGCGTCGACGTCTTGGACAAGGCGTGCGTTGAAGAATGCCCCGTGGACTGCATCTACGAGGGTGGACGCATGCTGTACATCCACCCGGACGAGTGTGTCGACTGTGGCGCCTGCGAACCCGTGTGTCCCGTGGAAGCGATCTTCTACGAAGACGACGTTCCGGACGAGTGGGAAGAGTACACGGCGACCAACGCGGACTTCTTCGAAGAGCTCGGCTCGCCGGGCGGCGCCGCGAAGACCGGTGTGTGTGAGGACACGGAATTCGTCAAGAAGCTGCCTCCCATGGGCGAGGACTAGGTCACACGGTGGCGGCCGCGACGAATACGAACCGGCGGACCCCGGTCTCGAGCCGGCTCCCCGAATTCCCCTGGGACACACTGGCCGAGGCGCGGACTCGCGCCTCGGCTCACCCGGACGGGCTCGTCGACCTCACAGTGGGAGCGCCGGTCGATGATGTCGACGAAGGTATCCAGCGGGCGCTCGGCGAAGGCGCGGCGTTTCCCGGTTACCCGACGACCCACGGAACCGAGGCGCTCCGCGAGGCCGCGGCTGCCGCGATGGACCGCCGCTTCGGTGTTCCCGGGATCGATCCGAAGTCGGTGCTTCCCGTCATCGGCACGAAAGAGATCGTTGCGGGTCTTCCCTCGCAGCTCGGTCTCGGCGCCGGGTCGACGGTAGTCGTCCCCGAAATCGCGTACCCCACCTACGAGGTCGGCGCGCTTATCGCCGGCGCACGGGTTAGACGCGCAGACTCATTGACGCAGCTGGGCCCAGAACGTCCCGACCTGCTGTTCATAAATTCCCCGTCGAATCCGACGGGCAAGGTGCTCGGCACAGATCACCTGCGCAAGGTCGTCGAATGGGCACGTTCGCGCGGCGTCATAGTCGCGGCGGACGAGTGCTACCTCGGTCTCGTGTGGGAGGGCAGCGCCCCGTCCATCCTCGCCCCGGAGGTCTGCGACGGAGATTTCACCGGGCTGCTCGCACTGCATTCGCTGTCGAAGTCGTCATCCTTGGCTGGCTATCGCTCGGGCTTTGTCGCGGGGGACCCCTCGCTGGTAGAGGAGCTTCTCACGCTGCGCAAGCACGCCGGCTACATTATGCCCATGCCGGTACAGGCAGCCACGACGTTCGCCCTACAGGACGACACTCATGTCGACGCTCAGCGGGAGCGCTACAGAAAGCGTCGCGCCGAGCTCCTTCCTGCCGTCGAAGCCGCGGGCCTGCGTGTCGACAACTCCGAAGCCGGGCTCTATCTTTGGGCCACTCGCGATGAGCCCTGCAGGGACACCGTGGATTGGCTCGCGGGCAAGGGGGTCCTCGTTGCGCCCGGTGAGTTCTACGGGCCGCGTGGAGGCAAGCATGTGCGCATCGCCCTCACCGCGACTGATGCGGCCATTACGGAAGCGGCGAAGCGGCTTCGTAGCTGAAGCCTGAAGACGCGGTCTACAACGGTTGCCGAGTTGTGGCCGACATGAAGCGCTCGGTGAAGCGCGCCTGCGATTGCCTTAAATAACGAAAGTGCCCGGGACTACCGGGCACTTTCGCTATCTCGACAGGCTCTCTCGCCTCGTATTACGCTACGATCTTGTCTTTTCCGTGACGTAGGCGCCGCTATCCGCGTGGAAGTAGGAGTTGATCGCCGATAGAACGGCAAGTACCACCACGACGGCGAGCGCGGCGAAAATCTGCGCGCGGGCAGCTTCGTCGGTGAGCATGAGCGCGCCGAGGGCGAGGATCACGACGATCGCGAGATAGCTCAACCACGGGAAAAGCCACATCTTGACCTCTAGAGGACCGCGGCTTTCGAGCTCGCGACGCAGCTTGATCTGCGAGAGAGCGATGGCGATCCACACGATCAACAACGTAGCTCCGACGGCGTTGAGAAGGAACGTGAGCAGGTCCTCCCAATCGAGCCACTGAAGCGCAACGGCGACGAACCCGAAGAACACCGACACGTACACAGCGACGGAAGGCGACGACGCCTTGTTTGTGCGCGCGAGGATGCGGGGACCGTCGCCCTGCTTTGCCAACGCGAACGACATCCGCGACGTGCCGTAGATCTGCGCATTGAATGCCGAGAGCAGCGCGAGCACGATGATGACCTCGAGGAACCCGACGACGCCGGGGATGTCCGCCATCCGGAGCACGGCGGTAAAGGGGCTCTGCTCCGCGGTCTCCGCATCACGCAGAGTGTCCCAAGGAAGCAGTGTCGCGATGACGAGCACCGAACCGACATAGAACACCGAGATTCGCCAGATCACCGAACGGACGGCGAAGCCGACGTTGCGGCCTGGATCGTCCGATTCCGCGGCGGCAATCGCGACGATCTCGATGCCACCGAACGCGAAAGCGACGGCGAGCAGACCGGCTGCGACACCGCTCCAGCCGTTCGGCATGAAGCCGCCGTGATCCAGGAGGTTCGCCGTACCGACCGCCGAGTCGCCTGGCAGGAGCCCGAAGATAAGGAGAATGCCGATGATGAGAAAACCGATGATAACCGCGACTTTGATGAGCGCGAACCAGAATTCGAACTCGCCGAATGCGCGAACCCTGACGAGGTTGACCACGGCGAAGAAGACCATGCACACGAGCGCGGGAATCCACGGCGAGACTCCGAACCACGCACCCATGATCGCCGAGGCGCCGGTCATTTCCGCACCCATCACCATGATGAGCATGAACCAGTACAGCCAGCCGACCGCGAAACGTGCGTGACGACCGAACGCGGCACCGGCGTAGGTGGCGAACGAACCGGCTGCCGGCATAGCGGCCGCCATTTCGCCGAGCATCCGCATGACGAGAACAACAATGAACCCGGCGACGATGTACGACAGGAGAACAGCTGGCCCCGCAGTGGAGATGGCCGCGCCCGTTCCGAGGAACAAGCCCGCGCCGATCGCAGACCCCAGGCCCATCATGGTGAGGTGGCGCTTGGCCATCCCCGGCGAAAGTTGGCCACCGAAACTCGCTGCCGAGTTCTCGGTGGCCTGAACGCCGGTACCGGCGGCGTCATTCGCCGGGGTGTTTCCGTGCGCCTCAGTCATTCTTGTGGAGCTCCGAGTTGAGTTCGAAGCCATCGGACTTCCACGGCACGACCTCGACGGCGCCGGAGGTGGAATTGCGGCGGAACAGCAGGTTATCGCGGCCGGACAGATCGCGGGCCTTAATCGTCTCGTGGTCGGCCCACGCACCGAACTTGAGGTCCACCTTGGTGCCCGCGGTGACATAGAGACCGGCTTCCACGACACAGTTGTCGCCGAGGGAGATTCCGATGCCGGAGTTCGCGCCCAGCAAGCAGTTCTCGCCGATGGAGATGGTTTCCTTGCCTCCGCCTGACAGTGTCCCCATGATCGAGGCGCTGCCACCGATGTCGGAGTTCGCGCCGACCACGACGCCGGCGGAGATGCGGCCCTCGACCATCGACGGGCCGAGCGTGCCGGCGTTGAAGTTGACGAAGCCCTCGTGCATGACCGTCGTTCCCTCGGCGAGGTGAGCGCCGAGGCGAACTCGGTCGGCATCGCCGATACGGACGCCCGACGGCACGACGAAGTCCACCATGCGGGGGAACTTATCGATGCCGTAGACGATGACCGGTCCGCGGGCCTGTAGCTTGGCGCGGGTCTTGTCGAAGCCCTCCACCTTGCACGAACCGTGGTTGGTCCACACGACGTTCGACAGTAAGCCGAACTGACCCTCGAGGTTCGCGTAGTGCGGCGGGATCAATCGGTGGGAGATGAGGTGGAGGCGAAGGTAGACATCCATCGCGTCGATGGGCGCCTCCGTGAGGTCCGCGATCGTGACCTTTACCGCCTTCAACTCGACCTCGCGCTGCGGATCGACGCGAATGATGTCGCGCAGATCCTCAGGGATATCGTCCCCGTCCAAGAAGTCGTGGCCGGACGTTTCCGCTGCGCCGAGCTGCGGTTCCGGGTACCACACATCGAGAACCGTACCGTCTGTTGTCATCGTCGCCACGCCGATGGCGACTGCTCCATGTGCACTCATAAGGACCAGGTTACCGGCCGGAGCGGCAGAAAAACCCATAGGCCATGCCCAAAA
>NZ_DYXM01000250.1 GCF_020742175.1 Dietzia timorensis
TCCGAGCGACTCGAGGTCTCCACCCGCACGGTGCTGCGCGACGTCGAGGCGCTGTCGGCGGCAGGCGTGCCCGTGTTCACCCAGCAGGGCCGTAACGGCGGCGTCATCCTCCTGCGTTCTGCCCGTCTCAATCTCTCCCACCTCGACCCCGCCGAACTCGACGCCCTCGGTGTTGCGGGGCTGGACGAAACCCAGCGCGCCCGGCTCGGCCTCGCCGCCGCATTCGGTCGCGCCACCTCGAAGGTCGACGCCCGCCGCGCCACCGGGCCCGCGCCGGACCGCTCGCTGTCCTCGGTTGTCCTCGTCGACAACACCCCGTGGTTCACGTCCGACTCCGAGGCAAAAGTAGAGGCCGAATCCGTCGATGTCGCGGCGCTGGCGGTCGACCTTCTTGCCGGTCGTCGCCTCGCAATCACCTACCGCAGCAGCGGACGGCCTCGAGCTCGCCGCCGCACCGTCGACCCCTACGGGCTCGTCGCGAAGGCGGGGCAGTGGTACCTCGTCGCCGACAGCGGCGAGGAACCGCACCTTTTCAACCTGCGCAGAATGTCGCGCTACTCGGTCGGCGATGCCCCGGTGCGTCGCCGCGCGGGAGCGAGCCTGGCCTCCGAATGGGACGCGCTGCGCAAGCGGACGGAGGCTTCGGGTGACGTGGTTGTCACCGCGCGGGTGCGTACGTCCCGCATCGACATGGCGGGGCGCATCCTCGGCGGCCGCCTCGATTTTGTCGGCGCCCCCGACTCCGCCGGGCCCGGCTGGTCCCTCGTCACCGTGCGTTATCGCGAGTATGACGCCGTACGCCATCTCCTCCAGTTCGGCGAGAACATCGAGGTCCTGGAACCGGCGCCCGCCCGCGAGGTCGTGGCGGCCGTCGCCCGCGATCTCGCCACGCGCCACGGCGCCTTGCCGCCCGCGTGATATTCGATACGTAAACCGTTCGAACCCATTCGAATGGGGGTTGACCACAAAAGCGGTAACGGCGTTACCAGCGCCTTTAATACGCTTTGAGCTGCACTATTGAAAAATGTCCGAGCCGTGGTGTTCACTACTTCCTGTAGCGAAAAGATTTTCGATACTTTCGACAATGTTCGTCTATGTTCGTCTATGTCACGCTATGGGGAGGTGGAGCCTCAAATGGTCAGCACGGCCACTGCGGACCGCATGTCCGTGGAGTCCGGCAGCGCGGAAGGTGCTCCCGAAAGGGGCGGTTCCGGCGCTGGGGACCCGCGTGCGCTCACCGTTGCGGAGCTGCGCAAGAAGGTGGCAGCGGTCTCCGGCGGCTCCGGGTCCGCGGTGCCGCGGATGCCGTCCCGTGGCGCCTCCGTCGCGACCGTGTCCCAGTTCCCGGCGGACGCAGGGGCGAGCGTAGATGCAGACACAGGTGCCGGCTCTGCCGCGGTGACGCAAGACCTCACCGCTCCCACGGAGGGTGCGGGAACGTTCGATCGCGGTGCCGTACCGGCCGACGCGGTCCCGCTTCCTGGGGACCTGCGTTCGGTCGTGCCGTCCGGCGCCGTCGCCCCGGGGCAGGTCGTCGCGCTGGCCGGCGGTCACTCGCTGGTCGTGGCGCTCGTCGCCGCGGCGACGGCGGCGGGGAAGCGTTGCGCGATCATCGGCTATCCCGCGCTCGGCCTCGCTGCTGTGGCCGCGGAGGGTGGGGACCTGTCCCAGGTGGCTCTCGTCCCCTCCGCCGGGGCCGATCCCGGGGTGGTGGCCTCCGTGCTGCTCGATGGGATGGACATGGTGGTCCTGGACCCCGCCTGCGGGCGTATCCCGCCCGCGCGGGCACGGGTTCTCGCCGGTCGCGCCCGCTCGGCCGGCACGGTCCTGGTCGCCGGGGTCAGGGACTGGCCGGGGGCGGACCTGCACCTGGAGTCGGCCACTTCACGTTGTGCTGGGCTCGACCGCGGTTACGGGCGCATCTTCTCTGCCTGCTCCCCGGTTCTCGCGCGGGGAAAGGCGCTCGGAGGTGCCGGCGCGCGCGGAGAGTTCACGTTGTACGGGTGCCCCTCGCGCAGCGTGGCGGGCTCGCCCACAACGGCGACGCCCGTTCGCGGAACCTCGCTGCGCGGCGGGATGGGCGTCGCCTCGCCCGCCGCCGAGAGGAGGGTGGGATGAGTGCCGTGGGCCGGCACCACGAGAACATCCGAGTGGTCGCGGTGTGGTGTCCGGACTGGCCTGCCATCGCAACGGCGCGCGCCGAGTCCATCGGGGTGGAGCAGCCGCTGGCGGTGCTGCACAACGGCGCCGTCATGGCGTGCAACGCCCCGGCCCGGGCTGCGGGGATCAGGCGGGGAGTACGGCGCAGGGACGCGCAGTTTCGTTGCCCCGAGCTCATCGTCCGCGATGCCGACCCCGGCCGGGACACCGCAGAATTCGAACCGGTCGCCCGGGCACTGGACGGCGTCGTCGCGGGCACGGAACTCCTGCGCCCCGGTCTCGTCGTCCTGTCCGCGCCGGGGGCGCTGCGCTACTACGGTGGCGTCGACGAACTCGTCGAGGTGCTGGTCGCCGCAGTGGCGGAGGTTGACGTGGAGTGCCTGGTCGGTATCGCCGACGAGATGCCCACGGCGATCCTGGCCGCGCGCGAGGGGGCCTGCCTGGAGCCGGGCGCGGACGCGGACTACCTGGCCCCGTTACCGCTCGGCCTGCTCGCCGCCGAACAGGCGCTCCTCGCCGGGCCTGAGCTCGACGAGCTCCTCGACCTACTGCGGCGGCTCGGCGTACGCACCCTGGGCGCATTCGCCGAGATCGCTCCGCGCGATGTCGCCACCCGCTTCGGCTCCTTCGGTACCGCCGCCCATCGGATCTGTCGCGGCGAGCGCTGGCGGCTGCCCTCGGTCTCGTCCCCGCCACCGGGGTTGGAGGTCGCCGAAACGTGCGACCCCGCGCTCGAACGCATCGACCAGGCCGCGTTCGTCGGGCGCCGCCTCGCCGTGCGGATGCACGACCAGCTCGCCGCGGCGGGAGTCGCGTGCATCCGTCTCGCCGTGGTCGCCCGACTCGAGGACGGGCGGGAGGTTCGCCGGGTATGGCGCTGCGCGGAGCCACTCTCGGCAGAGGCGACGGCGGACCGCGTGCGTTGGCAGCTCGATGGATGGATCACCGGTGCCGGAAGCGGGACAACACGCGATGACGACGGCGTGGAGCAGCGCTCCGGGGGCGCGATCGTCTCCCTCGTGCTCGAACCGCTGGAGGTCGTCGCCGCGGGAAAACTGCAGGAAGGGCTGTGGGGTTCGGCCGGTCTCGCCGGCGCGAGAGCACGCCGCGCGCTCCAGCGCGTGCAGGGGTTACTGGGCACGGAATCGGTTCGGGTGGCCGCCGCGGCAGGCGGCCGCGAACCGGCCCGCCAGGTGGACACGGTCGCATACGGGGAGGACTTCGCCCCCGGCCGGGTCGACATCACCTGGCCCGGCCAGATCACGGGTCCGGCGCCCTCGGTGGTGTCGCCGCCGAAGTCCTACCGGCTTCTCGTCACGGAAAGCGGCGGACGGCGACTCGTTCCGTTGGGCGAGGGGGTCGAACTTCTCGACCGGCAGGACCACGCGATCGTCGCGGGAGAGCGGGGGCTTCTCACCGGGGAACCCGTGCGCGTCCGCCTGGGAACGTTGGGGCTCGGGGTCTCGGGCTGGTCGGCTCCCTGGCCGGACGACGGCGATTGGTGGCACGGCGGGGCGCTACGCGTGCGAATGCAGATAGCCCCGGTCGGCGCGGCAGCGCTGTTGCTGTCCGCAGCCACCGGGGCTTCGAGGTGGAGCGTGGAAGGAGTCTACGAGTGAGGAACCTAGCGATCTATGTCCACGACCAGCCGGGGCGGGTTCTCCAGGGTGAACGCCGTGTAGCTGCGCTGGGAATCCAGGCCGATCACCGACTGGCCCTGACCTTCGAACTGGCCGGCGAAGTACACGCCCTCGACGCCGGAATTGCCCTGCGGGGTGACCAGTCCCGGTTTCACCTCATCGACGCCCTCGACCATCGTGGGGATGACCTGGCCGGTGAGCATCACCTGCAGGTACTTCGAGCCCGGCATCTCGATGGCGTGGCCGCTGCCCTGCTGGGCGGGCGCAGAGACGTACGAGATGGAGTAGCCGGGAGCGCCCTCGCCGGTGAACTCGTAGACCACGCGGTCCTTGCCGTCGTGCTCGCCCATGCGGATCTCGGTGAGAACCAGTGCGGAATTCGGGGCGGCGTCGGCGCGGGAGTCTGCGGAGGAGGGCTGTCCCGAACTCGAGTTCTGGCTGGTCTGGGCCGCGCCCGAGTCGCTGCTCTCGTCCTCCTTGAGGCCCTGCGCGAGTCCCTTCTGATCAGTAGGGGCGGACGTGGTGACCGACGTCGAGCTTCCCGAGGTGCCGCTCACGTTCAGCATCTCCTCGGAAGGCTCGTCGGTGCCACACGCCGACAGCGCGAGCGCAACACACGCGGTGCCCGCCAACAGCGACACGTACTGACTCTTAAGTTTCATAGTTCAACCATAATCACTCGGTATAACAAAAAGCTCACAAGCGTATTTCAGTACCATCGATTAATTGCATTCACATTCGCAACTCAGGCGTTTACACCCTATCGAAGGGGAAACGTGCGTCTGCACCGGGCTCAGGACACGATAAGGACGTGCATTCACAGCCCGGAGAACACCCCATCCCGCCCCGCCCGTTCGGAGCGCGCTGCTCGGAACAGTCGGCCGACGAACCGCTGGCGGGCACAGCCTCTCATCAGCGTCGATGGGTGCTTCTCGAGCATCCGGGGGCGTGGAGCAGGGACATTCTCGACGGCAACGTCTTCAGTGCCGAACTCACCGCCGCGCTGCAGGAGCACCTCGATCGGGCAGGCGCTCGCCTGCTGCTCATCAGGCGCCCCGGCCGGGCGGGGCAACACGATGGCGCCCGGCGCGTGTATCTCGTCGACACAGCTCCGGGGCATCGCGACATGCTCGCCCTCGAGGTATCAGAGCCTGCGGACCTGCTCGCCATCGACCTGCATGACGGCACCGCGCTCGACGGCGAACCAGACGCCACGCTCCGCCGCGTCGACGGTCCACTGGCGCTCATCTGCACGCACGGCAAACGCGATCAATGCTGTGCCGTCCGGGGACGCCCCGTCGCCGCCGCCCTCGATAAGCAGCTCGGGGCCGAGCTCGCGGACACCGACCCGGCCGCGGGAGTGTGGGAGTGTTCGCACACCGGTGGGCACCGTTTCGCGCCGGTGCTCATCACGATGCCCGGCGGGCTCACCTACGGCTCCGACGACGTCGACAGTTATGCCGCGGCCATCAGGGCGGCAGAAGAAGGCCGGGTCTCGCTCACCGGTCTGCGCGGCCAAAGCGCGTTCTCGCCGGTCGAGCAGGTCGCCGATATCGCCGTGCGCAGCGCGACCGGCGACGTCGATCTGGACGCCCTGTTCGTCGTCGGGAGCATCGACCCCGACGACCCCGAGCGCGCCCGCGCCGATGTGCGACATTCCGACGGCAGGCGCTGGCAGGTCGAAATGCAGCGGCGGGCGCTGCCCGAACGGCCCGCGAGCTGCGGGGCCGCGCCGAAGAAGGCCGGAACGTGGGACGTGCTCTTCGTTGAGGGACCCATCCCGCACGCCGGCTGACCGGCCCCGGCAGCAGGCCGAACCCCGGGGGCCGCGGTAATGGGATGGTTCCACGGGCCGGCCGAATGGTCCGAGGTAGAGCGCATCCTATCTGGGCGAAGCGCGCCGAAACGGCCAGAGCACACCGAATCGGGGAAACGGGTCAAGCGGACCGGAACGTTTCTGCCGCCGGTTCACGACGTGCCCGGCGAAAGCCTGCCAACCAGTACCTACGCCGAGCTTCATGCGCATAGCGCGTACAGTTTCCTCGACGGAGCCTCCTCCCCGGAGGCCATGGTGGCCGCGGCCGTCGACCTCGGCCTCAGCCACATCGCGATCACCGACCACAACGGTTTCTACGGAGTCGTGCGCTTCGCCGAGGCGGCCGCAGAACACGGCATCGCGACCGTCTTCGGCTCCGAGCTCACCCTCCCCGACGACGAACACCTCCTCGTCCTCGCCCGCGGAAACGAAGGCTACCGGCGCCTGTCGGCGAGCATCGCGGACGCGCACATGCGGGGAGGGGAGAAGGGGATTCTCTCCTACGACATCGACGCGCTTGCCAAAGCGTCCGAAGGGCAATGGCAGATCCTTACCGGCTGCCGAAAAGGCGCGGTCCGCCGCGCGCTCGCCGACGGCGGCCCCGAGGCGGCACGCACCGAATTGCGCAGGCTCGCCGCGCTCTTCGGGCACGACAACATCGCGGTCGAACTGACCCTGCACGGCGAACCCGAGGACACCGAACGCTGCGACGCTCTCGCCCAGCTCGCAGAAGAAGAAGGCATGCCAATCGTCGCGACGACCGCAGCGCACTGCGCCACCCCGGCGGACGCCCGTCTCTCCTCGGCGATGGCCGCGCTCGCCGCCCGCGATTCGCTGGACGATCACGCGGCCCGGCTGCCTCCTGCCGGCGGCCATTACCTGCGTTCTGCGCAGGAGATGGAGCAGCTGTTCCGAAGGTGGCCGGACGCCGTCGTCAACACCCGGAAGATCGCGCAGGAAGCCGCATTCGACCTGCGTCTCGTAGCCCCGAACCTTCCCCCTTTCGATGTGCCCGAAGGTCACGACGAGGCGAGCTGGCTCTGCGAGCTCGCGCGCAGGGGCGGAAAACGAAGATTCCTCGGCAAGAAGCACGAACGCGAAGGGTTCGCGCAGATCGAAAAGGAACTGGAGGTGATCTGCCAGCTCGGGTTCCCCGGTTACTTCCTGGTCGTCCACGACATCGTCGAGTTCTGCCGCGCCGAGGCGATCCTGTGCCAGGGGCGTGGGTCCGCGGCGAATTCGGCGGTGTGCTTCGCGCTCGGGATCACGGCGATCGACCCCGTCGGCGCCGGCCTCTTGTTCGAGCGCTTCCTCTCTCCCGAGCGCGACGGGCCGCCCGATATCGACATCGACATCGAATCCGGGCGGCGCGAGGAAGTCATCCAGCACGTCTACAACAAATACGGGCGCCGGCATGCAGCGCAGGTCGCAAACGTCATCACCTACCGCGGACGTTCGGCGGTCCGCGATGCGGCGAAGGCGCTCGGCTACTCGCCGGGCCAGCAGGACGCCTGGTCCAAGGGCGTGGACAGGTGGTCCGGGCTCGGCGCCGAGAGTAGAGAGAAATCCGAGGGCACCGTGCCCGAGGACGTGCTGCACCTGGCGCGGCAGTTCGTCGGGCTGCCCAGGCACCTCGGCATCCACTCCGGCGGCATGGTGATGTGCGACCGGCCCGTCGCCGAGGTCGTGCCCACCGAATGGGCGCGCATGGAAAACCGCAGCGTGCTGCAGTGGGACAAGGACGACTGCGCCGCCGTCGGCCTGGTCAAGTTCGATCTCCTCGGACTCGGCATGCTCACCGCGATCCACGAGGCGATGGATCTCGCCCTCGCGCACAAGGACCTCGACGTCGACCTCGCCGACCTCGACCTCGCCGACCCGGAGGTCTACGAGATGCTGTGCCGCGCCGACACCGTCGGGGTGTTCCAGGTCGAATCGCGCGCACAGATGTCGACGCTGCCGCGCCTGCGACCACGCACGTTCTACGACCTCGTCGTCGAGGTGGCCCTCATCCGCCCGGGCC
>NZ_DYXM01000251.1 GCF_020742175.1 Dietzia timorensis
TGAGGGGCACATTAGTGCGTCTGAGACGGCCATGGTGGCAGGTGGTGAGTATTTCTCCCACTTGTTACAAAGCTCCAAGGATTTCCCTGTGACCCGACGGGCTCAGAGGGCAGCCGAGGGTAAGCTCTACATTCCTAGTGCACGGCGTTCTGGGCCGCTTCGAGGCCCACGTCCAGTATTTTTCTGACGGCGTCGGCGCCGTCCGCCATGAGGACCGGTACGTCGGCGATCTCGTGCTTGGCGAAGGGCTTGAGCACGAAGTCTGCCACCCCCATGCGCCCGGGCGGCCTGCCGATACCCGCGCGGACCCGGATGTAGTCTTTCGTGCCGAGCGCCTGGGAGATCGAGCGGAGGCCGTTATGTCCGCCTTCTCCGCCGCCGCGCTTGAGGCGCACGGTGCCGAAATCGATGTCGAGCTCGTCGTGAATGACGATGAGATCGGCAGGAGCGACCTTGAAGTATTTGCACAGCGCCGCCACCGGACCGCCCGAGACATTCATGTATGACCGGGGCTTGGCGAGGATTACCTGATGGCCGTCGATGCGGGTCTGCGCGATCTCGCTGTTGGTGCGCTTGTGGACCGAGAACGACGCAGGCATCGGCGAGGCCTCGTCGGCGAGATCGTCGCAGACCATCGCGCCGATGTTGTGGCGGGTCGCGGCGTAGGCCGGGCCGGGATTGCCCAGGCCGACGATGAGGCGGGGAGAGGTCTGATCGGACACGGCTGCCATCTTCCCAGATCTTCTACCCGCGGCGCAGCAACACCTCGCCGGCCGTGGCGACGACGGCGTCGGTGATCCTGTCGAGCACCATCGACCGCACACGCCAGTGTTGCCAATACAGCGGGACGTGGTGCGGCTTGTCCGGGGCGACCGAAACGAGCGAGCCGTCGGCGAGGTAGGGCTCGGCCTGCTGCTCAGTGAGCAGGCCCCAGCCCAGCGACATCCGCACCGCGCGGATGTATTCGTTCGTCGCGGGGATAGCGTGACGCGGCGCGTCCGAGTTTGCGCCGACGAGGCCCCGGAAAAAGGCGGACTGCATGTCATCGCGGTCGTCGAAGTCGACGACGGGCACAGCCTTGAGGACCTTGTTGCGGGTGCGGACGTCGACGTCATCGCCGATGCCGTAGCGCGCGACGAGCTCGGGTGAGGCGCAGGCGAAGTAGCGCATGGTGCCGAGCGGGACGACGCGGCAGCCCTGCACCGGGGTCTTATCGGAGGTGACGGCGGCCATCACCTCGCCCCGGCGGAGGAGCTCGGTCGAATGCGCCTCGTCCTCTCTACGGATGTCGAACGCGATGCGCGGACCGAATTCCGCCGACACGAGCGCGTCGAGGAACCAGGACGACAGGGAGTCGGCGTTGACGGCGATGGGCACGGAGAGGTGGGGGAGCGGCGCGCCCGTGGAATCGGCACCTTCGCCGTCATAGAGCACTGATTCTCGGGAATCGAGTTCGACGGCGAGCACCTGCTCCAGGTGCAGCATCTGGCGAGCGGTGCGCAACAGGGTTTCGCCCGCCTCTGTGGGCAGGACCGGCTTGTCGCGGCGCACGAGCACGCGCCCGGCGGCGTCCTCGAGCGCGCGGATGCGCTGGGAGATCGCGGGTGCGGTGACGCCGAGGGATGCCGCCGCCTGATCGAAGGTGCCGTGATCGACGACGGCGACGAGCGTGCGGAGTTGATCGAGATTCAGTGCAGCCATAAGGACAGCTTACGGTACAGAAAAATAATTAGTTTGAGTTTTCTGAACAGGGGTCCTAACTTGGCGTTCGTGACCTTCTCATTTTCAGTACTCGGCCTGGGCTTTATGACGGCGATCGCGCTTATCGCGGCGGTCGGCGCGCAGAATGCTTTCCTCCTGCGACACGCGCTGCGCGGGGCGATTCCCGTGTGGCCGCTTGTGGTGGTGTGCATCGTCAGTGAGATGGGCCTGATCACCCTCGGCGTGACCGGGGCCGGTGCCGTGATGGCGTCCGCGCCGTGGGCGATGACGCTGATCACGTGGTTCGGCGTCGTGTTCCTCGTGAGCTACGGGATTTTCGCCCTCCGTCGGGCCTGGGTTGGCGGATCCGCTCTCGAAGCGCCCGCCGACCCCGAGAAGGCGGTTTCGTTGGAGCGCGAACGCGAGACCGTGGCGGTGGGGGCCGCGGTGGCGCCGTCGAGCGGTACGAATGGTGCGCACGGATCTGACGGACCGGTGCTTGGCGGCGGCGGCAGCGGCGGCGACCTCGCCGAATCCGCGGGCTCGGGCGACCGCGCGGCAGAACGCCCCCGTCGGCGCCTCGGCGGGCCGTTGCTTGCTGCTATCGGCGGAATGCTCGCCTTCACCTGGCTCAACCCGCACGCCTACATCGACTCTGTGGTCGTGCTGGGCTCGCTAGCCAACGGCCATGGGGACCTGCGGTGGGCGTTCGCGCTCGGCTGCTTCCTCGCCGGGATCACGTGGTTCTGCCTCGTCGGTTTCGGCGGGAAGGCGCTGCGCGGACTCTTCGCCAACCCGGTCGCGTGGCGGGTACTCGACGTGATCATCGCCGTGGTGATGTTCGCGATGGCGGCGATGCTCGCGCT